>NZ_CP102480.1:2932500-3232500 GCF_024662015.1 Nisaea acidiphila | reverse complement strand
TCGCCGAGAGATGGTTCATCAGATTGAGGAAGAACGGCAGGTCATCCGGATCGACCCGCTTCTCGTAGAGCGTGAGGATGTAGGTGCCGGTCGTCGTGCGGACCATGAAGTTCGAGTTCTCTACCCCTTCCGCGATGCCGGCGAAGGAGAGCGGATCGCCGATATCGTATGCTTTCAGGAAGGTTTCGAGATCGTCGTCGGAAACGGAGGTATAGACGGCCACGGACTCAGCTCGCTAATTCGCGGGGCAGTTTGAAACGGACGTCCTCGCGCGCGACGGTCACCTCCTCGATGGTGACGCTGCGGTGCGCGCGGCAGGCGTCGATCACCTCGTCGACCAGCACTTCCGGCGCCGAGGCCCCGGCGGTGATGCCGAGCACGGACACCCCTTCCATCCAGTCCCAGTCGATGTCGGTCGCGCGCTGGATCAGCAGCGCCTTCTCGCAGCCGCGCCCCTTGGCGACCTCGACCAGACGCTTGGAGTTGGACGAATTCGGCGCTCCGATCACGACAATGCCGTCGCAGCGCTCGGCGATCGCCTTCACCGCCTCCTGGCGGTTGGTGGTGGCGTAGCAGATATCTTCCTTGGCCGGCGCGACCATCTTCGGAAAACGGCTCTGCAACACAGAGACGATCTCGGCTGTGTCGTCCACCGAGAGCGTCGTCTGGGTGATGAAGGCGAGTTCCGGGTCGCCCTCGAAGCTTACCGTCTCCGCATCGGCGCGGGTTTCCACCAGCGTGATCGTGCCTTCCGGGACCTGCCCCATGGTGCCGATCACCTCCGGGTGGCCGGCATGGCCTATCAGAATTATGTGGCGGCCCTGCTTCAGGTGCCGCTCGGCTTCGAGATGCACCTTACTGACCAGCGGACAGGTGGCGTCGAGATAGACCATCTTGCGGCGCTCGGCCTCCGCCGGAACAGATTTCGGCACACCGTGCGCGCTGAACACCACCGGCGCATCTACCGGCACCTGGTCCAGCTCCTCGACGAAGATGGCGCCTTTCTTCTCCAGCCCCTCGACGACGAAGCGGTTATGCACGATCTCGTGCCGGACATAGACCGGCGCGCCGTATTTCTCGAGGCTGCGCTCGACGATCTGGATCGCACGGTCGACACCGGCGCAGAAACCGCGCGGCGTTGCCAGCAATATGGTGAGATCGGCTCCGGTCATGCCCCGCGATGTAGTCCCTCCGCCGGGACTTGTCCATAGCGGAGCGCAGCGGCGGCGGTGCACGTCCGGGCCATTTGCCGGGCCGCCCCGGACCGGTTAGTGTAGCCGCATCCAGACCCTAGCAGAGCTGATCCATGTTCCGTCGCCCGCGCCTTCGCTCCGTGACCCGTGCCGCGCTATCCCTCGCACTGCTGGCCCTCGTCGCGGCCTGCTCTTCGGATGACGGCCCGCCGCCGGGCTGCCCCAGGACCGATTTCGTGACCGATCTCGACCATGTCACCGTGTTCACCGACGGCGCCGTCGGGGACCTGACGGACGTCCGGTTCGATGCCCGATTCGGTTCGCTCAGCGCGGTCTGCAACTTCGACAGCGATGCGCTCGCCATGGATATAGGCTTCCAGGTGGTTGCCACGCGCGGCCCGGCGAACCGCGACAACAAGGCCGACGTGACCTACTTCCTCGCCATCGCGGACGAAACCGGCGCCGTCATCGCCAAAGAGGTCTTCGAGGCCAGCCTGCCTTTCAAGGGCAATCTGCGCCGTGTCGCCATCACCGACGAGTTCGAGCCGACGATCCCCTATCCGGCGAACAGGCTGACGCTGAACAATTACAGGGTGATGATCGGTTTCCAGCTGACGCAGGAGCAGCTCGCCTATAACCGAAGCCAGCGGCGTTAGCCACAGGCCGGACCTTCTCGCCGCCCCCTCGTAAAGATGGCGTCTTTCACGCGCGGCTAGCCGCGCGCGTCAACGATCAAGCCAATCAGCCGATTAAACTCCCGCCTGGTTGTGAACCGATGTTCCCGGCAGAACGCGCTGTTCATACCGGCCTCCATGCGGCAGTCCATCACAATTCGCTCCAGTGCCGCGTCACCGTCCATGCCCTCTTCCTGGAGCGTCAGCCATCGTTTCAGGAATTCCGTCGTATCGGACTGATGGATGATCACAGTGCTCCAGGCGGGAATAACGAACACTGTCTGCTGGCCGAGCCCCCAAGCGCAGAAACTTCCCTCGGGCAAGCCGGTGTCGCGCGACGGGATCCACCAGAGATAGCCATGCCCGGCTCGCAAGCCTTCGATGCCGGTCTCCGCGTAATCCGCTGCGATGCGATCCACCCAAGAAACCGGCATGATGGAGCGGTCGTCCACAACGCCCCGATCGAGAAAAAGCTGCCCAAATCGGGCAAGGTCGCGCGCTGACATCCGGAACATGGCCGCCCGGTGCCGGGACCGGGCGGGCTCCACGATGTATGAGGCCGACTCCGGAGTAAAATCCTGCATGCCTACTGGCTCGGCGATGCCCGCGCGGAACCCCTCGGAGACGGAAACGCCTGTCCGTCGCTCGAAGATGGTCGTCAGAGCGTTGTAGTCCCAATTGTTGTACGCCCAGATCGTACCTGGCTGGTTTTCCCCATCTCCGAGCCGGCGCTCCTTGTCCGCAGTCAACCCGCCTTCGGCGGCGGCGGGATGATTGATCCCGGACATGCTTTTCAGAAGATGCAGCACTGTCGCCTGCCGTTGCAGCGGCGTAAGCGGCGGTGGATCGTCGTCAATCCCGAGTTCCGCGAGGGTCGCATCCAGAGGAATCTCGTTCGGCCCGTCGCCCACATGCTGTCCGACGACGGCGCTGAGGAGCGCTTTGCGAGCGGAGTGGATGCTATACGGAACCGCGAGATCGCCGAGCGACGCAACGGTCTGTCCATCGGTCATAAGGACGAATGAGTCGGCGCTAAGCCGGGCCAGGTAATCCAGGACACGATCCAGCCCATCCGAGGACCAGCCGAGTTCCCGGGCTCCCTGGGGATCCATGCGGTTGGTCGGAACGTCCCGAGGCGGGAAGGGCGACGACGCACGTCTCGAAGACAGCCCCCTTTCTCCCGTAGCGACCAGATATCCGAGGATAAGAGCCGGCACCAGCAACGCGGCGGCGACAATCGAGAGGCGACGAAGGGGCATGCGGCTCATCTCTCTGGCTGGAAGAAGAAACAGGTTTACGGAATATCGATTGGCACGTTCGTGTGGGAAGGCTCCAACTTACCCATATGCGAGCGCCTAAGAGCTCCATCAAGCGACAAATCGCTCGGCTTCCAGATGCCCCAGGAAAAGCTCGCCCGGAACGGCAGCCAGCGGCGCTAGGCTCGGAACGGCTTTCCGTCGCCGGTGTCGAGATAGCTCTTCAGGCTGTCGACGAAAAACATGTCCCACCCCTCGGAACAAACCTCGTAGCAGTGGAGTTCAGGTGTGAGGCCGTCGTGTTCGAAGCGGATGACGGTCTTTCCGTCGGCACCATCCTGGAACTCCCAGCGCACATGCGTGCCGAGCCATTCCCGTTCGAACTCCGCCGGACCGCCCGGATGGATATGCTTTGCCTCGACGCATTGGAGCTCGATGCGATCCTCCGAAAGCGTAACGGCCTTGAACGTCCAGTATCCGTGCCGCTCCGAGAAACCGAACCGGACCACGTCCCCTTCTTTCTCGAAAGCACCGTCCGGCTCCGTCCACCAGGCCGCGTAGCCGGTGGTGAGGGCCTCATAGACATCGCCGGGCGTCGCTTTCACCCTTATTTCGCGCTGGTAATTGTCTTCGCTCATCGCTTGCCTCCGTCTCAAGGTTTCGATGCGCGCAGGCTGCGGAGATCAGTATTTCTATGCAAGTAGGCAGTATTTTTTTATATACTCATGAAAACCATACTAATGCGGATTTCTTGGCCTAATGACCGGTTCCCTCGACCTGACGACTGCCCCGGCCCCAAGCGACCCAGGTGCCTGCGCGCCAGGTCTGCCCTGTCCGATGCCGAACATCGCCAAGCTGATCGGCGGCAAGTGGAAGCTCACCATCCTGCAGATTCTGATCTTCGACGGGACCCAGCGGTTCGGAGAGCTGAAGCGCTCCGTCAGCGGCATCACGCAAACCATGCTGACGAACCAGCTGCGCGCGCTCGAGGCGGACGGACTGGTCAGCAGAAAGATCTATCCGGAAGTTCCCCCGCGGGTCGAATACACCGCGACGCCGCTCGCTCTCGACCTCAGGGACGTTTTCTATGCGATGCGCGACTGGTGGAGCCGGCATCACTCCAATAACGGCTGAACCGATGGTTCTGGGGCAGCATCACCACCAACTGGCAGAGTTGCGTCGTCAATCGCCGCCCGTGCAACCGAGAGCGCTCACTCACCCGCCAGAGCCTTGCTCATTCTGACGAAGCGCGTGCCGTTAAGGCACTCCTCTCCCCCGTCAGCGAATCCGAGCTTTCGATAGAAGCGGACCGCGGTCAGCGAGGAATTCACGCGTAGAACCCGGACGCCCCTGTGAACGGCCGCATTCTCCAGGGCGGTAAGAAGATCGCGGCCGATGCCGGAGCCTTGGAACTCGGGAAGAACGAACAAGCGGCGCACCGTATCGTCGACCAGCCCCGCGACGCCGACGATTCGACCGCCTTGCTCAGCGACGAAAAACGCGCCCTCGAGGATCAGTTCCCTCATGCGCACGGGGCCGCTGCTCGCGACCACCGTCTCGATCGTTTCGCGAGAATAATCCATCGCATTCGACTCGCGGACCGTCGCGGCGATGACATCGCTGATGTCATTCGAGTCTGCCTCCTCGGCCGGACGAACCACGAATTCTCCGTTCATTCTCCACCCTCTCCGCCAGCTGACGGCGATACTTGACGCCGCCTGGGGCGACCGTTGCCCAGGGAAAACTTGGCGTCCAGCGGGTTGGTATAAACGACGCTCGCATCGCCCTTTCCTTTTCCAGCGTGCACGATTATCCTCCGCGGAAATACCGACGACCCTCGAGGGAGAGACCGGCCCGCTATCTGCGACTGGGCCGGCGCCGAAGGAGCAACCGCCCCCGGAAACTCTCAGGCAAAAGGACTTCGAGGCGAGGACAATCTGGAAAGCAGGCGGGAAACCGCCTCACCCACGGTGAAAGCCCGGGACAGAGTTCCCCGGGTGAATCTCTCAGGTTAGCGACAGAGGGGGTTGGTTCCGGTCTTTGGCCGGGGCGCCTTTACGCTGACCGGAGAGATTTATGGCCGACACCGACCTTCTGAAGACTCCCCTTCACGATCTGCATGCGGAACTCGGCGCCAAGATGGTGCCGTTCGCCGGCTACGAGATGCCGGTGCAGTACCCCATGGGCGTAAAGGCCGAGCACCTGCATACCCGCGCCAAGGCGGGCCTCTTCGACGTCTCGCATATGGGACAGGTCGAACTGCCTGATCCAAATGCCGCTCGCGATCTTGAACAGTTGGTACCTGGCGATCTTCAGTCACTTGAAGTCGGCCAAATGCGCTACACGATGTTCACCAACGAGAACGGCGGCATTCTTGACGACCTAATGGTTTTTCGCCTCGAAAGAGGTTTGATGGTTGTCGTGAACGCCGCCTGCAAGAATCTCGACATCAAGCACATGAGCGAGAGCCTCACAGGCCCTGTTATCTCCCATGATGACCGAGCATTGCTCGCTTTGCAGGGCCCTAGCGCTGAGTTTGCCCTTTCCGCTCTAGCTCCAGAAGTTGCAACACTCCAGTTTTTGACCGGCAAATGGATCGACGTGGACGGAGCGAAATGCCTTGTCACCCGCTCCGGCTATACCGGCGAGGACGGCTATGAAATCTCGGCACCCGCCGATCAGGCCGAAGCCCTCGCCCGCAAGCTGCTGGCGCAGGACGATGTCGAGGCAATCGGCCTCGGCGCGCGCGATTCGCTCCGGCTCGAGGCCGGGCTCTGCCTCTATGGGCACGATATCGACGAGACCACGACCCCGGTCGAGGCCGCGCTCACCTGGTCGATCGGCAAGCGCCGGCGCGAGGAAGGGGGCTTCCCCGGCGCCGACGTGATCCAGAAACAGATCGCCGAGGGCACGAGCCGCAGGCGCGTCGGCATCCTGCCGGAAGGCCGCGCACCGGCCCGCGAGGGCACCGAGATCCAGGCGCCGGACGGCACCACCATCGGCGCCATCACCAGCGGCGGTTTCGGGCCCAGCCTCGAGGCGCCGGTCGCGATGGGATACGTGGCATCGGAGCATGCCGCCGCCGGAAGCGCCGTAAATGTTGTCGTTCGCGGGAAAGCGCTTCCCGCACGTACTGCCAAGATGCCGTTCGTCCCGAATGGCTACAAACGTTGAAAACAAAGCACCTGAGGGGATCAGACATATGAGCGAACGCCGCTTTACCGAAGACCATGAATGGATCGATCTCGACGGCGAGATCGGCACCGTCGGCATTACCGACTTCGCCCAGGAACAGCTCGGCGAGGTGGTCTTCGTGGAAGTGCCCGATGTCGGCAAGCAGGTCGCCAAGGGCGACGAGACCGCGGTCGTCGAATCCGTGAAGGCCGCGAGCGAGCTCTACGCACCCGTCGGCGGCGAGGTGATCGAGGCCAACGACGCGCTCGCCGACACACCCGACATGGTGAACAGCGATCCCGAGGGCGCTGCCTGGTTCTACAAGATCAAGATCTCCGACAAGGCCGAATTCGACGCCCTGATGGATGCGGACGCCTACAAGGCCCACACCGAGGCCTGACCTACGGGTACGGCCTTGTCCGACGGATGAGGCCGTACCCCAACAAAGTGAAGAATGATGCACGGCCGAGCGGCCGGAAGGAGCTGACGCGATGAACGCGATGACGGATAACAGGCTGGCTTTCGCCGAGCAGGAAGAAAGCGAAGAGTTCATTCGCCGCCATATCGGGCCGAGCCCGGAGGAACAGGCGGAGATGCTCGACGCGCTCGGCTACGAGAGCCTCGACGCCCTGATCGATGCCGCGGTGCCGGCGAAGATCCGCTCGAAGGACCCGCTCGACCTGCCGCCCGCCCAGACGGAAAGCGCGGTGCTGCAGAAGCTCCGGCAATATGCCAACAACAACACGGTGAACCGGACGCTGATCGGGATGGGCTATTACGGCACCCGCGTGCCGGCCGTCATCCTGCGAAACATTCTGGAGAATCCGGCCTGGTATACCGCCTACACACCTTACCAGCCGGAGATCAGCCAGGGCCGCCTGGAAATGCTGCTGAACTTCCAGACCATGATCGGCGACCTGACCGGCCTGGAGATCGCCAACGCTTCCCTGCTCGACGAGGCGACCGCCGCGGCCGAAGCCATGGCCTTCGCCAAGAAGGCGGCGAAGAACAAGGGCGACGTCTTCTTCGTCTCACAGAATTGCCATCCGCAGACCATCGACGTGCTGAAGACCCGCGCCGAACCGATCGGCGTGACGGTCACCGTCGGCGACGAGACCGACGTGCTGCCGGAAGACGCCTTCGCCATCCTGCTGCAATATCCGGACACGAACGGCGCGGTCGGGGACTATGCCGCCATCGTCAAAAAAGCCCATGCGCAGGGAGCCCTTGCCGTGGTCGCGGCCGACCTTCTCGCGCTGACCCAGCTCACCCCTCCCGGAGAGTTCGGCGCCGATGTCGCCATCGGCACCAGCCAGCGCTTCGGAGTGCCGCTTGGCTTCGGCGGGCCGCACGCCGCCTATTTCGCAACCAGGGACGAGTACAAGCGCTCCATCCCGGGACGCATCGTCGGCGTCTCGGTCGATCGCAACGGCGACAAGGCCTATCGGCTTGCCCTGCAGACCCGCGAACAGCACATCCGACGCGAGAAGGCGACCAGCAATATCTGCACCGCCCAGGTCCTGCTCGCCGTCATGTCCGCCGCCTATGCCTGCTATCACGGGCCCGACGGCCTACGGAAAATCGGCCGCCGGGTGCATCGCCGCACCGCGATCCTCGCCCAGGGCCTGCGCGAACTCGGCTACACCATCGCGCATGACAATTTCTTCGACACCATCATCGTCAAAACCGACGACTGGACCGGTTCCGTCATCGAGGCGGCCCGCATCGAAGGCGTCAATCTGCGGATCTTCGACGACCGGGTCGGCATCTCGCTCGACGAGACCTGCACCAAGGAACTGGTCGAGCGGCTCTGGGCCATGATGGCCTTCGACTCGATGAAGGAGCTGACCTACGAGGGCGTCTCCGCCCGCACGCCGGACGCGCTGCCGGAAAGCCTCGTGCGCAAAAGCGATTTCCTTACCCATCCGGCCTTCAATACCTACCATTCCGAGACCGAGATGCTGCGCTACCTGCGCCGTCTCGCGGACAAGGACGTGGCGCTCGACCGCTCGATGATCCCGCTCGGCTCCTGCACCATGAAGCTCAATGCGACCACCGAGATGATCCCGGTCACCTGGGCCGCCTTTTCCGACATCCATCCCTTCGCCCCGCGCGACCAGGTCGAGGGTTATCACCAGATGATCGCCGAACTGGAGCGCATGCTGGCGGAAATCACCGGCTACGCCGCGGTTTCGCTGCAGCCGAACGCAGGCTCCCAGGGCGAATATGCCGGCCTGCTGGCGATCCGCGCCTATCACGAGAGCCGCGGCGAGGGCGGCCGCGATATCTGCCTGATCCCGAGCTCGGCGCACGGCACCAATCCGGCATCGGCGGCAATGGCCGGCATGAAGGTCGTGGTCGTCAAATGCGACCAGAACGGCAACGTCGACATGGAAGACCTGAAGGCGAAAGTGGAACAGCACAGTTCCAGCCTCGCCGCGCTTATGGTCACTTATCCCTCGACCCACGGCGTCTTCGAGGAAACCATCACCGAGATCTGCGACCTGATCCACGAACATGGCGGACAGGTCTATATGGACGGCGCGAACCTCAACGCCATGGTCGGGATCTGCAAGCCGGGCCAGTTCGGCTCCGACGTCAGCCACCTGAATCTGCACAAGACCTTCTGCATCCCGCATGGCGGCGGCGGCCCCGGCGTCGGCCCGATCGGCGTCGGCGAACATCTCGCCCCCTTCCTGCCCGGCCACCGCAATCTCGGCGCGCCGGAAAGCGCGATCGGACCCGTCAGCGCGGCGCCCTACGGCAGCGCCGGCATCCTGCCGATCTCCTGGAGCTACATCGAGCTGATGGGCGCCAACGGACTCCGCAAGGCAACCGAGGTGGCGATCCTTTCGGCCAACTACATCGCGCAACGTCTCGAGGCGCATTTCCCGGTGCTCTACAAGGGCAAGAACGGGCTGGTGGCGCATGAATGCATCATCGATCTCCGCCCGCTGAAGGACGCCACCGGGGTCACCGTCGACGATGTCGCCAAGCGGCTGATGGATTATGGGTTCCACGCCCCGACGATGTCCTTCCCGGTCGCCGGCACGCTGATGATCGAGCCGACCGAGAGCGAGCCGCTCTCCGAGCTCGACCGGTTCTGCGAGGCGATGATCGCGATCCGCGCGGAGATAGCGGAAATTGAAGGCGGGACTTACGCTTATGAGGACAGCCCGCTTGCCCATGCACCGCATACCGCCGGCGACCTGATGGCGGACAATTGGGAGCGGAAATATTCCCGCGAGCGCGGCGCCTTCCCGATAAAGTCCCTGCGCGAGGGGAAATACTGGCCGCCGGTCGCCAGGATCGACCAGGCCTACGGCGACAAGAACCTGATCTGCTCCTGCCCGCCGGTGGAGGCCTATCAGGACGCGGCCGAGTAACAGGGCCAGGAGCAACTGTCTCGGCACTGTCATCTCTTCAGCGGCCGACCAAGAAGACCGCTGTGCGGTGCCGGGACATATCTCGATTTTTGAATATTTGCATTTCAGAGGGTATTGCCGGAAGGTGTGCCGCATGGGCGGATCGGCTTGTTATTGCAAGCAACTGAAAGAGATCACGCGTGCGCATACTGCTGATTGAGGACGAACAACATCTCGGAGCGGCTGTCCAGGAACACCTTAGAAGCGAGAGCCATGCTGTCGATTGGGCGCAAACTCTCGCGGACGGGGACGCCGCGGCGGCGGCAACAGATTACGAGCTTTTGCTCCTGGATCTGAATTTGCCGGACGGAGAAGGCGTCAGTCTGCTCAAGTCCATCCGGGAACGAGGCAATGACTGTCCGGTCCTCATCCTTACCGCGCAGGACCAGATCAGCGATCGGATCGCGGGGCTCAATGCCGGCGCGGACGATTACCTCGTAAAGCCTTTCGACCTGGAAGAGCTGTCAGCGCGCATACAAGCGGTGATCAGACGCTATTCCGGAAACCTGAAGCCCGTAACCGATATCGGTGACATTTCGATCGACCTGACGGCAAAACTGGTTTGGAGATCCGGCGAGGAGATCACTCTCACACGTCGTGAATGGGCAATACTCGACCTCCTCTCCTGGCGCCCCGGTGCCATCGTATCGAAGGAGAAATTCGAAGAAGCGCTCTACGAGTTCGGCGAGGAGGTCGAAAGCAATGCGGTGGAGGTGCATATCAGCCGCCTGAGGAAAAAGCTGGGCGCTGAGGCGATCGGCACACAACGTGGCGTCGGCTACAAGCTGGTGATCTGAGCATGGCGAGTTGGAGCCTGACACAACGCCTGACCGTCCGCTTGAGCGCAGCCATCGCAGCCCTCTGGATCGCTGCGACGGTCGTTTCCACGTTCGTCGTTCGACACGAATTCAACGAAGTGTTCGACAGCGCCCTTCAGGAAACCGCACAACGTTTGCTACCGCTTGCCGCCGACGATCTGAGGCAGCGGGGAGCTCCCACGGACTGGTCGCGCGAGATCCGCGAGGGCGTCGTTGTCGCCGAGCATGAAGAATATCTCATATACCAGATCCGGGCTTCGGACGGCCGGGTGCTCATCCGCTCGCACGACGCCCCCCGTCAGGGCTTCCTCGCTCCCCTGATCCCAGGTTATGCCGACCGAAATGGCTGGCGCGTCTATACCGAGGTGAATGCCGACGGGGATATCTTCATCCAGGTCGCGGAATCCTCGGGTCACCGGAACGAGGCGCTCTTCAATCTGGTGCTGACGCTGACCGTCCCGCTGTTCGTATTGCTGCCGCTCTCGGCCTTCATCGTTCGTTGCTTCGTCTCGGGAACCCTGTTTCCGATCGCGAGCGTCCGCGCGGACATAGCGTCTCGCGGAGGCGGCAACATGGCGCCTATCGACGACGGACCTCTCCCGCAGGAACTGAGCCCGATCGTGGGGGATGTAAACCGGTTGCTGGAGCGTCTCCAGAAGTCTCTGGAGGCAGAACGCGCGTTCGCCGCCAACAGCGCTCATGAACTGCGGACGCCGGTCGCGTCCGCGCTGGCGCAAGTCTCACGTCTGAAAGCAGACCTGCAGCACGCGCCGGCCGTCGAACGGGCGAACCGGATAGAAGAAATTCTTAAGGAACTGGGCGGCCTGGTCGAGAAACTGCTGCAGCTCTCGCGGGCAGAGGCAGGGGTGGCACTGAAGCGCGAGCCGATGAAACTCAGCTACGTAGCACGTTATCTCGTAGACGAGTTCAATCGAAAACCTTCGTATGCGGACCGGGTCGAACTTGTCGACGATACCGCCGACGAAAACCTGGATGTTGTCGAGACCGATCTCGATACGCTTGCGATCGCCTTGAGGAATCTGATCGAAAATGCGCTGGTACACGGTGCGAAGGAGGGGATCGTCACGATATCGATCGGACGGGACCGCTCGGTACGCGTCATCAACGAAAGCGCGATCGTACCGCCGGAAAAACTGCATCGCCTTGCCGAGAGGTTCTCTCGCGGATCCTCTCGTGCCGAAGGTAGCGGCCTAGGTCTCGCGATCGTGAAGACTATCGTTGCCCAGGCCGGAGGCGAGCTCGAACTCAGGTCTCCGGCCACCGGCCGGGAAGACGGGTTCGAGGCGATCATCCGTTTCACCTAAAACTTCAAGCTGTCAGGTTCACGTCAGGTTCGGATGCCAATATCGGCGCGATAGGGCGGCCAATGCCGCAAATTGAGCCGAGGAGAATCCAATGGCTGACTTCGACGAACTTGACGACGATTGGGTCGAAAAGTTGTTCGGAGACCTCGACCTCGAGGATGACGACGACGACGACGATGATCACGACAGCGATCACGACGACGACGATTACGGCGATCTCGACGATGACCTTCTGGAGGGTCATGACAGCGACGACGATTTGTACGGCGGAATCGGGTCGGACCTGCTCTATGGGCGCGATGGCGATGACGATCTGTACGGCGAGGACGACGACGACATCCTCTACGGAAATATCGGCGCGGACCATCTCCACGGGGATGACGGCCTTGATATTCTCTACGGAGGACAGAACGACGATGTCGCCCTCGGCGGTAATGGCGACGACCGCATCTATGGCAATCTCGGCGACGACAGTCTCGACGGCGGCGCCGGCAACGACTGGATCCACGGCGGAAAAGACAGCGATACGATCAACGGCGGTGACGGGAACGACGTCCTGAACGGTGGCCGTCACGACGATCAGCTAACCGGTGGCGCCGGAGCCGATACATTCGTCTTTGCCGGTCAGTCTGGGCGGGACACGATCATCGATTTCGACCCTGACGGCGGTGACGTGATCGCGTGGGACCCGATCGATGTCGAAGGCGATGCGGACGACGGCCCGGAAAGCGTTCAGGAGCTGTTGTCGCGTATCAGCGCGACCGAGAATGGCGACGCGGTCATCTCTCTCGGAGGGGACAATACCGTAACGCTTATCGGGGTCGCTCCGAGCGAATTGAGCGCATCGGATTTCGCGATCATCTGACTTCAGCCTCAAGAGAAAGCGTCCCGCAACGGACATTGCGGGACGCTTTTTTTGTTTTCCATCCCACCCGAACCGAACCGGAAAAAGAAGCTGTCGTCTGACAGGCGAACACGCCGGGTACGGTGCGCTGCTGCCGACCGCGTCCATTGCCACGATTGACGGTCCGGCCACACCTGCGCTCCACTGGCTCCGCAAGTCTATTCTGAGAGACGAAACCATATGAGCAAGAGCGTTAACCGGGTGAAGGCGGCCGCTGAAGCGGCCGGCTTGGCCACTGAAATCCTGCGCATGCCTGACTCGACCCGCACCGCCGAGGAAGCGGCCGCGGCCTGTGGCTGCGAGGTCGCACAGATCGTGAAATCGCTGATATTCAAAGGCGCGGAAAGCGGCGCACTGAAACTGCTCCTGGTCTCCGGCAGCAATCAGGTCGATCTCGCAAAGGCCACCGCGCTAGCCGGCGAACCGTTGGAGCGGGCAGACCCGAAGGAAGTCCGCGAGGTCACAGGCTTCGCCATCGGCGGCGTCGCACCGATCGGCCACCTGGTTCCGGTCGAGACCTGGATGGACGAAGCCCTGCTCGGTTTCGAAACCGTCTGGGCCGCGGCGGGGGCGCCGAACGCGGTGTTCGAAACGGAGCCCCTGGCCTTGCGGGATGCTGCCGGGGCAACCGTCGCCGACCTCAGCTAGCATTTCTGTCCAACCGTTCCGCTTCCGGCATGTCCAGACCGGCGAGCGGCCCGCCGAGCAGATCGTCGATGAAAAGGCTGACCAGCTGGGAGCGTCCTGCGACCCCGGCCTTGGCATAGACCCGGGTCAATTGCGCTCGCACGGTGCTCGGCGCAGTGTTCCGGAGGCCCGCAATCTCGGATATCTCGAAACCCTTGATCGCCAACAGAGCCACATCCCGCTCCGCGTCCGTCAGCTGCCACCGATCGAAATGGCCGGCAATCATCTCGCCGAGCGCCCCGGACGCGGCCGACACGGCAGCCTCGGCCCGGCCCGCTCGATCGAGAACCCGGCGCATTTCCCTGGCTCCGAACACCACGCCAATGATCAGCGCCAATGCGACGACCGCCTCGAACCCGTCATGCCAATTGAGCGGCTCCGTGCGGATATCCTCGACCGCGTCGGCAATGAAAAAAACCGCGCAAAGCGACTGCATGACGATAAGCGCTGCCAGGCCGTATGTCCCGCCGAGCGGGCCGCCGCCCTTTTCCCGATCTTTCACAAGCTCCCCTTTCAGCCATCCCCCGGCCTGCCGCGAGGATGCCACGTCATTCGGCGTACCAGATTTGTCCCGGTGAGGCGCGACTCGAGAACCACCCCGCCGACATGGAAAGCCGCCAGAACGACGAGCAGCGTCGCCGCGACTTCATGAATTTCTTCCGCAGCCTCGCCGAGCAAGCCGTGTTCGCCGACAACGTCGAGCACCATACCCGTGCCCCCGACCGTGAACAACGTGGCCCATAGTGCGTAGACCATCAGCGCCCCGAGCGGGTTGTGCGAACTGTGTGCCTGGCGCGGGCGCGAAAACATCTCGCGCAAATGGGCGAGCGCGGCCGACGGGTCGGGCGGGAAAGAGCTGAAACGTGCCGGCTCGGTGCCGACAAAGCCCCAGATCACACGCAGGCCGAGCATCGCCAACGCCGTGTAGCCAACCCAGACGTGGACAACCGATTCCTCGTCCACGATCGCATAGTTGAGAAGCACCGCGAGCGCGATGACCCAATGCGTAACCCGGACCAGCGGATCCCAGACCCGCCGGTCCGTCCGGCCTGTCGCGGTCATCAGTCCTCACGCTCCTTGCGCAGGACATTCCCGGTCTTCGGATCGAGCTTGAGTTCCCATTTCTCGCCGCCTTGGGTGGCGTAGACTTCAACTTCGTCACGCTCACGTTCTATGCGGATCACCTTGTAGCCATTCTTCGCGAGCATCTCGCCGATCTGCTCCTCACTTAGCATCTTGGCCTTTGATGTCGAATGGGAACTGGCGAGGCTCTGTCCGGCCAGCGGAAGAGCAATCAGTGCGGCGGCCGCGAGGCCGAGGATCGTCTTTTTCATGAGAGGCTCCATTTGTTGCATTCGCCCGGACGCCGATCTGCGCCGGTGAGCTAGAGATGGAGATGTCCTCATCCCTTCCGAATGCGCCTTCCGCTTACGGGAGCGTGCGTAAGCGAATGCTTAAGCCTTGTATCCGGAACATTTTTGGCTACCGGCCCGGTCGTCAGCAGGCCGTTTTTCCCCGTCCGTCCGAGCCCCGCGGTTTGCCGGGCATCGTTCCGGGAGAAGGTGTTTCAGAGTTTCAGCCCCGGACCGTCATCTTCCTTCTCCTCCGGTTCCCCGTCGTCCGCCTTCGGCTGCACCCGGCGAATGATGATATCGCCGTTCGGCAGCACTTCCGGTGCTTCGTACTGTGGAATGGAAGAGAAGAAGGCGCGGAGACCGTCGATGACCAGTTGCGCGCCACGCTCGATCGTATCGGCGGGCGCCTCGTCGGAAGCGGCGCGTACGGGGACTGCGGCGACGGCAATTCCCAGAGCAAGTAGCAGGATGATCGGCTTCGTCTTCATCATGGGTCGGCTCCTTCGTCAGGACGCCTCATGATACCGAGGATTGGGCCAAGAAAAAGGCGGCGCCGTTCAATCTTCACGGCCGGCGACAAGCGTGTCGGCAACCGCGTTCACGCCGGAGACCAGCGGCCGGAACTCTTCCGGCGCCATGTGCAGCGCGTCGAAGATGCACTGGGCCACGCCCTCCGACTTCTTTCGCATGTCCTTGCCGGCCGGGGTCAGGGATACCATCACCTGACGTTCGTCATTGGCCGCCCGCCGCCGTACGACAAGCCCCGCCCCTTCCAGCCGCTTCAAGAGCGGGGTCAGCGTGTTCGATTCCAGATGCAGGGTCTCGCCGAGCTGACCCACTTTTTGTCCGTCCCGCTCCCAGAGCGCGATCAGCACGAGATATTGCGGATAGGTAAGCCCCAACTCGCCGAGAAGCGGCTTGTAGACCCGGTTCATCGCATGATGCGCCTTGTAGAGGGCGAAGCAGAGCATGTCCTTCAGGGCCGGACAAGCAGCCTGGTCGGCGGATATTGCGGACATGATTCTCTCCATTTCTGATCTCCCCCCCAAATTTAAGCGCGCACGATTAAATCGCAAGCCTTGACTCATGAGGTTTGATTGTTATTTATATCGTGCACGATTTAATCGCTTATTAAGGAGTTTAACAATGTCCGTTGATGTTCTCTACAGGACCATCGCCTTCGCGAACGGTGGTCGTGACGGCAAGGCCAAAACCCACGACGGCGCTTTCGAAGTGACACTTTCGACACCGAGGGAACTCGGCGGGGCCGGCGGAACCGGCAATAATCCGGAGCAGCTTTTCGCGGCCGGTTATGCGGCATGCTTCCTAGGAGCGATGAAGTTCGTCTCCGCCCAAAAGCAGACAGGCCTGAAGATCGGCGAGGACACGACCGTCTGCGCAGAAGTCGGCATCGGTCCGCGCGCCGAAGGCGGGTTCGGTCTCGAGGTTTCGCTGGCAATCTCGATGCCGGGTGCCGACAAGGAAGCGCTGGAGGACCTCGTCGGCGAGGCTCACCTGGTCTGCCCCTACTCCAACGCGACCCGAAACAATATCGACGTGACGCTGTTCGTCGTTACACCCGATCCAAGCCTGGAGGGTACAGCCCCCGGAATGGCGGTCCTGAATAGCTAACCTTCGCTCATTATCCGGGTCTCGCCCGAGACCCGGATGGAGCTTCCCGGTTCCGCCGGGATCTCGGCATGGATACGCGAGCGCATGCCCATGTCCTCACCCTGCCGGATCTCGATCCTCCCGCCATGCGGCCAGCCGATATCCCGCAGATAACCCGCAAAGGCCGCCGTCGCGGCACCGGTGGCAGGATCCTCATAGACGCCGCCGGAGGCGAAGGCGTTGCGTGCGTGAAAGCTGGTCGGATTTTCGGGGCAGACCAGCATGATGGTGACCCAGCCTTCCCGGTTCATCAGACTGCGCCCCGCCTCAAGGTCGTATGTCATGCCGGCCAAGGCCTCGCGGGATTTCAACGGCAGCAGGAAATGGTCCGCCCCGCCATGGATCCAGGCCGGCGCCATACCGTCGTACAGGTCGTCCGCGGAATAGCCGAACAGCCCCAGAACTTCGGATACGATCTCCCGAGAGGCCGGGGAACTGCGCGTCGGCGGTGACTGCAACGCGGCCGAAGACACACCGTTCTCGTTGCGCCCCTCGACGGTAATATCCGCTTCGTTGAGCGACAGCCGGAATACTCCGTCGCCTTCCCTCATCGCAAGCGCGGCACCGAGCGCAATCGTCGCGTGGCCGCAGAACGGCACCTCGGAACCGGGCGAGAAATACCGCACCCGCCAGCTGTCCCCCTCCGGCTCGGCGAATGCCGTTTCGGAGAATCCGACCTCTGCGGCGATGCGCTGCATCTCCGCCACCGACGGAAGGTTGTCGGCAATCATCACTCCGGCCGGATTGCCTCCGGCATTCCTCTCGGAAAAAGACGCAATACGCTGCACGCTCATTCTTGCCCCCATACCTGCTGAGCCCATCCGTAAGACCTGATCCTCAATCGGCACCGCGTCTTCCGCCATACCCCGAACCGAAAGGATCTATTCGTTTCTGAGCAGCGGCGCCGCTTTCTGGGAGAGCGCGCTCCAGGTGCCGACGAGACCGAGACCGATGGTGAGCAGGGTGGACAGCGTTGCCGTCGCGACGACCGAGACCGTATCGAAGGCGAAATCGGCCCGCATGATCTGCGAGATCACCAGATAGCCGATAGCCGTGCCGATCAGCGCCGAGACCAGCGAGGTCGCGAGCCCGAGCAGGCCGTACTCCATGACATAGGCCGTCAGCACCTTGCGCCGGGTCGCGCCCAGCACCTTCAGCACCACGGCATCGTAGATCCGCCGCTGGTGGCCTGAGATCACGGCGCCTGCCAGCACCAGCACGCCCGCCAGCAATGTCACCGAGGCAGTGATGCGGATGGCAATCCCAACCGCGTCCATGATCCGGCTCGCATTGTCGAGCGCATCCTTTACCCGGATCGCGGAGACGTTCGGGAACCGGTCTGTCACGGCGCGTTGCACCGCCTCCTCGGCCTCCGGTGTTTCCGCGTAAACCGTCGAAATAATGCTGTGCGGCGCCGCCTCGAGCGTTCCGGGTGCGAAGACGAAGACGAAGTTCATCCCCAGCGACTGCCACTCGATATTGCGCAGATTGTGCACCGTCGCGGTGATCTCCCGCCCGAGCACGTTCAGCTTGATGGCGTCGCCGACACCGATGCCGTATCCGCGCGCGATCTCCGCGTCGAAGGAGATCAACGGCGGCCCCTTGTAGTCTTCCGGCCACCACTCGCCCTCCACCAGGTCTGTTCCCGGCGGCGGCGTCGCGGCATAGGTGAGGCCCCGGTCGCCGTTGATGGTCCATTGCACGTCCGGGTCGACCTTGCGTTCGCCAGCGGGCACGCCGGCGATCTCGACGATCCGCCCGCGCACCATCGGCGTGCGCTCCATCTTGGTGATGCCCGGAACGCTCTCCACCGTCTCGATGAAGCCCTCGACCTGGTGCGGCTGGATATCGATGAAGAAATAGGACGGCGCCTTTTCCGGGATCTGCTCCTTCAGCTGGCGGGCGAGATTGGCCTCCACCAGCGCGATCGCGACCAGCACGGTGAGACCGAGCCCGAGCGAGAGGATCACACTCGCGGTCGGCGCGCCGGGGCGGTGCAGGTTCGCCACCGCGAGGCGCAGGTCCGGCCGTTTCGGCGTCGGCGCGGCGCGGGCCGCGCGGACGATCAGCTGGGCCCCGCCGCCGAAGAGCAGCAGGACGCCCACCGCCCCGGCGATGAAATACCCCGCGAGCTTCGGATCGTCGGTCGCCACCATCGCGAGGACCGCAAGCGCGGCGGCGCTGAGCGCGCTCCAGACGATGTAGCGCATCGCCGGGCGCCCGCCCGGCGGCACGATGAGCGCGCGGAAGAGCTGCGCCGCGCGTACCGACCCGGCCCGCCCGAGCGGCCAGAGCGAGAAGGCGATGGTGGTGAGGTACCCGAAGGCGCCCGCGGTCAGCAGCGGCCCCCAGTAGATCCCGCCCGGAACCTCGAAGGGCAGCATGCCCGAGACCAGCTTGCCCGCGATTAGAGGCGCGACAGCACCGAAAACGAGACCGATGCCGATCCCGACGGACGCCACGGCCAGAATCTGGATGAAATAGGCGGTAAAGACCGTCCCGGTCGAAGCCCCGAGGCATTTCAGCGTGGCGATGGTCGCCATCCGGCGATCGAGGAAGCTCCGGACCGCATTGGCGATGCCGACGCCGCCGACCAGTAGTGCCGTCAGCCCGACAAGCGTGAGGAACTGGGTGACGCGGGAGATGAACCGGTCAAAACCCGGTGCGGCGCGGTCGACGCCACGAATGCGCCAGCCGGCATCCGGGAACGCTGCGTTGGTCTCCTCGATCCAGTCGGCCGCATTCGTTCCGGGCGCAAGCGCGATGCGGTAGTGGAATCGGATCAGGCTGCCGCGCTGCACCAGGCCGGTTTCGGGCAGCGCCGCCGCCGGGATCATCACGCGCGGGCCGAAAGAGGCGAAACTGACGGCACGGTCAGGCTCCTTGGCGATCGTGTCGCGCACCTCGACTTCCGCCTCGCCGATTTTCAGCCGGTCGCCGGGCACCAGGTCCAGCCGTGCCGCCAGCGCACTGTCGACCACGGCGCCGTAAACACCGTCACGCGCCGCGAGAGTTTCCTGCAACGCGGCTCCACCCTCCAGTTCCATGTCTCCGAACAGCGGATAGCTCGCGCTGACGCCCTTCAGTTCCACGAGGGTGCGGCGGCCGCCGTCGGCCTTGCGGGCCATGGCGCGCATCTCCACCGTCTCGGCGACAGTGCCGCTTTCGCGGAACCAGGCCTGCTGCGCGTCCGTCGCCTCGCGGTGGGTGAAGCGGATATCGATATCGCCGCCGAGGATCTCGCGCGCATCGCGTTCGACGCCGGCCATCATGGCGGAGGACACGGAGCCGACACCCGCCATGGCCGCCACGCCGAGGGCAAGACAGGCGAGAAAGACACGGAAGGACGCGGCGCTGCCACGAAGCTCGCGCCGGGCGATCCTGAGGGCGATGGGAAGGGTTTTCATCAGGCGCGCTGCCGCTCGCCCGCCGCGTCCGGCTTATCCGTCACCGCGCGCACGGGCCGCGCGCCGGTATCGTTCACGATCCTGCCGTCGGCCATGGAGATGACACGCGCGCAATGCTCGGCGAGCCCCATATCGTGGGTGATCAGCACCAGGGTAGTGCCGTGCCTCTCACTCAACTCGAAAAGCAGTTCCATGATCCGGTCGCCGGTGGAGCCGTCGAGATTGCCGGTCGGCTCGTCCGCCAGCAGCAGTTTCGGCCGGGTGACGAAGGCGCGGGCGATGGCGACGCGCTGCTGCTCGCCGCCGGAGAGCTGGTCCGGGTAGTGCGTCACCCGGTGCCCCAGTCCTACCCGCTCCAGGCTCTCGCCCGCGAGCGCAAAGGCGTCGCGGTGGCCCGCGAGTTCCAGCGGTATGGCTACATTCTCCAGCGCCGTCATGGTCGGCACGAGGCGGAAGGCCTGGAAGACGATCCCCACCGTGTCGCGACGGAACTCGGCGAGCGCGTCCTCGCTCATGGCGGAAAGATCGTGCTCCGCGACCGAAACGCTGCCGGTGCTCGCCTGCTCCAGCCCGCCCATGACCATCATCAGGGTCGACTTCCCTGCCCCGGACGGACCCACGATGCTGACGGTCTCGCCCTCGTTCACTTCGAGATCGATTCCCCGGAGGATATTGACCTCACCGGCCCCGCTCCTCAGGTTAAGGTGCAGGTCGGATAGCCGGATAAGTGCCATGAGTTCCTCTTCCAAGTTCCGTCGGCCGGGCGCGCCAGTGCAGGCGAATATACGCGGAAATCGCGCATCATCGGGATATGGGGCCATAGTTTTGCATTGCAACACCGTGAAGCGGCGGAGAACCGCCATCTCCCGCGTATTGGCGTCCCTCGCGGCCTTTCTCGTCCTTCTCTACGTGGCAGGCGCGCCGGCGGATGCCGAAACCCGGATTCTCGGCCTCGGTGACAGCCTGATGGCGGGCTACGGCCTGCCGCCCGGCGAGAGCTTTCCCGACCAGCTGCAGCGCGCTTTGGCCGCCGAGGGGATCGAGGCCGAAGTGGTGAATGCGGGCGTCTCCGGCGACACCTCCGCCGGCGGCCGGGCTAGGCTCGACTGGGCACTCGCCTCCGATCCGCATGCCGTGATCCTCGAACTTGGCGCCAATGACGGTTTGCGCGGCCTCGATCCGGCCGAGACGCGGCGCAACCTCGACGCGATCCTGACAACGGTGGGCGAGCGGGGGGTGCCGGTCCTGCTAGCGGGGATGCTGGCGCCGCCCAATCTTGGTCAGGAATACGGGACGGAGTTCGAGACCGTGTTCCGCGAGCTGGCGGAGAAGCACGACGCGCTGTTCTATCCGTTCTTCCTCGATGGGGTAGCCGGCGATGCGTCGCTCAATCTGGCGGACGGAATTCATCCGACGGCGGACGGCGTCGCAGTGATCGTCGAGCGCATCATGCCTCTGGTGAAGAGACTCCTTACGCGCGCTACGGCTGGCAAATAAAAGAATTCGGGAGCCCGGCCTTCAATTTTCGAAACAAACTCCAATCCGATTTACACTTTTTGCTTGTATTTTCGTGTAACACGTGACCTGCTCATGACCGCCCCGGCCAACTTAGAAATAGGCAGGTCCAAGATGCGAAACGCTATATCGAAACTACCAACGGCTCTCGTCCTCGCTCAGATCGGCACCATGTTTCTGGCATTTCCGGCGATCGCTGACAGCGGAACCCATCCCCGCCTGAAAGTCATCAATGGCTGCGATCAGCCCATAGCAATCCAGAATATCGTCGGCAGCGGCGGCGGAAGTCTCGATGCCCCCAATCCGGCAGTGCTGAAGAAGAAGGGCGACTCAATCACCTACAACATCCCCGACAAGGGGCTGGCGGGCACCCGATTCTGGCCGACCATGGCCGTGAGCTGTCCCGACGACGGCTCGGATTGCTCAATCGGCGAAAGCGGCGGGCCCGGGCTCGCTTGCCCTGACGGAGTTGGCTGCGCGCCGCCGGTCGATTCCAAGTTCGAAGGCACGTTCGGCTGCTTCGACTCCGTCGCCAAGAAGGGCGGGTGCCTGATCAACCCGTCCAGCGGAACGCCCCTGCCTAGCAGCGACGGCTGGGATACGAGCATGGTGGACGGCTACACCCTGCCCTACAAGGTCGAGGTGAAAGGATCCTGTCCCGGAGGCCCGAAGAACAACACGATCGATTGCAGCAAACTCAGCTTCGCATCCTGTCCGACCGACGAGGATCTCAGCACCGACGGAACCTATCCGGCGCTGAAAAACGAAAACCTCGTCCTCAATTTCCCCACTGCGACCGGCGGCAAGACCAATGTCCAGACAGGCTGTTATTCGCCTTGCTCGAAGCTGACGATCGGCAATTGGCAAAACATTCCCAATCCCCCCTTCACCAATGGCCCCGTCACCTACCAGCCATCTGACCCGCAGGCGGACTATTACTGCTGCGGCGGCGATATAGGCCCTGAAGCCTGCCGCAATGGGCCGGTTGTGAAGACCAGCTATGTCGAGCTGATCCACAAATTCTGTCCGCAGACCTACGCCTATGCCTATGACGACGGGACCGGGAATTTCTCCTGTCCGGCTACAGCCGAGACGATCTACGAAGTCACCTTCTTCTGCCCGCTCGTCGCCGACTAGCGCCACTCTGCCCTGCGGAGCGGCGGCCGGTTCCCCGAGACCGGCCGCCGGCATTTCCCGGCAGGCAATATCCCCGGCCGTTGATCCCTTTCGATCCGAACACTAAACTCCGCCGCTTCCGGGCCCGTTCCGCCCGCCTGAAATCAACGGAAGAGACATATCGATGGAATACCGCCCGCTTGGACGAACGGATCTGCGCGTCAGCGTGATCTGCCTCGGAACCATGACCTATGGCGAGCAGAACACCGAAGCCGAAGGTCACGAGCAGATGGATTACGCGCTGGAGCGCGGGGTCAATTTCTTCGATACGGCGGAAATGTATTCGGTGCCGCCGCGGGCCGAGACCTACGGCCGGACCGAGGAGGTCATCGGCACCTGGTTCAAGTCTGGCGGCAAGCGCGACAAGGTCATTCTCGCGACCAAGGTGGTCGGGCCGGGCGAGCGTTTCGCCCATGTCCGCGACGGCAATCTCAAATTCAACCGCGCGCATATCACCCAGGCCGTCGAGGACAGTCTGAAGCGGCTGCAGACGGACTATATCGACCTCTACCAGTTGCACTGGCCCGAGCGGCCCGTGAACAGCTTCGGCAAGCTCGGCTACGTTCATGGAGCGGACCAGGACTGGACTCCGCTGGAAGAGAGCCTCTCCGTGCTCGCCGACCTGGTGAAGGAAGGCAAGATCCGCCATGTCGGGCTCTCAAACGAGACGCCCTGGGGCGCGATGAAATGCATCGCCCTCTCGGACGCGATGGGGCTGCCGCGGGTGGTCTCGATCCAGAACCCCTACAACCTGCTGAACCGCAGTTTCGAGGTCGGCCTCGCGGAGGTCGCGATCCGCGAGAATTGCGGCCTGCTCGCATATTCCCCGATCGCCGGCGGCGTACTCAGCGGCAAATATCTGGACGGCGCGAAGCCCGCGGGTGCGCGGATGACCATGTTCCCGGGCAATTTCTCCCGCTATTCGACGCCAAATGCGGAGCCCGCCACCATCGCGTATGCGGAGCTCGCAAAAGAGCACGGATTCGCGCCCGCGGACCTCGCCAACGCCTTCGTCAACACGCGCCAGTTCACCACCTCGAACATCATCGGGGCGACGACGATGGAACAGCTGAAAAGCAATATCGATACGTGGGATATGACCCTTCCGGACGAGGTCCTGGAGGAGATCGAACGCATCCATCACCTCTACTCCAACCCCTGTCCTTGACAGCACGCGCGGGCGTGATACGCAGCTAGTTATGAACAGGCTGTTCGTCGCGCTCGCGCTGCCCGAGCATGTCAGGTCCGCCCTGACACGCCTGCGGCGCGGTTTTCCCGGAGCCCGCTGGGTCGCCGAGGAGAATTTTCACCTGACGCTCCGCTTCATCGGCGAAGTCGACAACAGGTCGATGGACGATATCGCCGAACGGCTGGACAGGGTCCGCGAGCCCGGCTTCGACCTCGAGATCGACGGGTTCGGCTGCTTCGAGACCAAAGGCAAGGTCCGCGCCCTGTGGGCCCGGGTGCCGGCGAACGAAGAATTGCTTCACTTGCAGCGCAAGATCGACACCGCACTCGACTCCGTCGGCGTGCCACGCGAGACACGCAAGTTCAAGCCGCATATCACGCTCGCCCGCTTCAAGGACGCACCGCTCGACCGGGTCAACCACTTCATCTGCGAAAGCAGTCCGTTCCGAGTCGGTTCCTTCCCGGTCGGGTCTTTCACGCTCTATCGGAGCTTCCTCAACCGGGACGGCCCGATCTACCGCCCGGAAGTCGTCTACCCGCTCGACGGAGGCGATTTCTCCGACCCCTATTTCGACGAGTTTCGCGACGGCGAGGACTACGAATTTGAGGAAAGTGAGGCGGCCTCTTAACATTAAGCCGCGATAGACACGGATTCTTCACATTGTCCTGCAAGGATGGGAGCCTGACCAGAACAGCTGTGGTGAGCCATGCTGCGCCTTGTCCTTTTCGCTTTCTGTCTCCTCGCTCTGCTGCCCCGCGAAGGCCGGGCCGAAATTCCCGTGGATCTCGAACTGGTGCTCGCTATCGACTGCTCTTCCAGCGTCGATGACGAGGAATTCGCGCTCCAGGTCGCCGGCATGGCCAATGCCTTCCGCGATCCGATGATCCAGGACGCGATCCAGGGCGGCGTCGAGGGGGCGGTCGGGATCTCGGTCATCCAGTGGTCGAGCGACCGCTTCCAGAACGTCGCGGTACGCTGGCGCCTGCTGACCGGCCCGGCGGACGCGCTGAAACTGGCGGACGAGATCGAGGCGATGCCCCGCACGATCGGCACCGGCGCAACCTCGATCGCCAACGCCCTGCTCTTTGCCGCCGAGACCTTTAACGGAAACGGCATGGAAGGCTATCGCCGTGTGATCGACATGTCGGCGGACGGGGAAAACAACCAGGGCCTCGACATCCATATCGCCCGCGCCCAGGTGCTGGCGCGGGGGATCACCATCAACGGCCTCGCGATCCGCAACGAGTTCCCCAATCTCGACATCTATTTCGAGGACCGTGTGATCGGCGGCGAGCAGTCCTTCGCCGAGGCGGCGAAGGACTATGTCGACTACCGAAACGCTATTTTCCGCAAACTATTCCGCGAATTGCGCGACGTCCCCGTTGCAGTCGGACCGGAGCTTGACCCATCATGGAAGGAGGCGTCGCTTCTGCCTCTCCCCTGAGGCGGGTCCCGAAGAACAACCAGTAAGGTGACAGCTTGCGGATTCTGAAAACGGTTCTGGGCCTCGCCTGTCTCTTTCTTGCCCCGTCATCCGTTGCGCAGACCGAACTCCCCGTCGATGTAGAACTCGTCCTCGCCATAGATTCCTCGGCGAGTGTCGACCGCTTCGAGTTCGAACTGCAGCTGCGCGGGCTTGCGCTTGCCTTCACCGACCCGGAAGTACAGGCCGCCATCAAGGGCGGCGCCTTCCAGTCGATCGCGGTCACACTGGTCGAATGGTCGAGCGTCGACCGTCAGGCGGTCAGCATCCCCTGGCGTCTGATCGACAGCGCGGAAAGCGCCAACGCGCTTGCCGCCGAGATTGCCAGTTCGCCACGCATCGTGGAGACCGGCGCGACCTCGATCTCGGCCGCCATCGCCTATACCGTCCCGTATTTCTCCGCCAACAGCTTCGCGGGCCAGCGCCAGGTGATCGATATCTCCGGCGACGGCTTCAACAATTCCGGCCGCACCATGCGCGAAGGCCGCGAGATCGCCAGGCAGGCCGGCGTCATCGTAAACGGCCTCGCGATCCAGAATCAGGTGCTCGACCTCGGCGGTTATTTCGAGGAATACGTTATCACCGGCCCCGGCGCCTTCGTCATCACCGCGGACGATTACGAGGATTACATCAAGGCGATCAGACGGAAGCTGCTAAGGGAGATCCGGGCGGGGCCGATTTCCTAGGCGCGGTTGCCTTCGAAACCGGCGAGGAACGCCGCGAGATTGGCGCCGAGCTGGTCCGAGATATAACCGCCCTCCTGCACCAGAAGGCTCGGATAACCGGCTCCGGCGATCACCTGCCCCATGCGCCGGAACCCATCGGTCGTGATTTTGCAGAAGGCGAGCGGATCGGCCTCCGAAGCGTCGAGGCCGAGTGCGACGACGAGCGCGTCAGGCTTGAAGGTCGCCACCGTCTCCAGGGCATCCTCGAGGATCGCGAGATAGGCCTCGTCGCTCGTGTCCTTTGGCAGAGGGTAATTGATGTTCGCACCGGCACCCGCACCCTCTCCTGTTTCGTGCGCGAAGCCCGTGAAGAACGGGTAATAGACCGCCGGGTCGCCGTGCAGCGAGACCGTCAGCACGTCGCCACGCGTATAGAAGATCCCCTGCGTCCCGTTGCCGTGATGGACGTCGACATCGAGGATCGCAACCTTCGCCGCCCCCCGGTCGCGCAGGCGCTGGGCGGCGATGGCGGAGTTGTTCAGGAAGCAGAAGCCGCCGGCCTGATCGGCATAGGCATGATGCCCCGGCGGGCGGCAGAGCGCGTAGAGATAGGCCCCGCGATCGCCGGCCTCGATATCGTCGCATAGCAGGTCCGCCGCCGTCACCGCGACGTCCGAGGAGGCGAGCGCCCCCTCCCAGGTCCCCGGCCCTATCGGGCACGCCGTGTCCGCCTGGTAATGCCCAGCCTCGGCCACGACATGCTGCGGCGGCTGGTGCATGTTCCGGCCGGAATGCACGTTCGGAATGATCTCGTCGGCATGGTTCGGCAGTTCGCACCAGCGCGCCCAGCCGTTCTCGAGAAAGTCGAGATAACCTCCGTCGTGAATTCGTGCCGCGGGGCCCACGCCGTGCGGCTTCGCCGCGATCAGCTCATGTCCGGCTTCGCGCGCCGCCGTCAGCAGGATCTCGGCCCGCTCGGGCTTCTCCGGGCTCTGCCCGATCTCGCCGCGCATGATGAAGCGCTTTGGGGCATGCGCCGCATGCCCCTCGGTATAGACCACTCGCATGTTCCGAATTCTCTCTAGAGCGGGATGTTGTCGTGTTTCTTCCAGGGATTCTCGAGCTGCTTGTTCTTCAGCATCGAGAGCCCCCGGCAGATCCGCCGCCGCGTGTTGTGCGGCAGGATGACGTCGTCGATATAGCCGCGCGCGCCGGCGACGAAGGGATTGGCGAACTTGTGCCGGTATTCCTCGGTCCTCTCGGCGATTTTCTCCTCGTCGCCGAGATCGCCGCGGAAGATGATCTCCACCGCGCCTTTCGGTCCCATCACCGCGATCTCCGCAGTCGGCCAGGCGAAGTTGAGGTCGCCGCGCAAATGCTTGGAGCTCATGACGTCGTAGGCGCCGCCATAGGCCTTGCGGGTGATCACGGTAATCTTCGGCACCGTCGCTTCGGCATAGGCGTAGAGCAGCTTGGCGCCGTGCTTGATGATGCCGTTATATTCCTGCGACGTGCCCGGCAGGAAGCCCGGGACGTCGACGAAGGTCACGATCGGTATGTTGAAGCAGTCGCAGAAGCGCACGAAGCGGGCGGCCTTCTTCGAGCTTTCGATATCGAGGCAGCCGGCCAGCACCATCGGCTGGTTGGCGACGATGCCCACCGTCGAGCCCATCATGCGGGCGAAACCGACCAGGATGTTGCCGGCGAAGTTCGGCTGGATCTCGAAGAAATCGCCTTCGTCGACGACCTTCTCGATCAGCTCTTTCATGTCGTAGGGCTTGTTCGGATTGCTCGGCACCAGGGTGTCGAGCGACATTTCCGGCCGGTCCATGACGTCCGCGGTCGGCCGCACCGGCGGCTTCTCACGGTTGTTCGCCGGCAGGAAGTCGATGAAGCGGCGGAGCTGCAGCAGCGCTTCGACGTCGTTTTCGAAGGCGAGGTCGGCAACGCCGGACTTGGTGGAATGGGTTACCGCGCCGCCCAGCTCCTCCTGCGTGACCGTCTCGTGGGTCACCGTCTTCACCACGTCGGGGCCGGTGACGAACATGTAGGAGCTGTCCTTCACCATGAAGATGAAGTCGGTCATGGCGGGGGAATAGACCGCGCCGCCGGCGCAGGGGCCCATGATCATGGAGATCTGCGGCACCACGCCCGAGGCGAGCACGTTGCGCTGGAACACCTCGGCATAGCCGCCGAGGGAGGCGACGCCTTCCTGGATGCGCGCGCCACCGCTGTCATTGAGGCCGATCACCGGGGCGCCGACCTTCATCGCCTGGTCCATCAGCTTGCAGATCTTCTCGGCATGGGCTTCCGAAAGCGAGCCGCCGAAGACGGTGAAATCCTGGCTGAAGACGAAGATCATGCGCCCGTTGACGGTGCCGTAGCCGGTCACCACGCCATCGCCCGGCACCTTGTTCTCGGCCATGCCGAAATCGGTGCAGCGGTGCTCGACGAACATGTCCCATTCCTCAAACGAGCCTTCGTCAAGCAGGATCTCGATCCGTTCCCGCGCCGTCAGCTTGCCCTTTGCGTGCTGCGCCTTGATCCGCTTCTCGCCGCCGCCCACGCGCGCGCCGTCGCGCATTTCCTCAAGCCGCTGAATGATGTCCTGCATATGCGTTTTCTCCCCTGAACGCGCAACGATAGGCCCAGCTTGTGCAGCGCGTCAAACCCGGCAAAGCGCGACAAACCGCGCCGCGTCGGCCATGTTGCTGGCAATGTTCGCGCGCCGCGCCGATGCCTCGGAATCCCCGCCCCAGCGCTCCTCCTGGAAGAGCTCGTCAAGCTGCGCCAGCCCGGTCCCCGTCTCGACATCGACACGCCCCTCGACCACCGCCAGCGCGATGATGAGAGAGCCGAATCCGGTGGTCAGCTGATAGAGGCCGGAGAGCACCAGATCGTCATATTCCGCGACCGCGAGCCGGAGCGCGCGGAGCGCGCCCTCAGGCTGCGCCGCCGGCATGATCCCTGCGGTCACGGTCAGGCGCGCATCGAACCGTGCCTCGGCCCAGTCCAGCAGCGGCTGCCAGGCCGCCATCTGACGATGCACCAGCTCTTCCGGTTCCTCCGCCCGGTAGCAAACCAGATCGGAGCCGCCATAGGCCGCTATCTGGTCGATCACCGCCTCGCGCTGCGGCGTGACGCGGTCGATCCCGGTGGAGGCCAGCGACATGAACGGCATGGCGCCGGGCTCGATCTTCTCGCCCTGCGCCTCCCACTCGGCGGCAATCCGTTCTGCCAGATCTTTGGCGGGAAGCAGCAAAGGCGCCTTTGCGGGGGTACGGACGGCGCGGCCGTCGAGCAGAACCTGAAAGCCGCCCTCGGCTGGTCCGGCGGAGGCGGTCTTGTAGAAACGTTTCACGCGTTACTCCAGAAGCTTCTTGATCCCGCCGAAGATCCCGCGGATCGGCCCGGTGGGCTCGGAACCCTTATCATTCTGTGCCGGTTTCGGCGCGCCGCTTTCCGCCGCGTCTTCGCCGGAAGATTTTTGCCCCGACGCTCCGCGTTTCGCCGCCTCTTCCGGGCTCAGACCTTCGGCCAGCGCGATCGCGGTCGGACACGGGTCTTCGCTTGAGCCAGGTGCGAGGAACGGAACGATCAAGGTCAGCGGGTTGACCACCGTCAGTGCCGCAGCCCCGACACTTTTCGCCGCGGTCGTCGCGGCGGCGACCGGGTCCGGATAGATGCTGGGATCCTGCAGATCGCCGGTAATACGGATCGGATGCGCCAAGCTGACGAAGCTGAAATTCTTCGGCTTCGGCGTCACGATCATGTCGATCTTCTCGTCGCGAAGATCGATCGTTCCCGTTCCGCCGACCGTCACCCGCGAGCTGTCCACCAGAAACACGACCGTATTGGCGACGCCGTTCTGGATCTCATATCTCGTGGCAAGGCAATTGAGCCGCCCTTCTTCGGTGTCCCGGCCAAGCGCCGGCAACAGGCCGGTCAGCAGGTCGGCGGCCAGCAGTTCCCAATAGGCATTTGCCATTGTGCCGTCCTGCACGACGAGAGCGAATTGGCCATTGACGGTATCCATCGCCTCCCGGGGAACCCGGCCGCGCGCCGTCAGATCGACCAGCATGTTGCTGCGGCCTTCGAGAACCGTTGTATCGAAATACTCCCGCAGGACATTGCCGAACTCGGCGTCGCGCCAGTCGCCCTTCACCGCAAAATCCGCCAGTTCGGGTTTCGAGCCGTCGACCTTGCCCTCGAGATTGAAGCGGCCTCCGTTGAAGACGCCATTCGAGGGAAATACGGTGAGGACCTTGTTCTGGACCTGGGTCCGGAGCGTCAGATCCTGGAACAGCGCACCGGGCGTTTGCAACGTTGCTGCGCGCAGGTCGAAATCGCCGTCGATCAGCCCGAGAACTTCCACCGGAAACGGCTCGTCCAGAGGATCCCCGGCGGTTTCCGCCTTGCTCTCTTCCCCGCCATTACGATCCGCCTTGAAATGCTTGCCGAGCAGAGGCTCGAGATCGAGGAAGTCGCTCGCCATCGAAAGCTTGATATTCGGACGCTCGCCCTCGAGACCGATCCGCACGTCGCCCCTGAGGTCAGACTTTCCGATCTTTGTATCGAGCCCGGTTAGGCTGAAGCTCGTGAAAGTATCACCGACCTGAACGAGGGTCAGGTTTCCCTTCACAGATACCGGCTCATCCAGCGCGCGCCCAGTGAAAGCGAACGGCAACGGGGTCCCTTGGTCGACGAGCGCCTTCGGCGGCGGGAAGCTTCCCGCGATTTCTATTGTCTGGCCCTCGAACGCGCCGGCGATACGCCCCTCGAACGGCTGCGCCATGGACGGCGCGGCGACCGCGAGCTGGCTGATCGTAAACGTTTGCTCCGGCCCACCCGCGGGGTCGGGCCGCTTGTAGACCACGTCTGACAAGTTGATCCCGATCTCGCCGTCGAGCGCGGTCAGCATCGCCGCGACGGTCCGGGCCTGCCCGCGAAGATTGATGTCGAAATCGCCTTCTCCGCTGAGGCTCCCTTCGCTCAGGACCCTGCGCCCGATCAGGCCGAGATCAACGTCCTGCCAGTAGAGTTTCCCCTCAAGCTGACTTGCGTCCCCCACCCTCGCCAGCCGTGCGTCGACGGATAGCCGCGCGCCCGCAAGCAGCATCTCCGAAATCTTCGCGGTCAGCACTTTGTCCTGGAGCGCGACTTCCAGAAGGATGTCCCGGGCATTGTCGTCCGGCGTGGACAGTTCCTCCGCATGGAGTTTCGCCGTACCGGTAAACGCGGCAAGCAATGTTCCTTCCAACGGAGTGTCCAGCCGGATATGGCTGGCCTTGTCCAACGCTTTCAGCAAGGAATCGACGTCGGTTCCCGCGAGAACGACTTCCAGCCCCACCCTCTTGGCCGTCGCGTCCCTGCCCCAGACCGGTCCTGCCGGATCGCGGTAGCGCATTTCCGGCATCTGGGCGGATAATTCGAAGACGCTGCGCTCGATAGCATGGCCGACCGTGGTGCCAGATGTACGGTACTTGACGACAAGATTGCCACCGGCTTCGAAGCCTTTGGTGTCGACGAAAGCTCCGGCCAAGCGGTCGAAATCCGCTCCCGAGACCGTCAGGTCTACGGCTCCGGCAATGGCGTCCCCGTCACGTCCCACAGTGGCCTCGAACCGGATCGGCGACCCTTCGTAGACAGCCCAGAACGGAGAAATCTCCAGACGCCCGTTGCCGAGGACGACCTGTGCCGAGAGGTCTGTCGCCGACGCCACGCCGGTCACAAGAGATTTGATATTAAGCGCGATATCGACCGACGCCTCGTCCAGCCATTCGACAGGAATCCGGTCATCCACGATTTCGCGCAATTGGCGGGACGGCGCCGCCTCCGCTGTCTCTGCCGGCTCCTCTTTACGCGTACCGGCGATAAGGGCTTCGATGCCCCGCGTGTCCAGCTTCTCGGAGCGTAGATTCGCCGCAATGAGCGGTATGTCGGAGGCCAGATCGAGCTTGAAAAGTCCGGAGAGATCGCTCCCGAAGGCGGTGCCCTTGAAATCCTGTATCGCGATATTGACCGGCCGCCCGCCTTCGTAGGCAAAAACGAGCTTGCCGGCCGCGGTGAAAGGTTGGCCGAGCGCTTCTCCGGTGATGTCGAACGGCTGCGGCTGCGCGGCGTCTCCGATGGAGACCGCCGGCGGCAAGTTGCCGGCAATGTCGACATCGCGGTCATCGATTTTCATCCGGACCACGGCCTCGACCGGATCGTCCAGCGTGGGGGCGTCGAGATCGACGAGATCGATTTCGACGTGATGCCGGCGCTCATCGAGCGCATCGTCCAGAAGAACATCGACATTGATGAGCGTCACGCTTTCCACGATCGGGAACAGGCGGATGCGCCCCTCCGGATCGCCGCGGCGGTCTGCCCCGCTCTCATCCTCGTCCGACGAGAACAGATTCCAGTTAGCGCTGCCGTCCGCGCGGCGCTCCATACGGATCTTCGCATGTTCCAGAAATATGTTATCGACCTGGACGACGCCGCTCAGGATACGGTTCAGATCGAGACTGATCTGAAGCTTGCCGATACGGAGCATTTCCTCGTGCTCGGACCAGTCAGCATTCTGGAAGCTGACTTCCGACACCGAGATCTTCGGCGTCATCGAGATTTCGTAGCTGAGCGGGCCGTCGATCCGAAGCCGCCGCCCCGAACGCTCCGTGACCTCTTCCTCTACGAAGCGCTTCACGTCTTCAGGTTCGAGGGTCGCCACGAACAGCGCGGCCCCCGCGCCCGTCAGGACGACCAGCGCCAGAACTCCCAGCAGGGAATATTTGAGATATCGCACCACGCCGCTCCTATCCGTTCTTCAAGAGCCGCTCGACTGCCGCGTCCAGATCGTCGAAATGGTCGATCAGCGCGTCCGCTCCATAAGAATAGAGCGCATCCCGCTCGTGATAACCCCAGGTCACGGCAACGGACGCCACCGAGGCGTTTCGCGCCGTCTCCAGGTCATACACCGTATCGCCGACCATGATCGTGGCGGATGCCTCAACGCCGGCCTCGTCCATCGCCTGGAGAAGCATTCCGGGATGCGGTTTTCCAGGCGCCGTGTCCGCCGTCTGGATCGTGACAAAGTAGTCGATCAAGCCATGCACCTCCAACGCATGACGGGCGCCTCTTGTTCCCTTCCCGGTCGCGAGCGCGATCAGATAACCGGCGGCGTCGAGACGCTCGATCACCTCGCGCGCGCCCGGCATCAGCGGTTCTTGACGCTCGCCGCGATCGAGGCGGCTGCGATGATCGTCGCGATAATCCTCCGCCAGCTTGCCGTAAAGCGCCGGACCGTGCCCCGGCAGCAATGATCGGAAAATTGCTTCCAGCGGCAAACCGACACCGGCCCTGACCGCAGCGGGGTCGGGAGCGGGCAACCCGTTCGCCGAGAATGCGCGGGTCATTGAGGCGATAATATGGTGCTGGCTGTCGATCAGTGTCCCGTCCATGTCGAACACGACGAGGCGCAGCGGATCGCCATTTGCCATCTAGTCTACCTCATGCAGGGCATCCGCCCCGCCGTCCGGATCGAAGCCGAAAAACTGCCAGGCCTTCATCATGTGGTCAGGCAAGGGTGCCGAGATCCGCAGCAGCGATCCGTTCGGTCGCGTCACCTCGACTTCGCGGGCATGCAGGTGCAGCTTGCGCGACAGGCCTTCGGCAACGAGGAAGGCTTCCTGTCCGCCATATTTCCCGTCGCCGACGATCGGAGTGCGCCGTTCCATCATGTGAACCCGGAGCTGGTGGGTCCGTCCGGTGATCGGGGAGAGTGCGACCCAGGCGACGCGCTTACCGAGCTGTTCCACGACCTCGTAGTCGGTCTGCGCCTTCTTCCCTTCGTCGAAATCCACCGCCATCTTCTCCCCGCTCTTGCCGGGCAGCTTGGCGATCGGCAGATCGATGCGGGCAGATCTCGGCTTCACTTCGCCGACGACAAGAGCCCAGTAGATCTTGCGTGCGGTCTTGGCCCGGAAGGCGGCCGTCAGCCATCGGGCGGCCGCTGCGGAGCGGGCGATCAGGAGAACCCCGGACGTGTCCTTGTCGAGCCGGTGTACCAGTTTCGGGCGCTCCAGCTTGTCGAACCGGAGCGCATCCAGCATCGCGTCCAGGTGGGTCTTCTGCCCGGTTCCGCCCTGGGTTGCGAGCCCGGCAGGCTTGTCGAGCGCGATCACGTCATCGTCCATGAAGAGGATGCGTTGGCGCAGCTCCTCCGCGAGTGCCTCGTCGACCACGGGTTGTTTCTTCGGCCGAGCGCCGGGATCCGGTGCTGTCGTCTCCGCCTCGCCCATCGGGGGGACGCGAACCTGCTGGCCCGCCTTGAGGCGTTGGTTTGACTTTGCCCGCTTGCCGTCAACCCGGATCTCGCCCTTGCGCAGCAACTTCTCCAGCCGGCCATGACCGAGTCCGGGAAAATGTTTCCTGAACCAGCGATCGACCCGCATCTCCGCTTCGTCGGTTTTCACCGCAACTGTCTTCACCCCGCTCATGCGAACAGGGTCCGCATGATGGCGAGTCCCCCGAACATGGCGAGGATCGCACCGGCCACGGATACCGCGACATAGAAACCGGCCAGCATCAGGTTGCCGCGCTCGGTCAGGGTCGCGAAGTCGAGAGCGAAGGTGGAAAAAGTGGTAAAGGCGCCGCAGAAGCCGACCATCAGGAAGGCACGCGCCTCGAGCGGCAGGCTGAAGCGGAAGGCAAGGCCGCCGGCGAGCAAGCCAAGCAGGAAGGAACCGGCGATATTGACCGTGAGCGTGCCATAGGGAAAACCGCTGCCGAGCCAATGCATGGCGACGGATCCGACCTTGTGACGGGCGAGCGCTCCGAGAGCGCCGCCGAGCGCGATGGCGAGGAGCATTTTCATCAGCGCTTGCTAGCCCAAGCGGCGCCGAATATCCAGCCTTCCCTTGCGGCGCCGGGACGCTCTGCTTGTGCCCAGAGCTCGTCGTCACCCGCGAGAGACCGGAGCGCGGCGGCGGAGATCAGTGCGTCCGCTTCGTCCTCGCTTCGGATCGGCGGCAGCGGCGCGGCCTCCGTACCGTAGCGCGCCAGTACAGCGGCCAGGTTGTCCGGATTCCCCCAAGCCCGCGGGTCTCCCTCCGCGCGTTTGAAAAAAAGCCGGGGAAAGATTTCCACGACGGTCAGGATGCCACCCGGTTCCGGATCGAAAGGCCAGATCCGCGTTTCCGGCCCGTCCGCTCGAAGCCGGTGCAGCAAACGCATGCCGGCCAATGAGCCGGTGCCCACATTCGCGGCGCCGATGCATTTGAAGACCGGATGCGGCGTCGTGACGGCTGCAGAGGCCAGCTCCGTACGACGCTGGCGGTGCTTGTAGAGCTCCCCCGACCAGCCGGGCGCCATGAAATAGTCGCGATAGGGCAGATCGTCACGCTGGTAGAGCGCAGCGCCGTAAAGTTCCGGCAAGTCCGAGGCGGCCTGCTCGACCAGCCCCCAGACACCCGGCGGATCCGCCGGAGCACCGGCAAGCCCGGGGAAATAGGCACTCTCGTCCTCGAAAGGATAGCAGAAGGCGAAGTCGAACCCGGCGAGTACACGGCGTCCCCGGCCGGCCTCGGCCCTCAGGAACGCCAGGACGTCGCTACGCGACCAGACACCATGCTCCTTGAAAGGATTGCGCAGAAGCTGTGGGATTCGACCGTCGGGCTCGGCGGCGGCCACTTGGATCCCCTTCGTTCGCGCGCCTTTCGCCCCCGACCAGTCAATGCCCAGATAGAGATCGAAGCGGCGTTCAGCCGTCACCGCCGGTGCCATCCTGCTGACGCTGGCGCCGCAGCTTGTCGAAATAGGCAAGCCGCTTCTGCACCTCGCGCTCGAAACCGCGCTCGACCGGATTGTAGAAGCGCTCGCGCGGCATCCCGTCGGGGAAGTAATTCGCGCCCGAGAAACCGTCCGGCGCGTCGTGATCGTAGGCATAACCCTTGCCGTAGCCGAGATCCTTCATAAGGTTCGTCGGTGCGTTCAGGATATGGGCCGGTGGCATCAGCGAGCCGGTCGACTTGGCCGAACGTTTCGCCGCGCCTGCGGCCTTATAGGCGGCGTTCGATTTCGGCGCGGTCGCGAGATAGATCACGCACTGCGCCAGCATCAGGTCTCCCTCGGGCGAGCCGATCCGGTCGAAAGCGTCCCAGCATGCGAGCGCCTGCGGCAGCGCCGCCGGGTCCGCCATACCGATATCCTCGGAGGCGAAGCGGGTCAGCCGGCGCATGATGTAGCCCGGGTCCTCGCCGCCCGCGAGCATGCGCGAGAGCCAGTAGAGCGCCGCATCGACATCCGAGCCTCGGAGCGACTTATGCAACGCGCTGATGAGATTGTAATGCTCCTCCCGGTTCTTGTCATAGACCGGGGCCCGGTGCTGCACGGCACCGGCAAGCTCGGCCGCACCCAGCAGCGGCTCCGGCGGCAGCAGGAAAACCTCCTCGGCCAGATTGAGCAGGTAGCGCCCGTCGCCGTCCGCCATAGCCTTCAGGGCCTCGCGCCCGTCCTCGGTCAGCGGCAGCGTGCGCCCCTCGATCTCCTCGGCGCGCGCCAGCAGCTTGTCGAAGGCGGCATCGTCGAGACGCCGCAGGACCAGCACCTGGCAGCGCGAGAGCAAGGCCGCGTTCAGTTCGAAGGAGGGGTTCTCCGTCGTCGCGCCGACCAGCACCACGGTGCCGTCCTCGACATAGGGCAGGAAGCCATCCTGCTGCGCACGGTTGAAGCGATGGATCTCGTCGATGAAAAGCAGCGTGCCGCGCCCCATCTGCCGCCGTTCCTTCGCTCGCTCGAACACCTTTCGCAGGTCGGCCACACCGGAGAAGACGGCGGAGAGCGGCTCGAACCCCATGTCGGTGCCGTCGGCCAGCAGCCGGGCGATGGTGGTCTTGCCGCAGCCGGGCGGCCCCCAGAGCAGGATCGAGGCGACACGCCCGCGCGCCATCATCCGCCCCAGCGGCGCTTCCGGCCCAAGCAGGTGATCCTGCCCTACGACCTCGGAGAGCGTCTGCGGGCGGAGCCGGTCGGCGAGCGGCCGCGGCGTGTCGGCTTCGAAGAGGCTCGCCACGGTCAGCTTTTGATTTCCGTCGTCAGCACCTGGCCCTCTCGGCGGATGGAAATGCGCCAGGCATTCTGGCTGGAGAGCATGGCCCGCTCGAGGGTCGCAACCAGATCGATCTTTTCCCCGTTCACCTCAAGCACGATATCGCCCGGACGCAGTCCGATCCGGGCGGCAGGTGATTGCCGCGCGACTTTCAGCACCACGACGCCGCGCGCCATGTCGTCCAGATCGTTTTCCAGCGCGAAAGCCGGCGAGAGATTGGCGACCCTGGCCCCGGCCAGCGGGTGCTGGCCGTTCAGGTCGCGCAGGTCCGGCGCCGGTTGTGCGAGCGGCGGCCGCATCGGTACGCTCACTGTCTCGATTTCGCCTCGGCGCAAAATCTCGATTTCGGCGATGCTCTCCAGGGGCCGCGTCGCGACCCGGTAGCGCAGGGCCTGCTCGTCGACGATCTCGCGGCCGGAAACCTTGAGAACGATATCGCCGACCCGGATCCCCGCATTTGCCGCCGGGCCGTCCGGATAGACATCGGTCACCGCCACGCCCACCGGGCGGGGCAATCCGAACTGTTCAGCCAGCTCCGTCGTCATGGTCTGCCCGGAGACGCCAAGCCAGGGCCGGATGATCACGCCCTTGTCGACGCCTTCGAGGATCGTGCGAACCATGTTGGACGGCACCGCGAATCCGATCCCGACCGATCCCGCGCCGCTACCCTTCTGATTGCTGAAGATCGCGGTGTTCACACCGACCAGCCTGCCATCCATCGAGATCAGCGCCCCGCCGGAATTGCCCGGATTGATCGCCGCGTCGGTCTGGATGAAGAAGCTGTAATCGGTGATCCCGAGTGCCGTCCGTGCCAGCGCCGAGATGATCCCGCTCGTCACGGTCTGCCCGACGCCGAAAGGGTTGCCGATCGCGAGCACGATATCGCCGACCTCAAGTTCGTCGCTGTCGCGGATTTGCAGATAGGGCAGGTTTTCGCCGTCCGTCTCGATCCGGAGCACGGCGAGATCGGTGCGCTCGTCCTGAATCAGGATCTTGGCGTCGAATTCCCTGCGGTCCGCCAGTACAACGGTGATCTCGTCCGCCCCCTTGATGACATGGGCGTTGGTCACGACGAGCCCATCCTCCCGCATGATCACCCCGGAGCCGAGGGATTGCGCCGTCCGCTTGCGGGTCTCGCCCGGAAAGACGTCGCCGAAGAAACGGCGGAAGAAGGGATCGTCGAAAAGCGGCGAGATCCGTCGCTCGGTCACCTCGGCGCGGGCGTAAATATTGACGACGGCGGGCCCGACCTTCCGCACCAGCGGCGCGAAGGAATACTGGATATCCTCGCGCGAGGCCGGCACCTGCCTGACCGTCTGGGCCGAGGCCGGTCCGAAGGACAGAAGCGTCAATGCGATCCCGGCGGCAAGCGCCAAATGGAGCCCCCGCAAGAGGCGCTGCCCGCCGGAAGGAAAGAAAAACCAAGTGGATTCAGGCCTTCGCATCTGTCGCTTTTCCGTTGGTTGTCACAAAAACCGGTCGAATGTACGCTATCCTATATGGGCTGGCGGTGCATGGGGCAAAAGGGACGCACCGGCAGCGCCGGGCCGGAAACGGAGGGGTTCATGCCAGGCGGTCAGGACGCCGGGAAAGCCACGATCTCCAGAGCCGGAGAACTTGCGGACGCACTCAGCCATTTCGGCGACAGCGACCGCGAGATTGCCCGGGCAACGGCCTGCTACGATTCCCTGTACGAACTCGCCGAAGACCATAGCGGCTCAGCAGATATTCGCGACCGGCTGATCTGCGGCGCGCTTCGTTTGGCCGCCTGCCATGCACGGCGCAAGGACATCACGGCGATACGGGACGTGCGCAACCGGCTTGAGCGCTATGCCAGCGGCCATCCGGACGATCCGGGAATGCGCCGCGGCTATTGCGAACTCTCTGTCACCCTCTGTCTCGAATATACCCGCCAGGGCAAGGACGCGGATGCCGACCGCACCTTCGAGGAGATCCGCACCGTCGCGGCCGGACACCCGACCGACCGCCTGCTGCGCTCGACCCTCGCCAAGGCGATCTCCAACCGGATCGCGGCCCATTGCGACGAGGGCCGGACGACCGCCGCCCGGCATCTGCACCGCTCGCTCTGTGCGTTGGCCGAAGTGCCGAACAGCCGACCGGACACAATGCTGCATCGCGCCAACGGCACCTTCAATCTCGCGACTTATCTGGCCTGCTCAGGCGCACCGAAGAAGGCGCTTGAGCTCTATTTCGACCTTGCCGGTTTCGTTGGCCGCTACGGGCCCGATCCGGAATTGAGCGAAGTCCTCGCGGATGCCGGTTTCGCCCTCGTCACGGTATTCGGCGACAAGCAGATGCTCGATCCCGCCGAAACCGTCTATCGCGACCTGCAGCAACGCGCGGCCGCCAGCGACGGGATGGCCGGCAAAGTCGCCCTGGCGGCGTTCAACCTGATGACGGATTTCTGCCGCGATGGAGACGTCGGCAAAGCGCGCCAGATCTATGACGACATCCTCGCCCTGTCCGCGGCCCGGCCCGAGGACGAGGAAATGGCCGTTGTCCACGCCAAGGCCTGCGCCAACCTGCTGCTGACGACGGACGCCTTGGACGACACTGCCCATGCCGACCTCCTCGCCCAGGAACTGGCCCAGCTTGTCGCCGCTTGGCCGGACCAGGCGGAGATCTGGGAAATCGCCGCGGGACTTGCGCCGCTGGATACAGTCTGACCACGCCGATCCCAGGCAAGAGAAAAGGCGGCCCGGAGGCCGCCTTCGCTTTTCGTAAGTCGCGTCGGCGCGATCAGATCGCAGCCGGCATCGCGCCTTCGAGTTCTTCTTCCTGCACCATGACCGGGCCGGAATCCTGGCCGCGGGCATCTTCGTCGCGGTCGACCAGTTCGATCACCGCCATCGGCGCGCTGTCGCCATAGCGGAAGCCGGCCTTCAGAACCCGCGTGTAGCCGCCCTGACGATCCTTGTAGCGCTCGGCGAGAACGTCGAACAGCTTGCGGGTCATGGCATTATCCTGCAGCTGCGACATGGCCTGACGGCGGGCGTGCAGATCCTGGCGCTTGCCGAGGGTGATGAGCTTCTCGACGACGCTGCGCAGGTCTTTCGCCTTCGGCAGGGTGGTGACGATCTGCTCGTGCTTGATCAGCGCGTTGGCCATGTTCTTGAACATGGCTTTGCGGTGGCTGGCGGACCGGTTGAACCGGCGGCCTTTAAAACGATGTCGCATCGCGAAAACTCCAGTTTCGTATCTTCAAGTGCCTCACGGCACTGCGCGTTACGGCTTTAGGCCGCTCAGAACGGCTCTTCGAGCCGCTTGGCAAGCTCTTCGATATTGTCCGGCGGCCAGTTCGGGATATCCATGCCGAGCGCCAGGCCCATCTGCCCCAGAACCTCTTTGATCTCGTTGAGGCTCTTGCGGCCGAAGTTCGGGGTCCGGAGCATTTCCGGCTCGGTCTTCTGAACCAGATCGCCGATATAGACGATGTTGTCGTTCTTCAGGCAGTTCGCGGAACGCACGGAGAGTTCCAGCTCGTCCACCTTGCGGAGCAGGTTCTTGTTGAACGGCAGCTCCTGCTTCTCTTCGGTCTCGACCACCTGCTGCGGCTCTTCGAAATTGATGAAGAGCTGGAGCTGGTCCTGAAGGATACGGGCGGCGTAAGCGACCGCGTCTTCCGGGGTCAGCGAACCGTCGGTCTCGACGGTCACGGACAGCTTGTCATAGTCGGTGACCTGACCGACACGCGTGTTGTCGACCTTGTAGGTGACCTGACGGACCGGGCTGAAGATCGCATCGACCGGGATCAGGCCGATCGGCGCGTCTTCCGGACGGTTGGCACTCGCCGGGACGTAGCCCTTGCCGGTTTCGACGGTGAATTCCATCGACAGGCTGGCACCATTGTCGAGGGTGCAGATCACGAGATCGGGGTTCATCACCTCGATGTCGGAGCCCGCCTCGATCATGCCGGCGGTGACTTCACCCGGACCTTCGGCCTTCAGGCGCATCTTGCGCGGGCCTTCGCTGTGAGCCCGAAGCGCGATCGCCTTGATGTTGAGGACCATGTCGGTCACGTCCTCGCGGACACCCGCGACGGACGAGAATTCGTGCAGGACGCCGTCGATCTGCACCGAAGTGACCGCCGCTCCCTGGAGGGAGGACAGCAGGATGCGGCGCAGCGCGTTACCGAGGGTCAAACCGAATCCGCGCTCCAGCGGCTCCGCCACGATCGTCGCCTTGCGGGCGGGATCCGAACCCGGTTGAACATCGAGCTTGTTCGGCTTGATAAGAGCCTGCCAGTTCTTCTGAATCACGGGAGTGACCTCATCGTTATCGAGACCCGCGGGCCTCTTACTTACGCTTTCGGCCCCGAAACCGTTCGCTCCGGGGCCACGGGTGTTCCAGTCCGCCGGCCGGGGCCGGCGAAACCTTAGACCCGGCGACGCTTCGGCGGCCGGCAGCCGTTGTGCGGGATCGGCGTGACATCGCGAATGGAGGTCACGGCAAACCCGACGGCCTGCAGCGCGCGCAGCGCGGACTCACGCCCCGAACCCGGGCCGCTGACTTCGATCTCAAGGGTCTTCATGCCATGCTCGGCAGCCTTCTTGCCGGCATCCTCCGCCGCGACCTGCGCCGCGTACGGGGTGGACTTACGGGAGCCCTTGAAACCCATAGCACCGGCGGAGGACCAGGAGATCGCGTTGCCCTGGGCGTCGGTGATGGTGATCATGGTGTTGTTGAAGGACGCGTTCACATGCGCGACGCCGGAAGTGATGTTCTTCCGCTCGCGACGACGTACGCGTGCCTGTGTCGGTTGCTTTGCCATTTATTGCCGCTCCGGCTTGTCGGGTCAGACCCGGATTACTTCTTCTTACCTGCGATGGCCTTCGCCGGGCCCTTGCGGGTCCGCGCGTTGGTGTGGGTCCGCTGACCACGCACCGGCAGGCCCTTACGGTGCCGCAGGCCCCGATAGCAGCCCAGATCCATCAGACGCTTGATGTCCATCGCGACTTTGCGGCGAAGGTCACCCTCGACCACCTGGTCGCGGTCGATGACCTCGCGCAGCCGCGCGACTTCGTCTTCGGTCAGTTCATGAACACGGCGTTCGCGCGGGATACCAACACTCTCGCAGATCTGCGTGGAGGTGGTCCGGCCGATACCATGAATGTATGTCAACGCAATCTCGACACGCTTTTGCGTCGGGATATTCACGCCTGCGATGCGCGCCACGAGCAAACTCCTCAGTACAACGCTTGTCAGCGTCCAACAAAAAAACGGGTCATCCGACCCAGGCACCGAACTCGGAAAATTCGCGCAAGCGAATACGCACGGTTTCTCCGAAACCGAGGGCGCGGATTATACGCAACCGGATTGCCGAGTCAACCGGTTTACCCGCGCCACTGAACTCCAAACTCAGGCCGCCACGATCGTGTCGATCTGAGCACTCACCTCGTCGATGGAGGCCATGCCGTCCACCGTCTTCAGCGCCCCTTTATCCGCATAGTACGGAATGATCGGAGCGGTCTGTTCCTTGAACACGTCGAGCCGCTTCTTCAGCGTCTCTTCGTTGTCGTCGCTGCGGCGCTCGGCTTCCGGCGTCTCCGCGATCCGCGTGCGGATGCGGTCGAACAGGATGCCTTCGTCGACCTTCAGCTCGATCACGTGATCGATCTGAAGCCCTTTGTCGGCCAGCATGACATCGAGGGCCTCGGCCTGCGCCACGGTGCGAGGGAAGCCGTCGAGAATGAAACCGTTCTTGCAGTCCGGCTCGTCAACCCGTTCGGAGATCATTTGAACCATGATGTCGTCCGAGACGAGACCGCCGGAATCGATGATGTTTTTTGCCTTCAGGCCAACCTCGCTGCCGGACGCGATCGCCGCGCGCAGCATGTCACCGGTGGAGAGCTGAACAATCTTGAACTTGTCCTCCAGACGCTTCGCCTGGGTCCCCTTTCCGGCACCCGGAGGGCCGAGCAAAATCAGATTCATCGACGTTTCCCCCTCAATTTTGATTTTTTGATCAGGCCCTCATACTGATGAGCCAGCAGATGCGACTGGATCTGGCCCACAGTATCCATGGTCACCGTCACGACGATGAGCAGGCTCGTTCCCCCGAAATAGAAGGGTACCTGATATTGGCTGATCAGAATCTCCGGCAGGATACAGATCGCCGCGAGATAGGCGGCGCCCAGAACCGTGAGCCTGGTCAGAACATAATCGAGATAATCCGCGGTGTTCTTACCCGGACGGATGCCCGGCACGAAGCCGCCGTATTTGCGCAGGTTGTCCGCGGTCTCCGCCGGGTTGAACACGATGGCGGTATAGAAGAACGCGAAGAACACGATCAGCGAGACGAAGATCGCCAGATAGAGCGGCTGACCGCGGCCGACCATCGCCGTGAAGGTAGTCAGCCATTCCGGTCCCGCACCGCCCGCCGCGCTCATCTGCGCGACCGTGACCGGCATCAACAGGATGGAACTGGCAAAGATCGGCGGGATCACGCCCGAGACGTTGATCTTCAGCGGCAGATGCGAGTTTTCGCCCCCGAACATGCGGTTGCCGACCTGTCGCTTCGGATATTGCACGGTGATCCGGCGCTGCGAGCGCTCGATGAACACGATCCCGGCGATGACCGCGACGGCCATAATCAGGATCAACACGATCACGGCGGCAGAGAGCGCCCCGGTCCGGCCGAGCTCGAGCGTTCCCGCAAGAGCGGACGGCAGCTGCGCGACGATGCCCGCGAAAATGATCAGCGAGATGCCGTTGCCGACACCGCGCGCGGTAATCTGCTCGCCGAGCCACATCAGGAAGACAGTGCCGCCGACCAGCGTGATGACCGCAGTCGCGCGGGAAGAAGAAGCCCGGATTGCCAACTGCCGTGCCGTCGGCCATGGATTCAAGGCCCGCGGCGATGCCGTAAGCCTGGAACGCCGCGAGGAGAACCGTCAGGTAACGGGTATACTGATTGATCTTCTTGCGCCCGCTCTCGCCTTCCTTCTTCAGGCTCTCGAGGCTGGGCGACACCGCAGTCATCAGCTGCATGATAATGGCAGCCGAGATGTACGGCATGATGTTCAGGGCGAAGATCGTCATCCGCCCGAGCGCGCCGCCCGCGAACATGTCGAACATGCCGAGAATGCCGCCGGAATTCTGCGAGAAGATCTGCTCCAGCACCGCCGGATCGATCCCCGGGATCGGAATGTACGTCCCAAGGCGATAAACGATCAACGCACCCAGTGTGAACCAGATGCGTTTCTTGAGTTCCGTCGCTTTCGCGAAGGCCCCGAAGTTGATCGATGAACCGTATTGCTCGGCGCTGGATGCCATGTCGCTGAACCCAATCAGTCGGTGCCCGATTTACTCGGAGGCGGACTCGCCCGCCTCTTTCGCCGGCTTCGCGGCAGGCGCCGCGACCGTGACGGAACCGCCGGCCTTCTCGACCGCGGCGATCGCGGCCGCCGAGGCACCGGCAACTTCCACCTTCACTTTGGCCTTCAGCTCGCCGGTTGCAAGCAGGCGCACACCGTCACGCAGACGACCGACCACACCGGCGGCCTGAAGCGCTGCCGCGTCGATGGTCTTCTTGGCGTCGAGCTTACCGGCGTCGATTGCCGCCTGGAGCGTGCCGATATTGAGCGGCGCGTATTCCTTACGGAACGGGTTCTTGAAGCCACGCTTCGGCAGACGGCGATGGATCGGCATCTGGCCGCCCTCGAAGCCGTTGATGGCTACGCCGGAGCGCGAGGTCTGGCCCTTCTGACCCTTACCGGACGTCTTGCCGAGGCCGGAACCGGCACCACGGCCGACCCGTTTGGTGGCCTTCGTCGCGCCCCGATTGTCGCGAAGTTCGTTGAGTTTCATCGTTCTTGCCCTCGTTCCGGCAATCGGCCGGATCGCCTTGATGTTCTGCCTGGCCGCCTTAGGACGCGTCTTCGACGCGCACCAGATGGGCGACCTTGCTGATCATGCCGCGAACCGCCGGAGTATCTTCCAGGGTACGCGTGCGGTGCAGTTTGTTCAGACCCAGGCCGACCAGCGTCTGGCGCTGGTCCTTGGTCCGGCCGATCGGGCTGCCGATCTGGGTGACCGTGACCGTCTTGTCGGCCTTCTTTTTCTTCGCTGCCGCCATGGCTCTTCTCCGTCCTTAGGCCTGCGCCGCTTCGGCGTCGCCGCCGGCCCGACCGAAGATCTCGGAGACCTTCTTGCCGCGCTTGGCCGCAACCGCACGCGGGGACCGGACGCCCTTGAGCGCCTCGAAGGTGGCCTTAATCATGTTGTGCGGGTTGGAGGTACCGGTGGATTTCGCCACCACGTCCTGCATCCCCAGCGCCTCGAAGATCGCGCGCATCGGGCCACCCGCGATGATGCCCGTACCGGCCGGAGCCGAACGCAGGATCACGCGGCCGGCGCCGAAACGGCCACCGATATCGTGGTGCAGCGTGCGGCCTTCGCGCAGCGGAACGCGGACCATGCCACGTTTCGCCTGCTCGGTCGCCTTGCGGATCGCTTCCGGCACTTCCCGGGCCTTGCCCGCACCGTAACCGACCCGGCCACGGCCGTCGCCGACAATCACCAGGGCCGCGAAGCCGAACCGGCGACCGCCCTTCACAACCTTGGCGACGCGGTTGATGCCGACCAGCTTTTCAACCAGTTCCGGTTCTTCGCGCGCGTCGCGATCTCGTCTTTCGCCTCGTGCCATGTCCCGGCCCTTTCTAGAACTTCAGTCCGGCTTCACGCGCGGCGTCGGCCAGAGCCTTGACGCGCCCGTGGAACCGGTAGCCGCCACGGTCGAACACGACGTCGGTGACGCCCTTGCTCACCGCGCGCTCGCCGATCAGCTTGCCGATCTCCGTGGCCGCGGCCTTGTCCGCGCCCGTCTTCAGTCCCTTGCGCACGTCCTTCTCGAGAGAAGAGGCGCTCGCCAGGGTCTCGCCCTTCAGATCGTCGATGATCTGGGCGTAGATGTTCTTGGAAGACCGGAACACGGAGAGCCGGGCCTTGCCATTCGCCTTTGCGCGCAGCGCGGTACGAGTCCGCTCGCGGCGACGCTGGAAGAGTTTTTTTGAATTCAGCATGCCCCGATTCCTTACTTCTTCTTGCCTTCCTTGCGCAGGATGGTCTCGCTCTCGTACTTGACACCCTTGCCCTTGAAGGGCTCCGGCGGACGGAACGCGCGGATCTCTGCCGCGATCTGACCAACCTTCTGCTTGTCGGCACCATGGATCGACACCGACGTCGGCTTCTCACACTTCATGGTGATGCCTTCCGGGATCGGATAGTTCACCGGATGGCTGAAGCCGAGCGACAGGACGAGGTTCTTGCCCTCGACCGCGGCGCGGTAACCGACGCCGTTGATCTCGAGATTGATGGTGAAGCCTTCCGAGACACCGGTGACCGCGTTCTGCACGCGGGCACGCATCGTGCCCCACATGGCGCGGGCGCGCTTGGTCTCGGTTTTCGGCGTGACCTTGACCAGGTTGTCCTCGATCGCCACGTCGACTTCGTCGTGCAGCGGAACAAAGAGCTGGCCGAGCTTGCCCTTCGCCGAGAAGGCGTCCGCGCCGATCTCGGCGGTGACGCCGCTCGGAAGAGCGACCGGGTTTTTACCAATACGTGACATCGTCCGCGCTCCGATCAGAATACCTGGCAGAGGACTTCGCCGCCGACATTGGCCGCACGAGCCTCGTTGTCGGACAGGATGCCGCGCGGGGTCGACAGGATCTGGATGCCCAGACCGTTGTAGCTCCGCGGCAGGTCCTTGATCTTCGAATAGACCCGACGACCCGGACGGGACACGCGCTGGATCTCGCGGATCACCGGCTCGCCCTCGTAATACTTCAGTTCGATCGTCAGCTCATTGATGCCTTTGCGGACTTCCGCGCTCGAATAGCCGCGAATGAAACCTTCGCGCTTCAGAACTTCGAGCACATTGCTCCGCAGCTTCGATGCCGGGCTCACCACGACGCTTTTACCAGCGGTCTGGCCGTTCCGGATCCGGGTCAGCATATCCCCGAGAGGATCACTCATCGTCACTGTCAGACTCCTCTCTTACCAGCTAGATTTGACCATGCCCGGGATCTGGCCGATGGAGCCAAGATCGCGCAGGGCGATACGGGACATTTTGAGCTTGCGGTAGTAACCGCGCGGGCGTCCGCTGACCTCGCAACGGTTGCGCAGACGGATCTTCGCACCGTTGGTCGGCATTTCGTTCAGCTGCAGGACGGCCTTGAACCGCTCTTCCATCGGCAGGTCCTTGTCGGCGATGGTCGCCTTCAGACGTGCACGCTTGTTCGCATCGCGCTGAACCAGCTTCTGCCGCTTGTTGTTCTTCTCAATCGCGCTTTTCTTCGCCATGACTCTTCTCCAGCCCGATCAGTTCACGAACGGGAAGTTGAAGCGACGCAGCAGCTCGCGCGCCTCATCATCGGTTTCGGCCGTCGTCACAACGACGATTTCCATGCCCCGGATCGAGTCGACCTTGTCGTAGTCGATTTCCGGAAACACGATCTGCTCTTTAAGGCCCATCGAATAGTTGCCGCGTCCGTCGAAGCTCTTCGGGCTGAGACCACGGAAGTCACGCACGCGCGGCAGGGCGATGTTCACCAGACGGTCCAGGAACTCGTACATCCGCTCGCGGCGCAGAGTGACCTTGCAGCCGATCGGCATACCCTCGCGGAGCTTGAAGCCGGCAATCGACTTCTTCGCGCGGGTAACGATCGGGCGCTGACCGGTGATCAGGGCGAGGTCTTCCACGGCGGCTTTCACCTTCTTGGAATCCTGCACCGCCTCGCCAACGCCGATGTTGACGATGACTTTCTCGATCTTCGGGCATTTCATCGGGTTCGAATAATTGAACGCCGACATCATGTCCGGCTTGATCGTGCTCTCGTATTCTTCTTTCAATCGCGACATATCTGGCCTCGTTTCGAGCGCGCTTAAGCGTCGATCACTTCGCCGGACCGTTTCGCGAAGCGGACTTTACGTCCATCCTCGAGAACACGGATCCCGACGCGCGTCGGCTCGTTGGACTTCGGGTCGATGTGCGCCACGTTCGAGACGTGAACAGGCGCTTCCTTCTCAATGATGCCTCCGGCGGCGAACTGGGTCGGACGCGTGTGGCGCTTGACCATGTTCACACCCTGGACGCGGACACGGTTGGTGCTCGGAATGACTTCCAGCACTTCACCGGTCTTGCCCTTGTCCTTGCCGGTGGTGACGACGACTTTGTCGCCCTTCTTCACCTTGAACTTCGTTGCCATCACAGCACCTCCGGTGCGAGCGAGACGATCTTCATGAACTTCTTGGCGCGAAGTTCACGGGTGACCGGACCGAAGATACGGGTGCCGATCGGCTCGTTCTGCTTGTTGATGAGCACCGCGGCGTTGTTGTCGAACCGGATCGAGGAACCGTCGTTACGGCGGATTTCCTTGGCGGTCCGGACGATAACGGCACGCAGCACGTCACCCTTTTTCACGCGGCCCCGCGGAATTGCTTCCTTGACGGAGACCACAATCACGTCACCGACGGCAGCGACCTTGCGCTTGGAGCCGCCGAGAACCTTGATGCACTGCACGCGGCGGGCGCCGGAATTGTCAGCAACATCGAGGTTTGACTGCATCTGAATCATGTCGTCACTCCTTCCGTCGCTTAGGCTTCGCCGCCGGCGTCTTCAACGACGATCCAGTTCTTGCGCTTGGAAATCGGCGCGCATTCCTGGATCCGCACGATGTCACCGACCTTGCATGCGTTCTGTTCGTCATGCGCGGCGAATTTCTTCGAGCGCTTGATGAACTTCTTATAGATCGGGTGCATAACGCGGCGCTCGACGCGGACGACGATGGATTTGTCGCCTTTGTCGCTCACCACGGTGCCCTGCAAAATTCGCCTCGGCATTTCTCGTCTCCTAATTCCAGCGCGGCTTAAGCGCTGGCCTGCCCGTGCAGGATCGTCTTGATGCGCGCGATCTCGCGGCGCACCTGCCGCATCCGCGCAGTGTTCTCCAGCTGTCCGTTGGCGCGCTGGAAGCGGAGGTTGAAGGCCTCCTTCTTCAGGTCCACCAGGCTGGTCTTCAGCTCATCGGCCGTCTTGGCGCGAAGATCGGTTGCTGCCTTGTTTGCCATCGCTCTTCTCTCCCGCGGCCTTATTCGCCGAGCCGGGTGACGAAGCGCGTATCGACCGGGAGCTTGGCGGAAGCAAGCGTGAACGCTTCTTCGGCCAGGTCCTTCGGAACGCCTTCGAGCTCGAACATGATCCGGCCGGGCTTCACACGGCACACCCAGAATTCCGGCGTACCCTTACCTTTACCCATACGAACTTCCGCCGGCTTGGACGACACCGGAACATCCGGGAAAATCCGGATCCACACCCGGCCAGCACGGCGGATGTGACGGGTGATCGCACGACGGGCCGCTTCGATCTGACGCGCGGTGACCCGCGCCGGCGTGATCGCCTTCAGACCGTAGGAGCCGAAATTCAGCGTCGTGCCGCCTTTGGCGTTTCCGTGAATGCGCCCCTTGTGGGCCTTCCGGAATTTTGTGCGCTTCGGACTAAGCATCGTTCAATCCTCTATCCTATCCGCCGGCTCAGCGCTGGGCGCCGGGCTGGTCGGTCAGCCGCTTCTCGCTGGCGAGCGGATCATGCTCCATGATCTCACCCTTGAAGACCCAGACCTTGACGCCGCAAGCGCCATAGGTGGTCTGCGCGGTGGACTCGCCGTAATCGATATCGGCACGGAGCGTGTGCAGCGGAACGCGGCCTTCGCGGTACCATTCGGTCCGGGCGATTTCCGCGCCGCCGAGACGGCCCGCGCAATTGATCCGGATGCCCTGGGCGCCGAGACGCATGGCCGACTGGACGGCCCGCTTCATGGCGCGGCGGAAAGCCACACGGCGCTCGAGCTGCTGCGCGATGTTGTCGGCGACCAGCTTGGCGTCGATCTCCGGCTTGCGGATTTCGAGGATGTTCAGGCTGACCTCGGTGCCGGCCATCTTGGAGAGATCCTGGCGGAGCTTCTCGATGTCCTGGCCCTTCTTGCCGATCACCACGCCCGGACGGGCGGTGTAGATGGCAATGCGGCAGCGCTTCGCCGGACGCTCGATGACGATCCGGGAGACACCGGCCTGCGCCAACCGCTTGTGCAGATAGCGGCGGATCCGGATGTCTTCGTGCAGAAGATCGCCATAGTCCTTGGCAGCGAACCAGCGGGAATCCCAGGTCCGGTTGATGCCGAGGCGAAGCCCGATCGGATTTACTTTATGACCCATTATTCGGTCTCCCCGCGCTCGCGCACGACAACGGTCAGGTGCGAGAACGGCTTCATGATCTTGCCGACACGCCCCCGCGCCCGCGGACGGAAGCGCTTCATGACGATGCTCTTGCCGACGGAGGCTTCCTTGACGAAAAGCCGGTCGACGTCGAGCTGGTGATTGTTCTCAGCATTCGCGATGGCGGACTGCAGAACCTTCTTCACGTCGTTGGCGATGCGGCGGCGGGAGAAGGTCAGGGCTGCGAGAGCCTTTTCCACATCCATGCCACGGATCATCTGCGCCACGACGTTCAGCTTCTGCGGGCTCACGCGCACATTGCGGAGCACCGCTTTCGCCTCGGTATCGTCCAGCCTGCGTTCGGCCGCACTCTTTCCCATGGTCTCTGCTCCAGTCCTCAGCGCCGCGACTTCTTATCGGCCGCGTGGCCGTAATAAGTCCGGGTCGGCGCGAATTCGCCGAGTTTGTGTCCGACCATGTTCTCGGTCACGAGGACCGGAACGAATTTCTGGCCGTTGTGAACCCCGAAGGTCAGACCGACGAACTGCGGCAAAATCGTCGACCGGCGCGACCAGGTCTTGATGACCTCGTTACGGCCGGACGCGCGCGTCGCGTCGGACTTCTTCAGGAGATACCCGTCAACGAACGGGCCTTTCCAAACAGAACGTGCCAACGTCTATCTCCTCTTACTTCCGGCGCCGACGCACAATCAGGCGGTCGGTCTTCTTGTTGCTGCGGGTGCGCTTGCCTTTGGTCGGCTTGCCCCACGGGGTCACCGGATGGCGGCCACCGGAGGTCCGGCCTTCACCACCGCCATGCGGGTGGTCGACCGGGTTCATCACGACACCGCGAACGTGCGGGCGCTTGCCGAGCCAGCGGGAACGGCCCGCCTTGCCGAGATTGGTGTTCTGCTGGTCCGGGTTGGAAACCGCACCGACAGTCGCCATGCATTCGCCGCGGACCATCCGCACTTCACCGGAGGTGAGGCGGAGCAGGGCGTAACCCTGATCGCGGCCGACGATCTGAACATAGGCACCGGCTGAACGGGCGATCTGACCGCCCTTGCCCGGCTTGAACTCCACATTGTGGACGATCGTGCCGACCGGAATGCTCTTCAGCGGCATTGCGTTGCCCGGCTTGATGTCCTGACGCTCACCGGCAATGACCTTGTCACCGGCCTTGAGGCGCTGCGGAGCCAGGATGTAGGCGAGCTCACCGTCGTCGTACTTGATCAGCGCAATGAACGCGGTCCGGTTCGGATCGTATTCCAGCCGCTCGACCGTCGCGGCGACGTCGAACTTGCGCCGCTTGAAGTCGATGATGCGGTACTTGCGCTTATGGCCGCCACCACGCCAGAAGCTGGTGGTACGGCCCGTGTTGTTCCGTCCGCCGGACTTGGTCAGGCCGCGGGTCAGGGACTTGACCGGCTTGCCTTTCCAGAGTTCCGAACGGTCGACGATCACCAGTTCACGCTGGGACGGCGTCGTCGGATTGAATGTCTTCAACGCCATGGATCAGATCCCCTGGGTAACGTCGATGTCCTGACCGTCAACGAAGGTGACGATCGCCTTCTTGAAGTCGGACCGCTTGCCGAGCTTGCCGCGGAAGCGCTTCACCTTGCCCTTGTTGAGCACGGTGTTGACCGCTTTCACCTTACGGTCGAACAGCTTCTCGACGGCGACCTTGATCTCCGGCTTGGTCGCATCGATGGCAACCTCGAAGGTCACCTGGCCGAACTGCGAGCCGAGGGTCGACTTTTCGGTGACGATCGGGCGGACGATGATGTCGTACGCGCGTTCGTCGCTCATCCGCACCTGGCGGGCGTTGTAGGGACGCATGCTCATTTCAGGCGAGCCTCCAGGCTTTCCACGGCGGCCTTGGTCAGGACCAGGGTGTCGCGGCGGAGAATGTCATAGACGTTCGCGCCCTGCTCCGGCAGCACATCCACGTTCGGGATGTTGCGCGCGGCGCGGGCAAAGCCCTCGTCGAGGGTCGCGCCGCCGATGATCAGGACCGAGTTCCAGCCGAGAGCGGAAAGCTTCTTGGCCAGCTCCTTGGTCTTGGTCTCGCCGGACGCGTCGTCGATCACCACCAGCTTGCCTTCGGCCTGCTTGGCGGAGAGCGCGGAACGCATGCCCAGCTTGCGGACCTTCTTCGGCAGAGCGAAGCCGTGATCCCGCGAAACCGGGCCGTGGGAGATGCCGCCGCCGCGATACTGGGTCGCCCGGAGCGAGCCCGCACGGGCCCGGCCGGTTCCCTTCTGGCGGAACGGCTTCTTGGTCGTGCCGCTGACCTGGGAGATCGTCTTGGTCGCGTGGGTACCGGCCCGGCGCTTGGCCAGCTGCCAGTTCACCACACGGGCCAGGATGTCCCGGCGCGGCTCGACGGCGAACACGGAGTCCGCGACTTCGATGTCGCCGGACTTCTTGTTGTCGAGTGTCGTAACAGGAAGCTTCATGACCCTCAGTCCTTATTCTCGGCGTTGTCGTCAGCCGAGGTTTCGGCTTCGGCCGGGGCTTCCGCTTCGGCCGGCGCTTCGACAGCAGCCTCGACCGCGGTTTCCTCGGCTTCGGCAACCTCTTCCGCCGGGGCCGCCTCTTCCGCCGGAGCGCGCACGGCGCCCGGGAACGGGAGGTTTTCCGGCAGCTTCCCCTTCACGGCGTCGGAAACCAGAACCCAGCCGCCCTTGGCGCCCGGGACCGATCCCTTGACCAGGATCAGGCCGCGGTCGGCATCGAGCTGAACCACTTCGAGGTTCTGCGTCGTCACCCGCTCGTCACCGAGGTGACCGGCCATCTTCTTGCCTTTCCACACCCGGCCCGGATCCTGGGAGTTACCCGTGGAACCGTGAGCACGGTGGGAGATCGAGACGCCGTGGCTGGCGCGCAGGCCGCCGAAATTGTGCCGCTTCATGGCACCGGCGAAGCCCTTACCGATCGAGGTGCCGACGACGTCGACCTTCTGACCGGCGACGAAATGGTCGGCGGTGATTTCCGCACCGACCTCAAGCAGGGCATCCGCGCTGACACGGAACTCGGCCAGCTTGCGCTTCGGCTCGACCTTCGCCTTGGCGAAATGGCCGCGCATCGGCTTGCTGACGCGCTTCACCTTGGCGGCACCGACGCCGAGCTGGACCGCGGAATATCCGTCGGTCTCCTCGGTGCGGACGCCCACCACCTGGCAGCTGTCCATTTTCAGGACCGTGACCGGCACGTGGTCACCGCTTTCGGTGAACACACGGGTCATGCCCATCTTCTGTGCGATTACTCCGGAACGCATGAAACCAATCCTTCAGCGTTAGAGCTTGATCTCGACGTCAACGCCGGACGCGAGATCGAGCTTCATCAGAGCGTCGACCGTCTGCGGAGTCGGATCGACGATGTCCAGAACCCGCTTATGAGTGCGGATTTCGAATTGCTCACGGCTCTTCTTGTCGATGTGCGGGCCGCGAAGAACGGTGAAACGCTCGATACGGGTCGGCAGCGGGATCGGGCCCTTGACCTGCGCGCCGGTGCGCTTCGCCGTGTTCACGATCTCGCCGGTCGACTGGTCGAGGACCCGGTGATCGAACGCCTTGAGGCGGATTCTGATATTCTGACTGTCCATTTTTTCAATCTCCGGCCCGCTCGACGAGCCTCATGAACGATCCGTTATTCGACGATTTTGGCGACGACGCCGGCGCCGACGGTGCGGCCGCCTTCGCGGATGGCGAAGCGCAGGCCCTCATCCATGGCGATCGGCGCGATCAGCTGAACCGTCATCGCGATGTTGTCGCCCGGCATCACCATCTCGGTGCCTTCCGGAAGCTCGACCGTCCCCGTCACGTCCGTCGTGCGGAAGTAGAACTGCGGGCGGTAGTTCGAGAAGAACGGCGTGTGACGGCCGCCCTCGTCCTTCGTCAGGATGTAGGCCTCGCAGGTGAACTTCGTGTGCGGCGTGATCGAGCCCGGCTTCGCCAGAACCTGACCCCGCTCCACGTCCTCGCGCTTCGTGCCGCGCAGCAGAACGCCGACATTGTCGCCGGCCTCGCCGCGGTCGAGCAGCTTGCGGAACATCTCGACGCCCGTGCAGGTCGTCTTCGTCGTGTCCTTGATACCCACGATCTCGATTTCGTCGCCCACGCTCACGATGCCGCGCTCGACACGGCCGGTCACCACGGTGCCGCGGCCCGAGATCGAGAACACGTCTTCGATCGGCATCAGGAACGACTGGTCGACCGGACGCTCAGGCTGCGGAATGTAGGCGTCAACCTGTTCCATCAGCTCGAGAATGGCCTTCTTGCCGATCTCTTCGTTGCTGTCTTCAAGAGCCGCAAGAGCGGAGCCCTTCACGATCGGAATATCGTCGCCCGGGAAGTCGTAGGACGACAGAAGCTCGCGAACCTCGAGCTCGACCAGCTCAAGAAGCTCTTCGTCATCGACCTGGTCGACCTTGTTCAGGAACACCACAAGCGCCGGAACGCCAACCTGGCGCGCCAGAAGAATGTGCTCGCGGGTCTGCGGCATCGGGCCGTCCGCGGCCGACACGACCAGGATCGCGCCGTCCATCTGCGCCGCACCCGTGATCATGTTCTTCACATAATCAGCGTGACCCGGGCAGTCGACGTGCGCGTAGTGACGGTTCGCCGTCTCGTACTCAACGTGCGCCGTCGAAATCGTGATACCGCGCGCCTTCTCTTCAGGCGCCTTGTCGATCTGGTCGTACGCCTGGAAGTCAGCGCCGCCAGACTCAGCCAGCACCTTCGTGATCGCCGCCGTCAGCGACGTCTTGCCGTGGTCGACGTGGCCGATCGTACCAATGTTGCAATGCGGCTTTGTCCGCTCAAACTTTTCCTTCGCCATGGTTCTAGGCTCCGTACCTTTGGTTCTTCGTTTTCGTTACCGACACTAGCGGAGCATCAGGCCAGGTTCGCGCGGACTTCGTCCGCAACCGCCTGGGGCACCTGCTCATAGTGGTCGAACTGCATGGTGTATTGCGCACGTCCCTGGCTCATGGAGCGCAGGGTGTTCACATAGCCGAACATGTTGGCCAGCGGCACCATGGCGTCGATGACGCGGGCATTGCCGCGCTGATCCATGCCACCCACCTGGCCACGGCGGCTGTTCAGGTCGCCGATGATGTCGCCCATGTAATCTTCCGGGGTCACAACCTCAACCTTCATGATCGGCTCGAGGAGCTTCGGACCGGCTTTCTGCATGCCTTCCTTGAAGGCCGCCCGCGCCGCGATTTCGAACGCCAGCACGCTGGAGTCCACATCGTGGGAGGCGCCGTCGATCAGCTCGACCTTGAAGTCGATCACCGGGAAGCCGGCGAGCACGCCGGTATCCTTGGAGGACTCGAGGCCCTTCTGGACGCCCGGGATGTATTCCTTCGGAACCGCACCGCCGACGATCTTGTTCTCGAAAACGAAACCTTCGCCGACCTCGGACGGACCGAACACCAGCTTCACCCGGGCGAACTGACCGGAACCGCCGGTCTGCTTCTTGTGGGTGTAGTCGATCTCGGCGGTCTTCGTGATGGTCTCGCGATAGGCGACCTGCGGGGCGCCGACATTGGCGTCGACCTTGAATTCGCGCTTCATGCGGTCGACCAGGATCTCGAGATGGAGCTCGCCCATGCCCTTGATCACGGTCTGGCCGCTCTCGTGGTCGACGGAAACGCGGAAGGACGGATCCTCGGCCGCGAGACGCTGCAGGGCGTTGGACATCTTTTCCTGGTCGCCCTTGGTCTTCGGCTCGACGGCGACCTCGATGACCGGATCCGGGAACTCCATGCGCTCCAGGATGACCTGCTTGGTCGGCTCGGTCAGGGTATCACCCGTCGTGGTGTTCTTCAGGCCCGCGATGGCGACGATGTCACCGGCACGCGCTTCCTTGATGTCTTCGCGGCTGTTGGAATGCATCAGCAGCATGCGGCCGACGCGCTCGCGATTGTCCTTCACGGTGTTCATGACCGAGGTACCCGTTTCCAGGACACCGGAATAGATCCGCACGAAGGTGAGGGAACCGACGAACGGGTCGTTCATGACCTTGAAGGCAAGACCGGCAAACGGCTCCTCATCGGACGGGTTGCGCTGGATCGGCGTCTCGCCGTCCATGGCCACACCGTTGACCGCGCCGATGTCGAGCGGGCTCGGAAGATAATCGACAACGGCGTCGAGCAGCGGCTGCACGCCCTTGTTCTTGAACGCGGAGCCGCACAGCACCGGCACGAAGGCACCGGTGATGGTGCCCTTGCGGATGCAGGCCTTGAGGGTGGCTTCGTCCGGCTCGTTGCCTTCGAGATAGGCTTCCATCGCGTCGTCGTCCATTTCGACGGCGGTCTCGATGAGCTGGGAGCGATACTCCTCGGCCTTGTCTTTCAGATTGTCCGGAATATCGACGATCTCGAATTCGGCCCCGAGAGATTCGTTAAGCCAGCGGATCGCCTTCATCTGCATGATGTCGACAACACCGGCGAATTCGGACTCGGCACCGAGCGGCATCTGCATGACCAGCGGGGTCGCGCCGAGACGGTCGATGATCATGTCGACGCAGCGATAGAAGTCGGCGCCGATGCGGTCCATCTTGTTGACGAAGCAGATCCGCGGAACCTTGTATTTGTCAGCCTGGCGCCAGACGGTTTCGGACTGCGGCTCGACACCGGCGACCGAGTCGAACACGGCGACCGCACCGTCGAGCACACGCAGCGCACGCTCGACCTCAATGGTGAAGTCGACGTGACCCGGGGTGTCGATGATGTTGATGCGGTTGTCGTTCCAGAAACAGGTCGTCGCGGCGGACGTAATGGTGATGCCCCGCTCCTGCTCCTGCTCCATCCAGTCCATGGTGGCGGCGCCGTCGTGGACTTCACCGATCTTGTAGGAACGGCCCGTGTAATAGAGCACACGTTCGGTCGTGGTCGTCTTACCGGCATCGATGTGCGCCATGATGCCGATATTGCGATATTTCTCGAGCGGATGAGTCCTAGCCATAACGTCCGTCCAATATCCCTGGGTTACCAGCGGTAATGCGAGAAAGCTTTATTCGCTTCGGCCATGCGGTGCGTGTCTTCACGCTTCTTCACCGCGGCGCCGCGATTGTTGATGGCGTCCATCAGCTCACCGGAGAGACGATCCACCATGGTGTTTTCCGAGCGCTTGCGCGCGGCGTCGATGGTCCAACGGATGGCCAACGCCTGCGCGCGGTCGGAACGCACTTCCACCGGCACCTGATAGGTCGCGCCACCGACACGGCGGGAGCGAACCTCGACATGCGGCTTCACGTTACCCAGCGCTTCATGGAACACGGCGACCGGCTGCTGGCCGGTGCGCGCCTCGATCTTGTCGAAGGCACCGTAGACGATGCTCTCGGCAACCGAGCGCTTGCCGTCATACATGAGGCAGCTCATGAACTTCGAAACGACCGTATCGCCGAATTTGGCGTCGGGCAGAACTTCACGTTTCTCTGCGCGATGGCGTCGGGACATCCCAGTCTCTCCTTACTTCGGACGCTTCGCGCCGTACTTGGAACGGCGCTGACGGCGGTCCTTGACACCCTGGGTGTCCAGCGTGCCGCGAATGATGTGATAGCGAACGCCCGGAAGGTCCTTCACACGGCCGCCGCGGATCATCACGACGGAGTGTTCCTGAAGGTTGTGGCCCTCACCGGGAATGTAGCTCGTCACTTCGAAACCGTTGGTCAGACGGACACGCGCGACTTTACGCAGCGCGGAGTTCGGCTTCTTCGGCGTCGTTGTGTAAACGCGCGTGCACACGCCACGCTTTTGCGGGCAGGCTTCCAGCGCGGGCACTTTATTGCGAACGACAGGTGCCTTACGGCCCTGCCGAATCAGCTGGTTGATCGTCGGCATTCAGTCGATCCCTCTCGACTACAAAACACATTGCGCAAACAACAATCAGCCCCAGGGCCCCGCCCTAGCGGCCAATTATCGTCTCTGCTTCGGGGTTCGCGGGCGAACCTATTTAAGTTCCAGCATTTCGCCGGGGCTGCGTCTGACAATTCGCGCCGTTTCCGACCACGGTGTCACTACCAGCCCTGCAAAGGCTGGCGGATACTATTTATGCGCCCCTTGTGGGTCAAGGACTCATTTCCGCTTTTTTCCGCATACCGCCTATATGCGCAATGCAGGCCTGAAAGCCACAAAATCAGCCAATTTCCGGGACCGGACCGAACCTTGTCCGGCCGATTTGCGCAAGATTATGCCCGGCGCCGTCGGAGCGGATGCAAAACGGCGCCCGGACTCGCATCCGGGCGCCGCTTTCGTTCGAGACTCGAACTCTGTTTCTTGTCGTCTTACTCGGCGGCAGGGACCTGCTCGCCGGCTTCGCCTTCCTCGGCGATCGCCGGGGCTTCCTCCTGAGCCGGAGCCAGGGCGCGATCGCGTTCGGCGGCAAGCCGCTTCAGGCGATTCATCACGCTGCCGGTACCGGCCGGGATCAGGCGGCCGACGATGACATTTTCCTTCAGCCCCTCGAGCTGATCCTTCTTTCCGGAAACGGCCGCCTCGGTGAGGACGCGGGTGGTTTCCTGGAAGGACGCGGCCGAGATGAAGGACCGGGTCTGCAGCGAGGCCTTGGTGATGCCTTGCAGGATCGGGATCGCCTTGGCCGGACGGAGATCTTCGGCGAGCGCCTTTTCGTTGGCCTCGTCAAACTCGTCGCGGTCGACGGTCTCGCCGACCAGCAGCGTGGTATCGCCGGCATCGGAGATTTCGACCTTTTGCAGCATCTGGCGGACGATCACTTCAATATGCTTGTCGTTGATCTTCACGCCCTGCAGTCGGTAGACGTCCTGGATCTCGTTGATGAGGTATTCGGCGAGCGCCGGAACCCCGAGAACGTTGAGGATGTCGTGCGGCACCGGGTTGCCGTCCATCAGCAGGTCGCCGACCTGGACATAGTCGCCTTCCTGAACCGCGAGGTGCTTGCCTTTCGGGATCAGGTACTCGACCGTTTCCTTCTCCTCTTCCTGCGGCACCACCATGATCCGGCGCTTGGTCTTGTAGTCCTTGCCGAATTCGACGCGGCCCTCGGATTCGCTGATGATCGCGTAATCCTTCGGCTTGCGCGCCTCGAACAGTTCCGCAACGCGGGGCAGACCACCCGTGATGTCGCGGGTCTTGGAGGATTCCCGCGGGATACGGGCGAGCACGTCGCCGGCCTTCACCTTCGCGCCGTTATCGACGGAGAGGATCGCGTCGACGGACATGAAGTAGCGGGCCTCCAGACCGTTGGCGAGTTCGATGACCTCACCTGCATCGTCACGCAGCGTGACGCGCGGACGCAGATCGCCGCCGCGGGCCTGCTGCTTCCAATCGATGACAACGCGGGAGGCGATACCGGTCGCTTCGTCGGTGACCTCCTTCATGGAGACGCCGTCGACGAGGTCGACATAGTGCGCGGTACCTTCCTTTTCGGTGATGATCGGAATGGTGTACGGATCCCAGTCGGCCAGCTTGTCGCCCGGCTTCACGGCCAGATCGTCGTCGACGAAAAGGCGCGAACCGTACGGAATCCGGTGACGGGCCCGTTCGCGGCCCTGTTCGTCCTGGAGCACCACTTCGGTGTTCCGGCTCATGACGATCAGAATGCCTTCGGAGTTCTTCACCACGTTCCGGTTCAGGACCTTCACCTTGGCGTCGAAGGACGCCTCGATGCTGGACTGTTCGGCACCACGCTGCGCGGCACCGCCGATGTGGAAGGTTCGCATGGTCAGCTGGGTGCCCGGCTCGCCGATGGACTGGGCGGCAATCACGCCGACCGCCTCGCCGATATTGACCCGCGTACCGCGAGCGAGATCTCGGCCGTAGCAGCTGGCACAGACGCCGACTTTGCTTTCGCAGGTCAGCACCGAGCGCAGACGCACTTCGTCGATGCCGGCCCGCTCGATCGCGTCGACCAGGGCCTCGTCGATGATGGTGCCCGCATCGGCGATCTTTTCGCCGGTCAGCGGCGCGAGCAGGTCGTCGGCACAGGTCCGGCCGAGGATCCGCTCGCTCAGCGGTTCGATCACCTCGCCACCCTCGACGACCGCCTTCACCGAGATGCCGCGGTCGGTCCCGCAATCCTCTTCGGTGATGATGCAATCCTGGGCCACGTCGACGAGACGGCGCGTCAGGTAACCGGAGTTCGCGGTCTTCAGCGCGGTATCGGCGAGGCCCTTACGGGCGCCGTGGGTCGAGTTGAAGTATTCAAGGACGGTCAGGCCCTCCTTGAAGTTCGAGATGATCGGGGTCTCGATGATCTCACCGGACGGCTTGGCCATCAGGCCGCGCATGCCGGCGAGCTGCTTGATCTGCGTCGCGGAACCACGAGCGCCGGAATGGGCCATCATCCAGACGGAGTTGACGGGCTTGCCCGGCTCCATGTTGGACATGTGCTCCATCATGCGCTCGGCGACGGTGTCGGTGCAGCGCGACCAGACGTCGATCACCTTGTTGTACTTCTCGCCCTGGGTGATGAGACCGTCGAGATACTGCTGCTCGAACTCCTTCACCTCGGACTGGGCCTCTTCGACCAGTTCCTGCTTGGCGTCCGGAATGATCAGATCGTCCTTGCCGAACGAGATGCCGGCCCGGCAGGCATGACCGAAGCCGAGGGTCATCAGGCGGTCGGCGAAGATCACCGTGTCCTTCTGCCCGCAGTGGCGATAGACCATGTCGATAACGTTCTGAACTTCCTTCTTCGTCATCAGCTTGTTGATGCTCGAATAGGGCAGGTTCGGGTTTTTCGGCAGCAGCTGCGCGATCTTGAGGCGGCCCGGGGTGGTTTCCACCCGCTTGGTCACTTCCTCGCCGTTTTCGTCAAAGGTATCGACGCGGGCTTCGATCTTGGTGTGCAGCGTGACAGCACCGCTGTTCAGAGCGTGCTCGATCTCGCCCATATCGGCGAAGGCCATGCCTTCGCCCGGCATGCCCTCGCGCTCAAGGGTCATGTAGTAGAGGCCGAGGATGATGTCCTGGGACGGCACGATGATCGGCTTACCGTTCGCGGGGCTGAGAATGTTGTTGGTGGACATCATCAGCACGCGGGCTTCGAGCTGTGCTTCCAGAGAGAGCGGCACGTGGACCGCCATCTGGTCGCCGTCGAAGTCGGCGTTGAACGCGGTACAGACCAGCGGGTGCAGCTGGATCGCCTTGCCTTCGATCAGCACCGGCTCGAAAGCCTGGATGCCGAGGCGGTGCAGGGTCGGCGCGCGGTTCAGCAGCACCGGATGCTCGCGGATCACCTCTTCGAGGATGTCCCAGACTTCCGGGCGCTCTTTTTCCACCATTCGCTTGGCGGCCTTGATGGTGCTCGCGAGGCCGTAGAGCTCCAGCTTGGAGTAAATGAACGGCTTGAACAGCTCGAGCGCCATCTTCTTCGGCAGACCGCACTGGTGCAGCATCAGGCTCGGGCCGACAACGATCACGGAACGGCCGGAATAGTCGACACGCTTGCCGAGCAGGTTCTGACGGAAGCGGCCCTGCTTGCCTTTCAGCATGTCGGACAGCGACTTCAGCGGACGCTTGTTGGCACCGGTGATGACGCGGCCGCGACGGCCGTTGTCGAACAGGGCGTCGACGGCTTCCTGCAGCATGCGCTTTTCGTTCCGGACGATGATGTCCGGCGCGCGCAGCTCGATCAGCCGCTTCAGACGATTGTTCCGGTTGATCACCCGGCGATAGAGATCGTTAAGGTCGGAGGTCGCGAAGCGGCCGCCATCCAGCGGAACCAGCGGGCGCAGTTCCGGCGGAATGACCGGGATCACGTCGAGGATCATCCATTCCGGACGGCAGCCGGATTCTTCGAAGGCCTCGATCAGCTTCAGACGCTTGACCAGCTTCTTGCGCTTGGCTTCCGAACCGGTGGTGCGGAGCTCCTCGCGAATGTTTTCCTTTTCCTCGTCGAGATCGAGGCCGCCCATCATTTCCTTCAGCGCCTCGGCGCCGATCATGGCCTTGAAGGTGTCCTCGCCATACTCGTCCTGGGCGTCGAAATACTCTTCCTCGCCGAGAAGCTGGCCGTACTTGAACGGCGTCAGGCCCGGCTCGGTGACGACGAAGCTCTCGAAATAGAGGATCCGCTCGAGATCCTTCAGCGTCATGTCCAGCAGCAGGCCGATGCGGCTCGGCAGCGACTTCAGGAACCAGATATGGGCGACCGGGGAGGCTAGCTCGATATGGCCCATCCGCTCGCGGCGGACCTTGGAGAGGGTGACCTCGACGCCGCACTTCTCGCAGATGATGCCGCGATACTTCATCCGCTTGTACTTGCCGCACAAGCACTCGTAGTCCTTGATCGGACCGAAGATCCGGGCGCAGAACAGACCGTCGCGCTCCGGCTTGAAGGTCCGGTAGTTGATGGTCTCGGGCTTCTTGATCTCGCCGAAGGACCAGGAGCGGATCCGTTCCGGGCTCGCGATCGCGATCCGGATGTGATCGAAGCTCTGCGGGCCGGACGGCTGACCAAAGATGTTCATCAACTCGTTCATCAAGCATCTCCTTACGTCACTGGGACGTTGTGCGCCGACTTACCGTTCAGTGTGGGCGACGCGGCCGGTCACGGCAAGTCCGCTTCCGGCAGGATAGAGAACCGGGCGGGATCCCGACGGGATCCGCCCGGAAAGGCTTACAGCTGCTCCTGCTCGAGCTCGACATTCAGGCCGAGGGAGCGGAGTTCCTTCACGAGAACGTTGAAGGATTCCGGGATCCCGGCCTCGAAATTGTCGTCGCCGCGGACAATCGCCTCGTACACCTTGGTCCGGCCGGACACGTCGTCCGACTTCACCGTCAGCATTTCCTGCAGGGTGTAGGCGGAGCCGTAGGCCTCGAGAGCCCAGACCTCCATCTCACCGAAGCGCTGGCCGCCGAACTGGGCCTTACCGCCCAGCGGCTGCTGGGTGACGAGGCTGTACGGGCCGATAGAACGGGCGTGGATCTTGTCGTCCACGAGGTGGTGCAGCTTCAGCATGTAGATGTAGCCGACAGTCACCTTGCGGTCGAAGACCTCGCCGGTCCGGCCGTCGATCAGGGTCACCTGACCGGTCGAGTCGAGACCGGACAGATCCAGCATGTCGACGATGTCCTCTTCCCGGGCGCCGTCGAACACCGGCGTGCCCATCGGAACGCCGCGGCTGAGATTGCCGGCCAGCTCGAGGATCTCGTCGTCGTCCAGCGGCTCGATCTCGGCCTTGTACTGCTCCTCGCCGTAGACCTTCTTGAAGAGCGTCTTGAAGTCGCCCTTCTTGGCCTGGTCGTGCAGATCGGAAAGCATCTTGTTGATCTGCAGTCCGAGACCGTGCGAGGCCCAGCCGAGGTGGGTTTCGAGAATCTGACCGACATTCATGCGGCTCGGCACGCCGAGCGGGTTCAGCACGATATCGACCGCGGTGCCGTCTTCGAGATACGGCATGTCTTCGACCGGGTTGATCTTGGAGATCACGCCCTTGTTGCCGTGGCGGCCGGCCATCTTGTCGCCCGGCTGCAGCTTGCGCTTCACCGCGACGAAGACCTTGACCATCTTCATGACGCCCGGCGGCAGTTCGTCTCCGCGCTGCAGTTTGTCGACCTTGTTGTCGAAGCGGGCCTGGAGCTCCTCGACGCTCTTGTCGAACTCGCTCTTCATGCCTTCCAGATATTCCATCCGGGCTTCGTCTTCGACGGCGAACTGGCGCCACTGGCCCTGGGTGAACTCGCCGAGCACCGCGTCGGTGATCTCGACGCCGCCCTTGAAGCCTTTCGGGCCGGACACCGCCTTCTGGCCGAGGAGCTGTTCCTTGAGGCGGGCGAAGAAGCCCCGCTCGAGGATCGCCCGTTCGTCGTCGCGGTCCTTTGCGAGACGCTCGATCTCGGCACGTTCGATCGCGAGCGCACGCTCGTCCTTGTCGACGCCGCGGCGGGAGAAGACCCGCACCTCGACGACCGTACCGGTGACCCCCGGCGGCACCTTCAGGGAGGTGTCGCGGACGTCGGAGGCCTTCTCGCCGAAGATGGCACGCAGAAGCTTTTCTTCCGGCGTCATCGGGCTCTCGCCCTTCGGCGTGACCTTGCCGACCAGGATATCGCCCGGGTTCACCTCGGCGCCGATATAGACCATGCCGGCCTCGTCGAGATTCTTCAGAGCCTCTTCGCCGACATTCGGGATATCGCGGGTGATCTCTTCCTGACCCAGTTTGGTATCGCGGGCCATGATCTCGAATTCCTCGATATGGATCGAGGTGAACACGTCGTCACGGACGATGCGCTCGGAGATCAGGATCGAGTCCTCGAAGTTGTAGCCGTTCCACGGCATGAAGGCGACGAGCACGTTCCTGCCGAGCGCGAGCTCGCCGAGATCCGTGGACGGGCCGTCCGCCATGATGTCGCCGGCGACGACCCGGTCACCGACCTTCACCAGCGGACGCTGGTTGATGCAGGTGTTCTGGTTCGAGCGCTGGAACTTCAGCAGCGAGTAGATGTCGACGTTGCTTTCCGTGGAGGCGGTCTCCTCCGTGGCGCGGACAACGATACGGGTCGCGTCCACCTGGTCGACGATGCCGGAGCGGCGGGCGACGATGGTCACGCCGCTGTCGCGGGCGACACGGGCTTCCATGCCGGTACCGACGAACGGCGCTTCCGCCTTCACCAGCGGCACGGCCTGCCGCTGCATGTTGGACCCCATCAGCGCGCGGTTCGCATCGTCGTTCTCGAGGAACGGGATCAGAGCCGCGGCGACGGAGACCAGCTGCTTCGGCGACACGTCGATCAGATGGATGTCTTCCGGACGCGCGAGGGCGAATTCACCCTGGCGGCGGACCGGCACCAGCTCCTCGACGAAGCGGCTGTCCTTGTCGACCGGCGCGTTGGCCTGGGCAACCGTGTAACGTCCCTCTTCCATCGCGGAAATGTAGCGCACCTCGTCGGTGACCTTGCCGTCAACGACCTTGCGGTACGGGGTTTCGATGAAGCCGTACTGGTTGACGCGGGCATAGGTGGCCAATGAGTTGATCAGACCGATGTTCGGACCTTCCGGGGTTTCGATCGGGCAGATCCGGCCGTAGTGGGTCGGGTGCACGTCGCGGACCTCGAAGCCCGCGCGCTCGCGGGTGAGACCGCCCGGGCCAAGCGCCGAGAGACGCCGCTTGTGGGTGATCTCGGAGAGCGGGTTGGTCTGGTCCATGAACTGGGAAAGCTGCGAGGACCCGAAGAACTCGCGCACCGCGGCGGCAGCCGGCTTCGCGTTGATCAGGTCGTGCGGCATGACGGTGTCGATCTCGACCGAGCTCATGCGCTCGCGGATCGCGCGCTCCATGCGCAGCAGACCGACACGGTACTGGTTCTCCATCAGTTCGCCGACGGAGCGGACACGGCGGTTGCCGAGATGGTCGATATCGTCGATCTCGCCCTTGCCGTCCTTCAGGTCCACGAGGATCTTGAGGATCGCGAGGATGTCTTCCTTGCGCAGGGTGCGCAGCTGGTCGTCGGTTTCCTGGTCGAGGCGGGCGTTCATCTTCACCCGGCCGACGGCGGAGAGGTCATACCGCTCGCTGTCGAAGAACAGACCGTCGAACAGGCTCTCGGCCGTCTCGAGGGTCGGCGGCTCGCCCGGACGCATGACGCGGTAGATATCGACCAGCGCCTCTTCGCGGGTGGTGTTCTTGTCGAGCGCGAGCGTGTTGCGCAGATAGGCACCGACCGTCATATGGTCGATCGCCAGCACCGGCAGCTCTTCCACGCCGGCATCGCTAATCACCTGCAGCAGATCTTCGGTGACCTCGTCGCCGGCTTCGACCAGCACTTCGCCGGTTTCCGGGTTGATGATGTCGATGGCGATATACTGACCGACGAGATCCTCGCTCGGAACATAGATGTCCTTGAGGCCGGCTTCGGTCAGCTTGCGCGCGAGACGCGGGGTCATCTTGTCGCCGAGCTTGGCGACGACTTCGCCGGACGCGGCGTCGACCAGATCGCGGGCGAGCTTCTGACCGCGCAGACGATTGCCGTCGAACTCGGTTTTCCAGCCTTCGCCGTTCTTCGTGTAGAGAACGTTCTCGTAGAAGTGGCTGAGGATGTTCTCCGCCGAGAGCCCGGTCACCATGGCCCGGTTCGGCTCTTCGCCGGTCTCGTGGCACTGCTTCAGATAGGCTTCCGCCTCGTCGCTCATCAGCGCGTAGAGCAGCGTGGTCGCGGGCAGCTTGCGGCGGCGGTCGATGCGCACATAGAGAATGTCCTTGGCGTCGAACTCGAAGTCGAGCCAGGAACCGCGATACGGGATCACGCGGGCGGCGAACAGATACTTGCCCGAGGAATGGGTCTTGCCCTTGTCATGGTCGAAGAAGACGCCCGGAGACCGGTGCATCTGGGAAACGATGACGCGCTCGGTGCCGTTGATGACGAAGGTACCGTTCTTCGTCATGAGCGGCATGTCGCCCATATAGACGTCCTGCTCCTTGATGTCGCGAATTGAGCGGGAGCCGGTCTCTTCCTCCACGTCCCAGACGACGAGACGCAGGGTCACCTTCAGCGGCGCGGCGAAGGTGATTCCCCGCTGCTGGCATTCCTCAACGTCGTATTTCGGCGTCTCGAGCTCGTAGCTGACGAACTCGAGCATGGCGCGCTCGGAGAAATCCTTGATCGGGAAGACGGACTTGAACACTTCCTGAAGCCCGAGGACCTCGCGATCCTCCGGGGACACGTCCTTCTGCAGGAACAGATCGTAGGAGCTTTTCTGCACCTCGATCAGGTTCGGCATCGGAGACGCTTCGGAAATGCGCCCGAAATCCTTGCGCACACGCTTGCGACTGGTGAAGGAACCAACGGAGGAAATCGCCATGGTCAAACCTCGCCCACCTTTGTTCTATCTGGAGCGGTCGGGACGGGTATCCGTCCGCTCCATGGCTCCCGCGCCCGCCGCGAGAGCCGCCTGTTCGGCCGACCGGGAACCCCGGTCTCCCGGCCTTACCGCTGGGGCGCTAACGCACCAGAGGTAAGAACGGGAAAAAGGCAGGGTAACGCGCGCACCGTCCGGCGCGCGCGTACCCCACCCATATTCTCAAGTAACGCCAAGGCGTTACTTCAGCTCGACAGTAGCACCAGCTTCTTCGAGCTTCTTCTTGATTTCTTCGGCTTCGTCCTTGGAAGCGCCTTCCTTGACCGGCTTCGGCGCGCCCTCGACGAGGTCCTTGGCTTCTTTCAGGCCAAGACCGGTGATGCCGCGAACTTCCTTGATCACGTTGATCTTCTTGTCGCCGGCAGCAGCCAGGATGACGTCGAAAGAGTCCTTTTCTTCGGCAGCGGCCGCACCGCCGGCATCACCGCCCGCAGCAGCGGCAACGGCAACCGGAGCGGCAGCGGAAACGCCCCACTTCTCTTCGAGCAGCTTCGAGAGTTCAGCCGCTTCCAGAACCGTCAGCGAGGACAGCTCTTCAACAATTTTCTCAAGATCAGCCATTTTCAATTACTCCAGACTTGAGCTTCGTTAAACGGAGTGGATCGACCACTCACCCCTCTTTGCTGCTGTAGGCACCGATGACCCGAGCCACCTGACCAGCAGGTGCCTGCACGACGCCGGCAATCCGGGTCGCCGGGGTCTGGATCATGCCCAGCAGCTTCGCACGCAGTTCGTCGAGAGACGGCAACTTGGCGAGGGCCTTGACCGCATTGACATCCAGTACCTTCGATCCGATGGCACCACCGACAATGGTCAGTTTCTCGTTTTCGTTGGCGAACTCGACGGCAACCTTGGCGGCCGCAACAGGATCCTCGGACGTAGCAATCGCCGTCGGGCCCTTGAACGACTCGTCAAGGTTTTCGTACTCCGTGCCTTTCAGAGCGAGACGAGCGATCCGATTTTTCGTGACTTTGTACCGAGCCCCTGCCGCACGCATCTTGCCGCGAAGGTCATTGACCTCGTCGACCGTCAGCCCGACCTGATGGGTAACCACGACAACCGCGGCATCCGTGAAGGTCTTGTTCAGGGTCTCGACCAGAGCCGCTTTTTCAGTACGGTTCACTGATCATCTCCGCATCTGCGGGCCCCGGCAACGCGCCGAAGCCCCCTTTGCACATGAACCGGCAAACACCATGCCTGCCGGCCCGGTTCGCCTGTCCCAGAAGCTCAAACGTCAGACAGTCCCGGCAGCGGCCGGGATCGAAATCGGTTATCACCCCCGTCTATACGGGAAATTAAGCCGCCGCGGCCGAAGCCCCTTTGGCACCCGTAGTCTCGGACAGGTCGGAGCCGCACCCGAAGGTCCGGCTCCTGTTCCCGGCCCCGAGGGGCCGGAACTTCAACGACAGGCTCAGGCAGTGCCGAGAGCCGCCGTATCCACTTTCACGCCCGGCCCCATGGTGGAGCTGAGAGCGACGCGCTTGACGTAGGTGCCCTTGGCGCCCGACGGCTTCGCGCGGTTGATCGCATCGACGAACGCGGTGGCGTTCTCGAGGAGCTGGTCCTCGGAGAAGCTCGCCTTGCCGATACCGGCATGCACGATGCCGGCGCGCTCGACGCGGAATTCCACCTGACCTGCCTTGGCGGCGGTCACGGCCGCCGCGACATCGGCGGTCACGGTGCCGAGCTTCGGGTTCGGCATCAGGCCGCGAGGGCCAAGCACCTTACCGAGGCGGCCGACGAGGGCCATCATGTCCGGGGTCGCGATGACCCGGTCGAAGTCCATCCGGCCGTCCTGGATTTCCTGCATCAGGTCATCCGCACCGACGATCTCCGCACCCGCTTCGCGCGCTTCGTCCGCCTTCGCATCCTTCGCGAAGACCGCGACGCGCACGGACTTGCCGGTGCCGTGCGGCAGCGCGACGACGCCGCGCACCATCTGGTCGGCATGACGCGGATCGACACCGAGATTCATCGAGATTTCGACGGTCTCGTCGAACTTCGCCTTGGCGCCGTTCTTGACCAGCTTCACCGCTTCGTCGAGCGCGTGCAGCTTCAGCCGGTCGACGCTTTCATAGGCACCCTTGAGACGCTTACCAAGCTTCGCCATCGTCTTACTCCACAACCTCGACGCCCATCGAACGGGCGGAACCGCGGATCATGTTGCACGCGCCTTCGAGATCGACCGCGTTCAGATCCGGCATCTTCGCTTCGGCGATCTCACGGACCTGGTCCATGGTGATCTTGCCGGCGACTTCCTTGCTCGGGTTGCTCGCACCCTTCGGCAGCTTGGCAGCCTTCTTGATGAAGTAGCTGGCCGGCGGCGTCTTGGTGACGAAGCTGAAGGTCCGGTCCTGATAGGCGGTGATCACCACCGGGATCGGCATGCCTTTTTCCATGCTGCCGGTCGCGGCGTTGAACGCCTTGCAGAACTCCATGATGTTCAGACCGCGCTGACCCAGCGCCGGTCCGACCGGCGGAGACGGGTTCGCCTCACCGGCCTTGATCTCCAGCTTGATATAGCCAGCGATCTTCTTAGCCATAATCGTTACCTCTCATTATGCCGGGCGGTACGGCGCACCCCGAGGATTTCCGGGCTGCCTCCCGCGCGACCGTCAAACGGACGTCAGATCTTCTCGACCTGGGTATATTCCAGCTCGACCGGGGTCGACCGTCCGAAAATCGACACCGCAACCTTGAGACGGGACTTTTCCTCGTCCACGTCTTCAACATAGCCGTTGAAGGACGCGAACGGCCCGTCGGAAACACGCACCTGTTCGCCGACCTCGAAGACGACCGAGGGCTTCGGCCGTTCGACGCCTTCGGCGACCTGCTTGATGATCCGCTCGGCTTCCGATTTCGAGATCGCCTGGGGCTTGCCCTTGCTCCCGAGGAAACCGGTCACCTTCGGCTGGTCCTGCACGAGGTGCCAGCTCTGGTCGGTCATCACCATCTTCACGAGGATGTAGCCGGGGAAAAACTTGCGCTCGGCGTTCACTTTCGTGCCGCGTCGCATTTCCACGACTTCCTCGGTCGGAACCAGGACTTCTTCGATCAGGTCTTCCATCTCGTGCGCAGCGGCCTGCTCGCGAATGGCCTGCGCGACCTTCTTCTCGAAGCCGGAATAGACATGGAGGACGTACCAACGTGCCGCCATGGGCTCAGGCTCCCAATCCAAGAATGAACTTTACGCCCCACGACAGCGCGCCATCGACAAGGAAAAAGAAGATAGACGCGAGCGTTACCATGATGAAAACCATCATAGTGCCCACGCCTGTTTCCTTGCGACTCGCCCAGGTTACCTTGGAAACTTCCTGGCGTACCTGACGGACGAATTGCGCCGGAGAAACCTTTGCCATCGTGATCCGTTTCTGTCAGCCGGGCTGTATAGCGCCCCGGCCGAATGAAATCAACTCTGCAGAAGAAGCGTGGCAGGAGTGGCAGGGATCGAACCCGCAACCCCCGGTTTTGGAGACCGGTGCTCTACCAATTGAGCTACACTCCTAAGCCGCGCTGCAAGCGGCCGCCCCGGGCTCCCGAAAGAGCCGGGGCGGCAGCCTGTTATTCGACGATTTTGGCGACGACGCCGGCGCCGACGGTGCGGCCGCCTTCGCGGATGGCGAAGCGCAGGCCCTCATCCATGGCGATCGGCGCGATCAGCTGAACCGTCATCGCGATGTTGTCGCCCGGCATCACCATCTCGGTGCCTTCCGGAAGCTCGACCGTCCCCGTCACGTCCGTCGTGCGGAAGTAGAACTGCGGGCGGTAGTTCGAGAAGAACGGCGTGTGACGGCCGCCCTCGTCCTTCGTCAGGATGTAGGCCTCGCAGGTGAACTTCGTGTGCGGCGTGATCGAGCCCGGCTTCGCCAGAACCTGACCCCGCTCCACGTCCTCGCGCTTCGTGCCGCGCAGCAGAACGCCGACATTGTCGCCGGCCTCGCCGCGGTCGAGCAGCTTGCGGAACATCTCGACGCCCGTGCAGGTCGTCTTCGTCGTGTCCTTGATACCCACGATCTCGATTTCGTCGCCCACGCTCACGATGCCGCGCTCGACACGGCCGGTCACCACGGTGCCGCGGCCCGAGATCGAGAACACGTCTTCGATCGGCATCAGGAACGACTGGTCGACCGGACGCTCAGGCTGCGGAATGTAGGCGTCAACCTGTTCCATCAGCTCGAGAATGGCCTTCTTGCCGATCTCTTCGTTGCTGTCTTCAAGAGCCGCAAGAGCGGAGCCCTTCACGATCGGAATATCGTCGCCCGGGAAGTCGTAGGACGACAGAAGCTCGCGAACCTCGAGCTCGACCAGCTCAAGAAGCTCTTCGTCATCGACCTGGTCGACCTTGTTCAGGAACACCACAAGCGCCGGAACGCCAACCTGGCGCGCCAGAAGAATGTGCTCGCGGGTCTGCGGCATCGGGCCGTCCGCGGCCGACACGACCAGGATCGCGCCGTCCATCTGCGCCGCACCCGTGATCATGTTCTTCACATAATCAGCGTGACCCGGGCAGTCGACGTGCGCGTAGTGACGGTTCGCCGTCTCGTACTCAACGTGCGCCGTCGAAATCGTGATACCGCGCGCCTTCTCTTCAGGCGCCTTGTCGATCTGGTCGTACGCCTGGAAGTCAGCGCCGCCAGACTCAGCCAGCACCTTCGTGATCGCCGCCGTCAGCGACGTCTTGCCGTGGTCGACGTGGCCGATCGTACCAATGTTGCAATGCGGCTTTGTCCGCTCAAACTTTTCCTTCGCCATCGCGCACGTGTTCCTGCTTGATTTGGCGGCCACACCGGCGCTACGCCCCGTCCATGGCCCGAATTGATCCCTCTGTTTGGCGTTCCGTGGAGCGATGCGATGGAGCGGGTGATGGGAATCGAACCCACGTATTCAGCTTGGAAGGCTGCTGCTCTACCATTGAGCTACACCCGCCCAGCTTATCGCACACCACGGCGGTGCCCGTGACTCCCGCCGCGAACACCGACCAAGCACTATACTCTCCGTCCCTGCCTTCCGGCCGGAGACCGGCGCGGCAAGCAGGATGGTGGTGGGGGTTGGATTCGAACCAACGTAGGCATAGCCAACGGGTTTACAGCCCGTCCCCTTTAGCCACTCGGGCACCCCACCGGGTTCCCCTGACGCATTTTCCGTCAACCACTTGAGTGGCTGGGCCGGACCCCGCGCTTGAAGGGAGTGCGAAATATGAGAAATAGACTCTGTTTGTCAACGGCAAAAACATGGCAAAAGCGGTCTCGGCGACATTCGTTCCATGAAAGGCCGTTCAGGCTACGGGCGAAGCCGAGCGTTCCATGATCAGGTGAGTGCCATGACGAAATCCCGCACCCGCAAACCCTCCCAAGGGCGCGGTCGCAGCAAACCAACGCAAAGCCCGGGCAGCGGCAAGGACCTTCTTTGGGGCTGGCACGCCGTCTCGATGGCGCTGCAGAACGACCGAAGGCGGATTACCGGACTGCTCTGCACGGCCCGGAGCGAGTCGGAACTGGCGGCCCGGCTTTCGGCGCTGCCGGACTCACGCCGCGCCGAACTTCCGCTCCCTTCGATACGGGACAAGGCCGTTCTCGACGCGCTTGCGGGCGACGGCGCCGTACATCAGGGCGTCATCGCCGAGGTGAAGCCGCTGCCGGACATCGCAATTGAGGATGTTATCGAAGGCGCCGCCGAACGCTCTCTCCTCGTGCTGCTCGACCAGGTTACCGATCCGCATAATGTCGGGGCGATCCTCCGCTCGGCGGCTGCCTTCGGCGCGAGCGCGGTGATCGCGACCGACCGGAATGCCGCGCCGGCGACGGGCGTGCTCGCGAAATCCGCATCCGGAGCGCTCGATGCGGTCGACCTTGTCTATGTCACGAACCTTAGCCGTTCGATGGAACTGCTGCAGGAAGCGGGATTCTGGTGCATCGGGCTCGACGGCGAGGCGGAAAAGACGATCGACGCGGTCGACCTGACCGGCCGGATCGCGATCGTCATGGGCGCTGAAGGCAGCGGACTGCGACGGCTGACGCGGGAACATTGCGACTTCCTTGTGCGACTTCCGACATCGGGTCCCGTCGCTACCCTGAATGTCTCCGCCGCCACATCCGCGACGCTCTATGAAGCGGCCCGCCAGAATCTTGGTTAATTCCATAGCAAATAGTGGCTTATACCACTTGCATATTCGACTGTGGGCTATAGAACACGTGGGTTAAACGTGGTTTAATTCGAAGGTAAAAAGCGATAATTCCTTTGGAATCATGAGCTTTTTTCCGGGAATCGTTTGTTCGCGCATGACGGATCAGCAAAAAGCCGAAGCTCAGAATTTCAAGGACGCGATCTGCGAGGAAGTTCCAGACTTCTTTTCGCGCAAGTCCCGCGATGCGATCGGACGGGCTGCCGGACGCTATCTGCAATCCGTCCGGATTACTCCGACCGAGCTGCTGCACTCGACACGCCATCAGCGCGTCTTCAGCGATGCCGGACAAACCTTGATGCAGGCGGTGCAGAAAACCTCCATCGCTCAGGTCAAAGGCACCCAGATGCCGGTCAGCGAGCGCGTCCGCCGTCTCTACGAGCTGACCGACGCTCTGCATAAGACATGCCTCGAAAAGCTTGAGAAAGATCCGCCCGAGAAACTGGACAAGGACAACCTGCCTGATCTGATCGGCATGCGTCCGGGCGAGAAACCCGACGACTACGCTTTCCGCGTCCGCGCCGTCCTTACCGAAACGCTCGACGGAGTGAAGGACTGGGTAAAGAAATTCGAGCTGCTGCACGAGATCGGGCATTCGATTACCGGCATCGAGGCCTTCGGGCATTTCGACCCCTTCATCGCCGAGATCCTGCGCGCACCGGACGCGGCGAAGAACATCTTCGGCCAGATGGCCTCGACCGGCGAGGAAGTCGAACGCCTGATGGCTCTTTATCGCGGCGAGGTCGAGCCGTTTGAGGCGCCGGACAAGCCCGCCAATGCGAAGAACTTTTATGCCCTCGCCAAATCCGGCTATATCCCCGAAACCCGCGACGTCATCCTGCGCCTACTGATCCGTGCCCTCGAGTCGAGCGGCAAGCTGACCCGTGGCAATCTTGGTGCGGAACTGGAACAGGTCCGCGCCATCTACAATAAACTGAAGACGCCGAACGGTTTCCTCGGCGGCGAGGAATGCGAGACCGCGCTGCAGAAGCGCGAGGCCTCCCTGCTGAGCGATGAAACGATCGATCTGGTCGTTGGCGGGCGCATCGACATCTCGGAAAAGATTCTGATGGCCCTGCAACTGCGAAAAGGCGCCATCAGCGAGAAAGGGCTCGACTATCTGTCCAAATATGTGACCTCGGTGATGGGCCAGCCCGACTTCGAGCGCGCCGTCAGCTCGAACGAAGGCTCACTCGAAGACAAGCTCGCCCTGCTCGCAAAGATTCACAAGGAGACCAAGGCGAACCGGTTCCCGCCGCGGATTGAGGATCGTATCTGCAATGTCGCCGAGGAACTGCAGGCAGCGCTGCTCGAGAAGTCGAATTTCTACAAGAAGCTCGACGGCCGGCAGGCGACCACAGCGGCAAAGGCCCTCAAGGTCATCAACATGCTCGCTGACGGAACCCTTATCGGATCCGGCAACGTCAAATTTGCCCGCAAGACAGTACACGACTTCATGAAGAAGCCGGATTTTCTCGAGAGCTACATCGCCGAAGGCAGCGCCGAGACGGACAAGAAGGCGCATCTGAAGGATCTCGAGCAGCGCCTCAAAGCCGCAGGCCTTGCCTGAGAACTAGCCGCCGGGCGATCGCGACGCCGCGGCCTCTTCCTGTTTCGCCCGGACCTCGTCCCGCCAACGGCTTTTCATGAACGCGACGATGGCCCAGATTCCGGCATCCGGAATCTGGATTTCGAATCCCGGCATGTCGTTCTTGTAACTGCGCGGCGAGAACGGCTGGCCGCCATATTTGATCACGTCGAAAATATCGTCGTCGCTGAGACGCCATGTCGGCGCCGAACCGTCGAGCGGCAAGGCCGGCCGGTGCCCGGTCGGGAAATCGCCGTCCCAGCCCTCCTGCCCCTCCAAAGCGTCCCCGTGACAGAAGGCACAATTCCTGCGGTAGAGGGTCTGCCCTTCGGCGACCAGGACCGGGTCATCCCAGTTCGCCTGTACCGCCGTCTCCAGCATGCGCCGGTCGTAGTAGATCGAAACCGCGGTGATAAGGATCGCTATCAGGGTCGCTACTGCGAGAAAACGGCCTTTCGGACCGAGCTTGCGGGAAAGGCGGCCGACCAAGCCCCGCTCGGCGGCTTCGACCTCGTCCTCGGCCTGATCGACCAGAGCGCGGAGCATATGGTCGCTGCGCCGTTCCGTGCCGAACGCACGAGCCCTCATCCGCGCCAGTCGGCGCGCGCGGCGTTCGTCACCGGTACGGCTCATGTTCCGTCTCCGCAAACCTTGGACGCTTCGACATGTCCGGAATGATACGACAAGGCACCATGCCGGGCCAATGCTGCCACGCCGTCAGTTCGCCTTCGCCTGCTGCTCATCCGCCGGAACGAAGTCCTGCTCACGCACCTCGTCGCTGACGAAATACGGGTTCCCGGACTTGTTCAGGTAGAAGTGCTTCATCTCTTCGAGCGTGAAGGGACGCGAGCCGAGCCGGCCGAAGATCGCGATCTGTCCGCCGGTCTCGTCCACGCCCCGGTCGCGGTCGAGCCCTTTGGAAAGCGCGAGTGCCGGATAGGCTGTCTTCTTCCAGGCGATGAGCTCCGGTTTCGGCTCCGGGCTGAACCCGTAATAGCGCGGCTGGGTGTCCGGTGCCGTCAGCTGGATCACCTTCAGCCCGTTCACCCCGTCAGCCACATAGGCGAAAAGCGAGGCGTTGGTGGAACCGACGACGACGTCCCGGGCATCGGAGATCGCCCCGTCCGCGTCGAACATCTGGTGCAGGACCGGCATTGCCGGGTTCTTCACATTGAGGATCGCAAGCCCGTCGCGGCCGTTCGCGACATAGGCATAGGTCCGCGCGACATAGATGCGCTGCGCATCGGCGAGCGGCACCATCGCCCCCGGAACTTTCCGAATTCCGCGCGGGTCGGTCACGTCGAAGACCTTCACACCCTCGGCATCGCTGGCAAAGAGGTAGCGGAACTGCACCGCCGTCGCACGCGGATCCTTCATCGGGATCGTCGCCGCCAGCACGGGCTCGAGCGGATTGTCGAGATCGAGCACGACCAGACTCTTCGGGGTGGTCACGTAGGCGAAGTGGCCGGCGATGGTGATGTGACGCGCACCGGTCAGCACGCCGCCCTCGTTCCAGGTCACCGCACGGTCGAGGAAATTGTTGCGCGGCTCGCCGTCCGCCATCGTGTTGACGTCGACGAGATAAAGTCCCTCCTCCGCGTCAGTCACCAGCGCATAGTTATAGATTGGATGGAAAGGCTGTTCCTGGTTTGCCACCCGCATCAACTCGCCCTCGTTGCGTGGCGGATGGATCGGTTGGGTGCTGGGCAGAGCCATACAGGTCGCGTTCGCGCTTTCCACCTGGGTGTCGTGGCCGAGTTCGGAGAAGGGCGCGGTGATGATCCGCTGGCTGAAACCCTTGTTGGCGATCGAGGCGACATCGTAGACATGGAAGCCGCCCGGACCTTCGGCGGTGAAGAGATACTCTCCCCGCAACTGCACGCAATTGGCCGCGCCCGGGCCGTCATGGCTGTAGCTTTCCTGAAGCTCCCGCCCGGCCTGCTGATGATCCTCGTACCAGTCCGGATAGGCATAGCGCTGCAGGTAGGAGCCTATCACCGCCTGCGGCTCGTCCCATTCCGTCACGCGCACCGCCTCGATGCCGCCGTCGCCGCCGACCCAGGCATTGTAGCCGACGAAGTTCACGAAGTTGGTGCCGAGCAGCAGGAGCTGGGCCATTCGGGCATTGTTGTCGTTCGCCTCGGAAAGATGGCAATCGGAACAGGTCTTGGTCTCTTCCTTGCGCACCGTGTGCGGGAAATGCGGCGCGAAAGCCTGGCTCGAATAGCCCGAGGCCGCGATCGGCGGCTGCTGGATGTATATTTTCTCTCGATTGATGTTGGTCGAGGAGAGAATCAGCGCCGAGGAGGAGCGGACCGGTGCGATCGTGTTGCCTTTCGGCGTGGAGTGCCTGCCGAGCTGGAACATCTGATCGCGCACGACCTGCGGATTGTAGGTCGCGTAGTTCCGGGTCTCGCCGCCCTCGTAGTGATGACGCTCCGTCTTCCAGTTGGCCTGGATAGGAAGGTGGCAGCCGGCGCAGCTCGTGGTCCAGGAGAGATGGCAGGTGAAGCATTCCATCTCGTCGTCCTTGTGCGCCCGCGCCTCCTTCGGAACGCCGGGGCCCCAGGACATATCGTCCGGATCGCCTTTCATCAGCTTCGCCCGCGCGGCCTTGGAATTGTAGTCCGCGCTTGCGGGGTCGACCGTGTTCTTGACCAGGCTGACCTCCCATTCGAGCCCCTCCCAGAGGGCCGAACGCTGGATCAGCGTCTTGCCGCGCCACTCGAAGCGGCGCGAACCGTCAGAATTGCGCGTCAGCGAGATGTCGGTCCCCCCCTCGGGCGCGGCCGGACCGGATGTCAGCAAAGTCGGATACTCATCCGCCGTGCCGTGGCAATCCTGGCAGGTGATCTCGATCGTATTTGCGACCTCGCCATAGAGATGCCCGTTGCCGTGCGCGTCCTGCTCGAAATGACAATCGACGCAATGCATGCCGACATCCAGATGGATCGACGACATGTGGACGGCCTTCTTGAACTTGTCCGGATCGTCCGGCGGGACGATGTTGCCGTCCTTGTCCAAGAGGTTACCCGCCTCGTCCTTCTTGAAGATCGCGCGGAAGTTCCAGCCATGGCCGTGATAATCGGCGAACTGGGTATTGTTCAGTTTCGGATTCATCTCCGAGACCTTGGCGAGAAATGCCCGGTCGCCCCAGAGGCCGCGGATCGCCGCCTCTTCCGGGTTCCGCTCGAGGATCGCGTGCATCTCCGCGTTGCTCGGATATTTCTGCTCCTCCGGCCACATGTGCGGGGCGTCCGACTCGTAGTCCCACATGGTGTAGCCGAGGAACGAGTTCACGAAGACGTTCGGCTGGTGCATATGGCAGACCATGCACTGGCTGGTCGGGATCGCGCTGGTGAATTCGTGTTTCAGCGGATGTCCGGGCTCGTTCTTCGGAATGGTCGGGTCGGCCGTATCCGTCACCCCCATATGTCCGTGCGCCGCATAAGGTCCCGAATGGCGCGGATCGCGATCGTTGGCATAGACCACGTGACAGGAGGCGCAGCCGGAGGACCGGAAATCCCCCGGCTGGTCGTTGGTGCCGAGAAACCAGGTGAAGGGGTCGTTCAGGCGGGTCTTGTGGATATTGATCACAGGGACCGCGATGCGAAGGCCGGTGCCCGGGCCGCGGTTCGACTGCCGGAGATCCGGCCGACCCGGCTCTTCCAGCCGCTGCAGCTGACCGAGCGCGTTCGGCAAGCCTATTTCCGGGAACAGGTTGACGATGTTCCGTCCACCGCGCTCGAAGACCCGGAAGATGTCGCCCGGCGGGATCACCTCCCAGGCCGGCATCGGCACGAGGCTGCCGAGCACTCCGGTCGCCTTCATCTCGTCGGTAGGCTCCACCGGGTTGGTCAGCGCCGCCGGCTGACCGTCGCGCGTATAGGCCTCGCCGAGGATGTAGTTCTTGTAGGGCAGAATGCCGTTGTTGTAGGCCGCCCCGCCCCAGAGCATGGCGCCGGTCGCCATCAGGCTGTTCTTCGCGGCCTTGATCTCGCGCGCGTGGCAGGCGCCGCAGGCCTCGTCGACGACGCGATAATCGCTCGGATTGACGAAGCGGATGAATTCCGGGCTTTCCCGGTTCAGCAGCGTGTAGGAGCGCTCCGGATTGGCGCTCGCCGGATAGTGCCAGCTCTCTGGATAGCGCGGCTGCACATGAGCCATGTCTAGTGCCGTGCGATAGGCCGCCTCCGAGGGCGCGCCTTCGGACGGCTTCTTCACCGTCGCATCGCCGCCGTGACAGTCCGTACAGCCGATCGGTACACCGCCCGTGCGGTGCATGCTCGGCTCGTCGGTCTCGGTATGGCAGCTCATGCAGCCGGCGCTCTTGGCGTCGATCGCTTCCTGAGGCTGCCATTTCGGCGCCGGCGGCGTCACCGTGTAGTGGATGTCGCGGGGTTTTTCGCCCGCAGCCGCCATGACCGCCTGCGGCGCAGCGGCAAATACCGCTAGGAGCAAAGTCAGGATGATTGGAGTGCCGCGCCGCATCACCGCTCCCGTCAGTAGGTCAGGATCAGGTTCGCGAGAACCGTGTAATACATATCGTCGTCGCCATTCTGCTCGCCGTAGAGGTCCTTGATGCCCTGCCCGGCGAACAGAGCCGCGCCGGAAAGCCGGAAGACGATGTTCTGGGAAAAGAACGGCCGATAGATCAGCGCGGCGGAAAGGTCCCAGCCGATGTCCCGCGAGATGTCCTGCTGGTTGCGCGCGACCTCGAGCACGGCGGTCTCGTCGAACTGCATGTAATTGAGGTTCGTCGAGAGCCGGAGCTCCGGCAAAATGTCGAAATCGGCGCCCGCGCCGATCAGACGGAAACCCGGATTGGCGAAATTGGACTGACCGTGCTCCTTCGAGCCCCGGAGGGACGGGAGCATGGCGTTACGGTTCGAGAGCACCACACCGCCGCCGCCGATCAACGGGATTGCCTGACGAATCCAGTAGTTGGTGTCCGATCCGGCGATCTGCGGGTTCTCGAAGATCGCGTCGAAACCGGTATGGGTTCCGTCGAACGGATCGTCGTCGCCGCTGGCATAGACGAGCGAGCCGCGGAGCCGAACCCAGTCGAAATCCACCGACGGCTCTGCCGCCGCGAAGAAGGCGCTGACATCGACATCCTCGTTGGTGAAGGTGCTGTTCCGGTCATTGCCGAACGCGTAATAGAACGAGGTCGTCAGGTTCAACCGGCCGAAATGCCCGTCGCCGTTATAGCCGAGATAGCCGATGTCGTAATTCCGCCCGCGCTCCGCTCCGAAGGATGACGGGCGCTGGATGAAATTGTTGTTGTCGAAGAAGAAATCGTCACCTTCCCGGTTCCGGTTATAGACACCGGTAACCTGGCTTTGGAAGCCGAGCGATGGGAAATCCTGCCAGTAGAGATTGGCGATGAAGACGTCGTCCTCGCGCAGTTTGCGGTCGACGTCGTTGAGCCCGCTGTTGGTGTCTTTTTCAAGCCGCCGGAACCAGGCCAGATTGTACTGGTAGATGTTGTTGTCCCGGTCACCGAAAAAGCGCACGCCGAGCTGGTTGTCCTGAAAAAGGAAGCCACGGAAATCGGTTGAGAAAGGCTGGATGCCGACGCGAACGGAGTCGAAATCGTAACGGTCCGAGACATTGCGGATATGGTAGTCGACGAAGGCTTCCTGCAGCGCGAAATGCGTGTCCGTCCGCTCCGTACCCTGGCGCGGATCGGCATAAAGCACACGGCGCTCCTGAACGTCCGCGTAGTTGTAGTTGATAACCGGCGTCAGCCGGAACTCGAGATCCGGCGGCTTGTAAGCGGTGTCTCCCTTGATCAGCGACGCGCTGAAGATGAAATTCTGATTGAAGATGAACTGGTCCGCATCGCCGAACAGGTCGTAATCGCCGGCATCGTCGGAGGACTGAATGCCGACCGGAGTCGGCACGCTGCGCGGTTCTGCGACGGTGTCTGAGATCGCCAGAATATTGATGAACCAGTCCTTGGTCCCGAAGAGCGGCCGGTCTCCCTTGATCGGGTTCCGGTTATAGGGATCGAGAATGGATTCCTCGACCCCGACCGCCTCGATCAGCCGCCAACGGTCCGGAATCGGGGCGATATTCGAGGGATCCTTTCGGGTCGGCGGAGCCACCCGGCGCTGGATCGCGGAAGAAAGCGGCTTCCGCTCCTCGATTTCCGACGGCGGTGTTGCACCCGGGCGCTGGCGTTCAACCGTCTGCGCCGCGAGATCAGGTGCAAAGCCGCAAGCGCTCGCCAGCAGCGCGCCCAGCAACAGGCGGCGAAATGCGCCGGTCATTTGCCGTTGCATGGCGTCTGCTCCCCGGAGTCCAGGAACGGCGCGAACGGGCAGGAGACATAACGCAGTCTGGTGCCTTGCGGGACCAGATTGTCCGCCCGGATGCCTTTCGGCGCATTTCCGACGCCAGTGCCGAGTTCGATTCCCGCATTGTGCAGGCCGAGGAAGGAAATCATGTCGTCCTGATCGACGCCGTCACCCGAGACGCCAATGCCTCCGACCAGCGTAGCCCCGCGATAGATCGGCACGCTGCCGGGGAAAATCTGGAACCCGTTCGCCATCCGGCTTTTCCCGGTCTCCGCCTGAAGCGGCAGGTTGGAACAGTTCTGCGCGGTGTCCACGGCGCTGGTGCCGAGCAGGAAGGACCGGTGCGTGACGACATTGGCGGCGATCGCGTCCAGCTGCAGCCCGGTATTGAAGGGGCTCCAGAGACTGATCGGCTGGCTGAAAGGTCCGTTGGCGGCGCCGTCGATACCGTCCGGGAAATAAGGTCGGGAAAGATTCCCGCCGGACCGGTCGGCGAAGGCGGTACCGTCCGTGAGCGCGGTCGGCCCGATGAAGGCCTGAGCGGCGGACACATATGTTGCAAGCCCACCGGAAATCAGTTCCGTCGCCGCGGTGGTGCTGGAGAAGAAGGCCGCCGTTCGGGCTTTCTGCAGAGAGACGTCCGTGCCGAAGACCGGTCCGTCCGGCGTCCGCACGATACCGAGAATATCGCCGTTGGTATCGACCACGGAAATCGTCACCTGGGCATGGCTTCCGAGCGGCCGCCGGATCTGTGCGCGAGCCCGGAACGCGATCGAAAGCGCGTTACGCAGGATGGCCTGAACCTCCACGGCGGTCAGCGCGTCGGCCGTCCCTTCCGTGCCGGCCTTGGGCGCAAAGCGCGCCTGGTTCGCGGTGTCGACCAGCACATAGGCGTCCAAGCTGCCGAACACGCCGCTGGTATCCTGGCGATACCCGCTCGCGGCGTCCCCGAAGGCGGTCCCGGAGCGGATGGTTCCGTCGAAATAGGTGTTCAAAGTGAGGAGCGAGCCGACCGACGCGGAAAGCGAGTCGAAGGACGGCGCCGCATTTGGCGTCGAGCGCAGGGACTCGGTTCCCCGGTCGGTAAAGCGGAAAGTCTTGCCTTCCACCGTAATCCGGTTGCCCCGGATATCGACCGGCGCCTCGAAACCGACGGTTCCCGCGACCGCGATCAATTCGTCGTTGTCGCTGTCGACATCGCCGACATTGAGGTCGACAGAGTAGATCCCGTCCGAAATCACGCCGATCGCCCCGACCGGCTCATTGTTCTTGTACAGCGGAATCCCGCCGGGATCGCCCGCGAGGCCGAGCGGCGAGCGTTTCGGGCCTACGGTCACCGCCGCGCTATTCGTGGCGATCACAAGATCGGAGCAGGGGAGCTGGCTCAGCTGCACGCCGAAGAGCGGGCCGCTTGGCGCAAATCGCTCGCGAGGATTGAAATGATCCTGAATGATCTGGCTTGCCGTGCGGGTCGTGAAGGCATTTCCGCGCGAGGAAAGGTACGCTCCGGTCACTGCTTTCGCGAGGGCGGCGACCCGCCCCGGCACGAAAGTGCCCTCAAGACCGCCCTTGGACGCGTCCCCGGACGTGATCTTCACGCATCCCGAAGGACAGTCGGACGCCGATCCGTCCAACTGTGTATTGGCACCGCTCATGGTATAGAGCGCGAGAGCATTGCCGACCCGGTCGACGACCGCAATCGATGCCGGCGCACCTCGGGCCTGGGCTTCCTGGATCGCCTGGGCGAGCACCTGCTTGACTTCGGCGACCGACAGGCTTTCCGCCGCGATGACCGGATGTGCGGCGCCGAGGCCGCAGAGCAGCATACCGGTCCCGAGAGCTCGAATAATTCTCCTCATCCCCCCGCATATCCCCCTAATGCGTGCCTGGGTGAACCAGTTCAACCACCCCGAACTTGAAGGCCGATGCCGTTTCGTAGGAGATGGTCAGACGGATCGGGAACAGTTCGCCGCTGAGGTCCTCGTCCTTGAAGGCCTTGACTTTCATCACCCCGGCGGCGACCTGCGCATGATTGTCGATCAGACTGCCGAGCTGCCCGTCCCACGGCACCCAATATCCGAGATTGGTCCGCTGCAACGCGTCGCCGTCGCCGGTCCGGGCGGTGACGTAACTCGCCGTCGGCCTGTCTCCATTGAGCGCAATCTCGAACTCAAGCGTGACGGAACCGCTGTCCACCACGATCGGCGGGAGGCGTTCACCCGCTTCGCTGAGGCTTACCGGATCCGCCGCAGCGACGGCCGGGGCAAGGATAAGTGCGGAGAGTATGGCAACGATTCCGCAATACGAGCGCCAGTTCGTCATTTGGCCGCAGTCTCCCTCGCCGGATGCATTGGCGGCATCTCGTCCAGATGGAAAGCATGACAGGTTACGCAGGGACTGGGTACCCGGTCCGAGGCCGCCTCGCCGCCATGGCAATCCCGGCAGACAGCGATCTTCGGCAAAAGCACGTCCGAGCTTTCCATCGAGTCCGCGGCGACGTGACAATCGGAACAGACAACGTCCTTGTGCGCACCGTGGTCGAAGCGGGCTTTCGGGAACCAGTGCTTGGCGACTTTCGCCGGCTCGACCGAAAGCTGATCCGGCGGACCGTCCGTGTTGGTCAGCACGTGGCAGCTTCCGCACTGGCTCTTCGAGAACAGATAACGGGCCGCCCAATCGGCCTTTTCCCGTGACCATGCGAGCGCCTCAAGCCGCTCCGGAGTGCTCAGCGGGGTTCCAGGCCGGCGCCGCACCACGGCGGGCGCCTCCAGTTCCTGAACACCGCCTTCTAGAGCTCGGGCGGCATAGAATTCCTGCAGCTCTCGATAAACCTGACCCGGCTTGCCGTGCGAGACGGTCCGCTTCGGCGCATCCTTGTCGAAGGTGAGTCTGTGGCAATCGCCGCAATGTGTCTCCATGGCAACCGGCTGCATCAGCGCCTTGCCGGCTTCCGGCACATGGCAGCTCGCGCATTCCAGCTGGGTGTTCAGACCAGTCTCAGGATCCTTCATCTTGGTCGGATCGAGATGCGTTTTGTGCGGGAACCGGAGATTGGACACTTCCTTCGGTGAATCGTCGAGACTAACGCGGCTGGTCTTGCCGGCGCTGGGCTCGGTCCAGACGGTCGCCTTGAACTGCGGATGCGCGGTACCGAAATCGGCGGCATTGATCAGCTGCGTTTCGGGCCACTGCTGGTCGAGCCCGCCATGACAGGAGGCGCACAGGCGCTGCTTTTCGGAGCGGATCTGCTTCGGCCCGTTATGTTCGGTATGACAGGTCGCGCAACGCGTATCGGAAATGCCGGTTGCCGCGGAGGCTTCCGGCATCGCATGAGCGTGCTGTCCGGTATGGCAGGACGCACAGGCCTCATCCTCAACCATGACGAACGGCTTCTTGTGGCAGGCAGTGCAATTGTCAGCGAAGAACTTGTGCGAGTTCATCATCTCGCCCGGAAGCCAGCTGATGTCGAACGACATCGCATGCCCCTGCGCCATCGTCGCCCCGGCCGAAGCGGCGGGTTGCTGCTCCGGCGCCGCGTCCTCCGCCGGCGCGAAGAACGGCCAGGCGACGGGCAACGCAAGGAACAGCACCAGGATGGCGAGCGACATCACCCAAGCGAACTTGCGCTTGCCGAGCCCGGATTCCGAAACGGACAGGCAAGACCTCCGGCGCAACTCCTCAAGGTCGTCGCCCAGCGGCTGCGTCAATTCATGGGTCAGCGCGAGATCGAGGCCCTCCGGGGGCTCTTCCACGACGATTTCGTATGGTCCGACCCCGAGCGTGTCGCCGGTCTTGAGATGTGCGGTCCGGGTGACCGCCCCGTTGAGGCGCAGGTCGACCGATCCGACCGCTTCCACGAAGAGGCCGTCATTGCCGAGATGAATCGCGCCGAGATGCAGGGGAACCCGCGGATCCGGAAGGTAGATCTCGTTGTCGCTGCCGCGCCCGATCCGCAGGACCTCGGCCGAGACCAGCTCCTCCTTGCGACCGATTCCGCCCTTGGCCCGGCGTGTCAGCGTGGTGATCCGTGCATCCATGATCCGGTCACCAGTAGTAGAAGACGGAGAAGATGTGTGCGGTCAGCGCCGCCAGGAGCGCGAAGGACAGCGGCACATGCAGATGCAGCCAGATATCCATCAGCGCCTTCAGCTGGATGTCCCGCCGAACGGTAGCCAGCAGCGAGCACTTCTTGCCGATTAGCGTGATCAGCTTGCGCACCGCGGGTCCGTCGCCGGCGGAGACATTGGTGCTCATCTGCCGCAATTCCTCGAAGGCCTCGGCCGAGGCGCATCTCCGGTCGCGGCCGGAAAGCTGTCTCCAGCAGGATCCGCCGATCCGAGTCTCGTTGCAGGATTTCATCACCTGCGCCGTGATCTCGTCGGGCAGATTGCCGGCAACTTGCCGGCATTCCCGATCGATATCGCTGATCTGGCTCAGGTACTCGTCGACCGCCTGTCCGCGCCGGTTCTCCGTCATCAGGCGCGGGTAACGGGCATAGGCATAGATCCCGAAGGCCCCGCTCGCGATCACCAGCATCATCAGCACATAGGCCAGCGTATGAACGTTCCAGCCGAGCTGGAACCCGGTATGCAACGTGCCGACGACGATCAGGCTGAGCCCAAGATAGACATGGGCCGAAAGCCAGGCACGCAGGCGGAAGGCACCGCCATAGCGGCGCTTGCGAATGCCGAACCACATTAGCCAGAGGATGAGCAAGGCGCCGATCGTACCGAGCCCGTAACCGAGCCAGGTACCGCCGCTCTGCACATCAAGCGGGTCGTAGATCGCGTAGGCAACCGCTGAAGTGATGCAAAGCGCACTCGCCCATTTGAAGAACTTGAAACGGTCGTGAACCAGGAACCCCTCGTGCATCCCTACCTCCCGAACCGTGCGAGATTGGTGATGGAGAGAAACTCCTCCGGCTTGACACGCACCGCCGCCCCGGTCGGGCAGGCACTGACGCAGGAAGCGCCGCCGGTGACGTCCTTGCACATATCGCATTTGACCGCGGACTCGCGGGCGCCGTCCGGCTTGACCATCGGCCGCTTGTCCTCACCCGGCCCGGGACCGGCACCGAAGAACAACCAGGACAGGAGCCCGGGTTTCTCCGGCCGCGGATAAGCCATCTGGATCACGTTGTACGGACAGTCGCGCGCGCAGTTGCCGCAGCCGATGCATTTGTCGTCGATGAAGACCTCGCCATCCGGTGCGCGATGGATCGCATCCGCGGGGCAATCCGCCATGCAGTGCGGGTGTTCGCAATGCCGGCAGGAGGTCGGGACATGCAGCGTGCCGAAAGTCGGTCCCGCTTCCCGGTTCAGCCGGGAGACGCCGCCGTGGGTCTCCGCGCAGGCCGTCTCGCAATTGTCGCAGCGCACGCAGAGACTCTCGTCGATCAGCAGGATGTCTGTCGCCTCGCCAACTCCCTGGGTCACCAGGAAATCGATGATGTCGCCGGATTCCGGGCGCGTCTCGGTCTCGACATTCTCGACCAGCCTGTCCTGGAAACGGGCTTCGATCTGCCGCCTGAGATCCGGCTCCCGTTCGATCAAACGCTTGAAGGCGCCCGCATCGATCTTGATCGCTTCCGAGGCCACCGTCGCTTTCACCGTTGCAGACCGCGGCGTGTTCCCCAACAGCGCCATCTCGCCGATATAATTCCCGGCCGGGATGTAGGAGAGCACGATGTCACGGCCGGCAATGCGCCGGGAAACCGTCATCGAGCCAGTCCGGATCAGATACACGTCGTTGCTCGTCTCGCCTTCGGAGATGACGGTATCGCCGGCCGAGAAACTCTCGATCTCCGCCGTCTCGACCACTTCCTGCAACATCTCCGGATCGATGTTCGGCGCCAGATGCGTCTGGATCTGGCGCGTCATCGCGGCCTGGTCCAGCACGCGGCGGGCAGCCGGGACCGAGTTGATCAAACGCAGCATCGCGCGGCGCGGCGTCTCTACCAGGAAGCACTGTTCGCTGGCCACGATCGTCGCGGTCCGGCGGCGCCCGGCGATCAGGCCCATCTCGCCAAAGAATGCGCCCGTTCCGAGCGTCACGACCTCGCGCGGATCCTTCGGATTGATCTGAACGTCGACCGCGCCGTTCACGATGGAATAGACGCTGTTGGTGTAGTCGTTGCGCTCGAAGATCATGTCGCCCGGCTGCTTCAGATGCACCGTACTGTCGATCATGAACTCACGCAGCTGCAGCACCGTCATCGAGGAGAGCAGCGGCACGTTGGACTGGATCGCGCCGAGTACGTCCTCGACCTTGACGTTGCCGAGCGCGCGGAATTTTTCTTCCAGCAGCGGCTCGTCAGCCGGCTTCACCTCATTGCCGATGATCGTCTCGACAACCTCGTAACCCTGGTTCATCGCCAGCTTGATCAGCGGGTAGCCCGCCAGCGCTCCGATGACGTAGAGGCCCGGTACCGAGGATTCGTAGGTCTGCGAGAGCTCTGGCAACGCCGAGGGATCGTCGCTCGAAAACTTGATACCGCAGCCCTCGACGAACTTGCGCGGAGGATTGGCGCCAAGACGCGCGATGATCCGGTCGCAAGCGACCTCGGTCTCCCCCTCGGGCACCTTGAGAGTCAGCTTGCCCGGCTCAACACTCGCCGGAGAGGCATTGTAGAAGCATTCGATCGTGCCGCTCTCGATCGCTTCGGTGATGAGCGAGAGGTTACCCGGCTTGGCCCGCGCGAATTCACCGCGCCGGTTGACGATGACCACGTTGTTCTGGACCGCGAGGCCGATCGCGTTCTCGATCGCCGCGTCGCCGGCACCGACCACGACGATGGTCTCGTCCTCATATTCGAGCGGATCGTCGAGCTGGTACTGGACCTTTTCCCACTCCGAGCCCGGCACACCGAGCTTGCGGAGATTGCCTTGCAGGCCGATCGACAGCACCACATGGCCTGCGGAAACCGTCTCGCCGCCCGCAAGCGTCACTGTGAAATCGCCTTTTTCGCCGCTGATACCGGTCACTTCCGCTTTGTAGCGGACATTGACCCCGAGGCTTTCCAGCTCCCGGTCCCAGGCGCCGAGAATGTCCTCCCGGACACCGGCCTCGAAGCTCATGTCGCTTCTGAGCGGCATGATGTCCGGCGTCGCCATGACGAACTTTTTTTTCTGATACTTGAAAATCGTATCGGCGGCGTGATCGGTCCGCTCAAGCAATAAGTGTGGAATGCCCCGCTCGGCAGCGCGGCCGGCAGCACTCAGCCCGGCAGGCCCGGACCCCACGATCACGATTTCATAGCGATCCGTCACAAGTTATCGCCAGGTTCCCAGACATATCTCTCTAGTTTCTGCGGACTATTGACTGCCCTTAAACTACCAACGGACGATATGCGTTTCCTCACATACTGTCAAAGTTCAGTTTTTTGAAAACACATGAGAATTTGGCTCGAAAGGCATTCGAGATAAGGCAAGTCCTTCACGCACCGGCGAGCCACAGGACCCATCCGGCCAGAGCCAGAAACGGACCGAAGACAATTCTCGCATGACGAGAAATACGCCTTCCGGAGACCGCCCTCACGAACAACACGGCGAGCGCACTTGCCGAAGCGACAAGGAGCAACCCGGGCAACGCTCCGGCGCCCAGCCACGCTCCGAGGCCGGCGACGAGCTTCACATCCCCCATGCCGAGCCCTTCACGGCCACGCAACTGCCTGTACGCCGCGGAGACCGCCCAGCCCCCCGCACCGCCGAGGATCACGCCCAACGCACTTTCCGAAAAGTCGACGCGCTCAAGCCAAGCCGAAACTGCCAACCCCGCGACGATCAATGGCAGGGTAACGACATCCGGCAACCGTCCGGTCCGAGCATCATGGGAGGCGAGAAAGACAAGTGCGGTTCCGAGAGCAAGACCGCAGGCCGCTTCGAGAGTCAGTAGCCATCCCGCGACCCAGAGCGCGCTGACACACATGGCCACTGTCGCGGCTTCCATCATCGGATGAAGTGGATCGATGCGCGCTCCGCAATCTCCACAGCGCCCCCTCAACACAAGGAATCCGAGAATGGGCAGCAAAGCATATGCGGGCACAATGGCCCCGCATGTGGGACAACTCGAACGTACAGCTCCAAACACAGAAACCTGCCGCGCCGCTCTGGAAACGCATGTCGCAAGGAAACTGCCGATTGCCGCCGCAGCCAGCAGCAGAAACACAAAGTGCACTAGCTGTTCGCCAAACAAAAAATCCGCGCTCCCGGCGACCCGCCTCTTGTCACCCGCGAGTTTAAGGTGTGAAACTCCCCGTAACGAATGAGGCGGACCATGTCGAGAAACGATACGCTAGCACTTCTCTTTGCGAGTGCCGCGGCTTGCTCCGTCTTTGTGGGCGCCGGTGTATGGATGGCGGAATCACCATCAAAGATTGTGGCGGTTCCAGCAGTTGAATCGGTCGTGTCGCCCGAAACGCGGATAGAAGATCTGCTGACCTACCTTCGGGGATCACCACGCGACGGCGATGCCCTGAAGCGGCTTGGAGCCCTCTATACCGAAACCGGCCAATTGAAAGAAGCCGTGTCGGCCTACGTCTCGGCCTCGATCGAACGACCCGGGGATACTGAAATAAAGCGTGCATTGATTGAACTGCAGGCGCGGGCGCAGCAAAAAGGGAAACACTAGCCGGGTATCGTCGACCGCAAAGAGTCGAAGAACCTGACAAGAACAAACGGATGGGGAGATCCGGAGAGATTATGCTGAAGCGAATTATCATCACAGGGTCCATCGCGCTCCTGGCATTCGCCGCCGGACCGCGGGAATCATCTGCCACTCCCGACCTGCCTCAATACAGGTCCGACGTCCATGTGGGGGTCACCTCTTGCGCCGGCAGCACGTGCCATGGTGCCGCGACACCCTTCGAGAAATCGGTCGTCCTTCAGAACGAATACGTGACCTGGTCGCAGAAGGACAGTCACGCCAAGGCATATACGGTGCTCATGAACGACGCCTCAAAGCGGATCGCGGCAAATCTCGGGCTTGCGAACGCGCATGAGGCGGATATTTGCCTCGATTGCCACGCTGACAATGTTCCCGCGAACATGCGCGGGCAGGTATTTCAGATTTCCGACGGCGTCGGGTGCGAAGCCTGCCATGGCGGCTCGATACGATGGCTCGGGCAACATGTCGGGGTGCGCGACCATGCCAAGAACGTGGCGGCCGGAATGTATCCGCTCGAAGATCCGGTGAAGCGCGCCGAACTCTGCCTCTCCTGCCATTTCGGGGACGACAACAAGTTCGTGACACACCGCATCATGGGCGCCGGTCACCCGCGTATGAGTTTCGAACTGGACACCTTCACCGCGATCCAGCCGGCGCATTACGTGATCGACGACGATTACCGCAAACGCAAGCAGGTGGCGAACGGCATGCAGACCTGGGCTATCGGCCAGGCCATCGCGCTGGAACGCCGCGTCGATGCCCTGCTCGATCCGAAACGCGGCATGGACGGGATCTTTCCGGAACTGGTCCTGTTCGACTGCCAGGCCTGCCATCATTCGCTTACCGAACCGCGTTGGCAGGCGCGTCCGAGCACGGGCCTCGGCCCGGGTGTCGTCCGTTTCGACGATTCCAACCTGCTCATGCTGCGGGTCCTGGTGACCGCGCTCGATGCCGAGAAAGGCGCGACGCTTGCGCGGCAGACGACCGCCCTGCACAAGGCCAGCACGGAAAGCGTCGAGGCCTTCCATACAGCGGCGAAGGCACTGAAGGAAACAACCGGCGATCTCGTCGCCATGTTCTCGGGCCACAGCTTCGGCAGCGGGGATATCGCCAAGCTGCTGGCCGGTCTCCTTGGCGAAGCGAAAAGCGCGGAATATTCCGATTATGCCGGCGCCGAGCAGGCGCTGATGGGAATCAGCGCGGTGGTCTCGGCGGCAGCCGAGATGGGCATGAAGGATGTCGCGGAAACGGCACAGGATCCGCTCGCCAAGGCATTCGCTGCCCTCGCCAAATACGATGCCTGGGATTACGCGGCGTTCCGCAGCGCCGTCGAGTCGATTCCGGTTCCGAACTGAAGACAGGGCGCCGCCGCCTCCCCGCGGCGGCGCCTGGATCTTTCAGCCTATTGCTGGCTGACCGTCAGGCCGAACGGGCCGGTTCCGGCACAGCAATGCCGCACCTCAAGCGTGTAGGATCCCGCCTCCAGATCGGCCTCAAGGGCGAAATTGTAGCCGTCGCCCCCGTCGTCATCCCGCGCCACGACAGTTCCGTCACTTGCCCATAGCACGGCCTCGACATCGCTCGGCCCGGTCGAGGTCACGGAAATCTGCCCGCCCTCGGAGACCGGCACCGTGTAGCGCATGATCTCGCCGCTTGATGCGATCGCCGCGGTCACGCCGTCCTGCAGCGGTACCGCCGCCGTCTGGACCGGTTCGTCGGCCGTCGCCGCCTCCCTTGCCATACCGTCCCGGACGGTCACTTCGCGCTCCGAGACCGGCCGGAAATACCGGCCCTCGCGGAACCCGAGCACGAACTGTCTGCTGCCTGTACCGATCGATGCCGGCGACACTGCCGCGCTCACACCACCGCTTTCGCCACTATCGGTCCGCACCTTGAGCCCCTTCGTGCCGACCGCAATATCGGCGTCATCGAACTGCAGCGTCCGAACCTCTCCCGGCGACAGGATGACGGGAGAGATCTCATCCAGGAGCACGCGGTCGAGTGCCGAGGACAAGGCCGCAAGCGACGCATTGGGCGAAGCCGAGCGGGCAGCGGAGGTGAGACTCTCCGCCACCGTCCCGCTGCGGATCAGCAGCAGGCGGAGGAGATCCGAAAGCGCGGCATCGCGCGAGTCGAACCATCGCCCGGGGGCGCCGGAAACGGCGATGAAAAAGCGTCCGCCATCACGCCGGAAATGCAGACGACCGTCCGGTTTCTCACCGCCCAGCTGGCGATAGAGATCGTAGATCGCAAGGCAGCTTTCCGCCCATTCCCTGTCGCCGGCTCCGTACGGTTGACCGCCCTCGCCGCCGGCGAGATCCGCCTCCGGATCGTAGAATATCAGCGTGCCGAGCGCGGTCTCCCGACTCTCCGCTCTCTCCAGCACGGCCGCCGCCCCTTCCCGGATGGTGGCCGCCGGGGCTGGTCCTACCATCGCCAGGACCAGCATGCCGCCTGCCAGAAGGAGAGACGCCGCGCGCATCGCCGCCTCAGGCCGCCGCGTGAGGGGTCAGGATCTGCCGGATCGCGGAACCGTCGGCGAGCCGGTCGAAGCCTTCATTGATATCCTCGAACCCGACCGAACGGCTGATCAGCGCATCGATCGGCAGGCGCCCCTGACGATAGAGATCGATGAAGCACGGAATATCCCGCACCGGCACGCAGCCGCCCATATAGCTGCCGCGGATCGCCTTCTCGTCGGAGACCAGTTGCGGCGGGCTGAAGGAGAACTTGCTGTCCGCCGGCGCGAGCCCCGCGATCACCAGTTCACCGCCGGTGCGGAGCAGGCTGTAGCCGGTCTCCAGAGCCGGAACCACGCCGGCGAAATCGAAGGCGAAATCGACGCCGCCCTTCGTCAGGTCGCGGACCTGCTCGGCGAGGTTCGGGTCGGCTGCGTTGAAGGTATGAGTTGCTCCAAGCTGGCGCGCCAGGCCAAGCCGGTCGTCGTTGAGGTCGATGGCGATGACGGCCCCGGCCCCGGCGACCTTCGCTCCGAGCAGGCCGTTCAGTCCGACCCCGCCTAGCCCGATTACCGCCACCGTGTCACCGGCCCGGATCCGGGCCGTGTTGAGTACGGCTCCGACGCCGGTCATCACTGCGCAGCCGAAGATCGCAGCAGTCTCCAGCGGAATATCGCTGTCGACCTTCACGCAGCTGCCCCGGTCGATCACCGCATATTCGGCGAAGCACGACACGCCCGAATGGTGTCCCAGCTCCTCGCCATTTGCCGCTTTCAGGCGCTTGCCGCCGCCCATCAGATCGCCTTTCGCCCGCGCTGCCGCGTTGACCTCGCAGATTTGCGGCCGACCTTCGAGGCAACGGCGGCAACGTCCGCAGTTGGCGCTGAACTGGAATACCACCGGGTCGCCGGGCCTCAGGTCGCGGATGCCGGGCCCGGTTTCGACCACCTCGCCCGCACCTTCGTGGCCCAACACCATCGGCAGCGGACGCGGACGCGACCCGTTGATGACGGAAAGATCGGAATGGCAGAGACCGCCACCGATAACCCGAACCAGCACCTCGCCCGCTTCCGGCTTCGAAAGCTCGATCTCCTCGACCGAAATCGGCTGCGACACCGCATAGGGCGCTTCCGCCCCGGATTGCCGCAGAACGGCCGCCCGCATCTTCATGAGTTTTCCCCCGTCTTGCCTGTTTGCTGTGCCGGTGCATTGCCGCCCGGCCCCTGGAATTGATCGATCAGTCCGCGATATTGCCGCAGCAGCGAACGCGTCGCATCGGTCGCCTCCTCGCGATTGCGGATCACCCGCGGCGTGATCAGCACGACGAGTTCGGTGCGCTGCGTGGATTTGTCCGTGGTGCCGAACAGATCGCCCACCACCGGCAACTGGTGCAGGACCGGAATGCCGGACTTGATGTCGTTCTGGAACTCGCGGATGAGCCCCGCGAGCAGCACCGTGCTGCCGCTTTCCACCGCTGCGGTGCTCACCACCCGGCGCTGCTGGATCGTCGGCGAGTCGATGTCGGAGCTGTCGGTCCGGACCACATCGCTCACCTCCTGCACGACCTCCAGCGTGACCACGCCGCTCGCCTTCACTTTCGGCGTCACGTTCAGGGTCACGCCGGTATCGCGGTACTCGATCTCGTTCACGATACGGTTGTCGTCGGTCACCGTGGCCGACGAGGTGCGGGTGACGATCGGCACCTGGTCGCCAACATGAAGCCGCGCCGTGCCGCCGTCGAGGACAAGCAGCTGCGGCGAGGAAACCACACGGACATCCGTCAGCTCGGAAAGCGCGTCGATCACGATATTGGTACTGTTCGGCCCGCCGATCGAAATTCCGAAACCGGGCGTCTGCGGCGCGACCGACGCGGTGTCCGTGCCGCGGGTGAAGATCGCACTGAACTCGCCGGTCTCGATGTAATATTGCAGGCCGTAACGCAGGTCGTCCTGCAGTGTCACCTCAAGCACCGTGCCTTCGATCAGCACCTGCAGCGGCGTGATATCGAGTTTAGCCAGAACTTCCGAGATCAGTTCATACTCACGCCCCGTCGCCCAGACCAGAATCGCATTGCTGGCGGCATCCGCATTGAAGCGCGGTCCGCTGCCGCGCGGATCGGAGGCGTTGCCACCTTCGACCGTCTTGTCTTCCGAATTGCCGGGCAACGGGGTGCCGAAGAAACTCTCGTCCTTGAAGGCCCCCTCCAACGTCTTCACCAGGGAGGCCGCCTCGCCATGCTTGACGAAATAGACGAACAGGCGCCTTTCGTCCGCGTTCGTGGTGCGGTCGAGCCGCTTGATCCAGGTCCTGGCCCGGATCACCTGCGCCTCGTCCGCGGCGATGACGAGGATCGCGTTCAGTCTGTCGATCGCGGTAAAGCGGACAATCCCGTTCGCCCCCTCGCCGCCCGCAGCGAACAGCTCGTTGAGCTCAGGGATCACCGCGTCGACGGCGGCATTGGCGAGCCCGATGATCGCGACCGAACGACCGGCAAGCCGGTCGACATCGAGCAGGCCGATCGCCCGTTCCGCCGCGCGACGCTCCGTCGCCGGCCCCGAAACCAGAACGAGATCGTCTCCCAACCCGACCGGCAGCACACGACCGGTGCGCACGAAAGGCTCCAACAGTCGGACCATCTGCGTCGCGGAGACATAGCTCAGCGAGAACACCTCGGCGCCGGAGCCCGGCCCGCCATCGGTCAGGCCGATCCCGGGACCGCCGTCCGCCCCGCCTGTGCCACGCACCACGCGCACCAGATCGCCTTCATAGATGGCCGAGAGACCGTGCGCCGAGAGCAGCCCTTCCAGCAGCACCGTCATCTGCCCGCGCGTGAGCGGCCGTGCGGTGCGCAAGGTGACCCGGCCGGTCAGGTCCGGGGGCAGGACGTAGGAGAGGCCGAGCTGGTCTCCGATGATGACTTTCAGCGCCTGTTCGAGCTCGGCGCCATCAAAGGCGACCGAGAGCGTGCCAACGGGGCGCGGGGCGGTTTCGGCGACCGGACCGGCGCCGCGCGCGGTTCCCGGATAGACTTCGTCGACCGGCTCGAGGCTGGTGGGGTCGGTGCTGGAAACCTCGGAATCGACCCGGGTCGCGGCCGGTTTCTCCCGGCCGCTATCCTCCAGCGCGTTGGAGACCGCCGGAACGTCGCGTCCGGCTTCCGGCCGGTCCTGCCCGATACGGTCGCAGGCGCCGACAGCGAAAAGGAGAACCGCACCGAGCAGAGCGAGACGGAATGTCCGGATCATTGTGTCTGCCCACCTGCGGGAAGCCAGCGGGTATTGCGTCCGGTGCCGCCGGATTTATCCTCGGCGGCGCCGTTCAACAGGTCGACGCGGGTCTCTCCCTGGGACAGGACCACGGTCTCCGTGGTGATCGTCTCGACCGTCCAGCCGTCCACGCTTTCCCCCTCGTAAAGCTGCACCGACTTGCCGCCGGGTGTTTCCAATAAAATCATATGTCTCGCCCCCGTGCTGACTATACCGGTCAGGCGATAACCGACAAGCCGCGGCGGTGCCGGCGGCGCCGCTTCGGCGACGGGAGCGGCAGGTTCCGGCCGGCGGGTGGAGCGGAAGAGCGGGCGTGCAAGTGTTTCGGGATATGCCGATCGGGGCGTAACGCGTTCCACCGGAGGCAAAGGCTCCAAGGCGGCGTCCGCCACCTCGACCGGGCGCAGCACATCGGGACCGTCAGGCAGCCACGGCAAAAGCGCGGCCGTCAGAAGCAGACCGGACAGCCCGATCCCGAAGACACGTCCCCAGCGCATCTCAGTCGATCTCCAGCACCGGCGCGCGCAGGTCGAGCGCCAGCGTCATGCGCCCCGTCCGGCCGGTCGCCCGGATCGCGGCTTCCTCGATCAGGATTGCCGGTTCCGCGCCCCGCACGGCAATCAGCAGCGACTGGATCTGTTCCAGGGTCCCCTCGCCGTCGAGCGTGAGCGCCAGCAGCGACAAGCGGCTCCCGTCCCGTTCGGTTTCTCCGACCTGGAAGCGTGTCAGCTCGACCCCGGCTTCCGACGCCATCCGTCGGAGCTGCGCCTGAAAATCGGTCTGCCGGCGGCTGTCCGGCGGACCGAAATGCACGGGCCAGGTGTGCATCGTGTCGGACGCAAGCGTGAGGGCGGTCGAGAGCGCGTCGCTGGTTTCGAGCAGTGCCTGCTGGCGCGCAAGCAAGGCACGGCGCTGATCGAGCCTCGCCTGCTCCGCCCGGCTCCAATCCTGAACCGGAAGCACCAGGCCGGCCCAGAGCGACACCACAAGGGCCAGCAGCAGGCTCCACGCGAGCACCGGCGAAAGACGCAGCCCGCCACTCATTGCGACACCCCCAATCGGGCAACGATACGGAACCGCTCGCGCCCGCTGCCGGGCTCCCGCGTCACCGGCGCCTCGAAGCGCGCCTCACTCAATCCCGCCACCGCCTCGATCCGCTCCAGCAACCCGCTGGCGTCGCGCGCGAAGCCTTCGACCGTGAGCCTGTCCCGAGCGATGACGAAGCCCGTAAGCCAGGCATCGTCCGGGACAGCGACCGTAACCTGCTCAAGCAGTCCGGCGACGTCCGGCGAGGCGCGCAGCAGGTCCTGAAACCGGCCTGCCAGCTCCCGCTGCGCCAGAAAGTCCGAACGCGCGCTCTGCAAAGCCGCGACCTGGGGACGCAGGCGCTCCGTCTCGCGCGTCACGTTTTCCAGCGCGAGATAGGGCTTAGGCGCAGGCGACAGGATGGCGGCAAGCAGCAGGACCGACAGCAGCCCGATCCATGCCGCTGCATTCGCGCGGCTTGCGACGACTGGCGCGCCCGAAAAATCGACGGCGGACGGCGCATCGAACTGCTCCGTACCCGCAACCAGCAGGTCGGGCGCCCCACCGCCCGCTATCTCGAACTGCTGCCGTACCTGATCCAGCCGGACCTTCGGAACGACATGCAGACGGATCTGCAACTTCCCGTCTCGCTCTTCCAGAAGATCGTAGGCGAGCCGGACCTCGCTCCGCTTGAACGGCGTCAGGCGCTCGACCTCCCCGTCAAGCAAAGGACCGAGGGAGCGGCGGGCGGAGGCCGGAACAGAGAGCGTTACCGTCACCCGCGCCCCTTCCGGCATCGCAAGCGCGACCGGACGCCCGAGTTGGCCGATCTGACGCGAGAGATCCTCGCTAGTAGCTTTGCCGCGCGGCTGAACCTTGCCGCCGCGAATACCGAACAGCCGAAAACCTTCTTCAAGCGGATCGACGAGCGTGACGGAGCGGCCGACGAGGAACCGCAGGCGCGTCGGCAGGCCGGCGACGAGACCGTCGCCCCACGCATCGATGAATGCACCCAGTCCCGTCACGGGCTCCCCCGGAAATCCATTATCCGCGCGCCATGGTACAGGGCCGGATGTCCCCGGCAAGCGGCCTTACTCACTGGAGCGCCATTCGAGGATGCGAAAGGGTCGCCGGACGTCGTGGGAGAGCGCGATCACCGCATCCAGCGCGACCAGCGTGCCCGGCCCGGTCTCGTGCTCTGCAGAAAGTTGCCAGGTACGGCCGCCGCCTCGCCCGTCGAGCACCTTGCCGGATCGACGCTCCGCCCGCTCCACCGCTGCAGCTAGGTCGGGCTTGGAATGCACGCTGTCGACGAAACCGGCCCGGCACTGGACCGTCACCCGGGATTTGAGATGCTCGCGTTCGGCCCGGCCAAGCCCCGGCAGGACCAGCAACTGGGAGACATCGACGAATGGCTCCCGCGCGCTGCGCGCCGCGCGTACCAGCTCGACGACCGCCGAAGCGCGCACCTTTTCGAGCCCGAGACCGGCGAGCATTTCCGAGAGCACATCGAGATCGCCGTGATTGAGGTCCCATCGGCCGCAAATATCCGCGACCCGCACTTCGACGGTTTCCCCGCCGATATTCACCTCGCGGGCGGAAATGCGCTCACCCAGACTCTCCGCGAGATCGGCGTCGAAAAGTTCCGGGATCACGGCCTGCACCGCGCTCTCAAGCAGAACCGCGTTCCGCGATCGCTCTACCGCGACCGAGGCCGAGCCGACAGCCGTGCGGCCGAGACCGGTCAGACCGACAAGCAGACCGGACGCGACCGCGAGGATGACGAGCGCAAGCAGCATCGCCGTGCCGCGCTCGGCATTTCCCGGACGCCCACTCACTGATCCGCCCTTTCGACTGGAACCGCGACGACAATGGCCGGACCGTCTTCAAGCGTGAGACGGAGAAGGCGGGGCGTCGTGCGCTCGCCGCGCCAGATGTCATGCCAGGCAGGTGCTTCCTCCGCGCTCTTTCGGCCGAAATAGGAAAATGTCCCGGCGCCGGCATCGAAACTCGCGACGTCCTCGGCGAACCGTCCCTCAGTCAGCCTGATGGAGCCTTCTTCGGAAATCGCGAAGACGCGGCCGCGTGGACCTTCGGCGCCGGCAGCAACAAAACGGAAGCTGCGCGCGTCGCCCAAAAAGCTGCTCTCCGGGCGGCTTGAATCATAATCGAGGAGCGGCAGCACCGCGTTCATCTCTCGCCGGAGCCGCCGCTCGAGCGCGATACGGTCCCCGATAACCTCTACCCGCGCCGCGAGACGCCTCTCGCCGTCGAGGGCGAAACGGACGAGGCCGGTCGCGAGCACCGAAACAAGACCGATCAGCGCCAGCGCCACCAGAAATTCCAGGAGCGTGAACCCGGCTTCCCGGTCCCGCCGCGGCTTCACCTTTTCACTCCAACCGGAAGCGTCCTGACGGCATCAAGCGCGATCTCCGCTCCGCCAAGGCGGACCGCCAGCGCAATATCGTAGCTGATGAAAGAGTCGGTTCCGCCGCGTTCGGTGACGGTCGCCGTCCATTCTCCCCCGCCGTCCAGATCTCCGGTCAGTTCGCCGGAGTGAAGCGGACGGCTGACACCGAGTTCCGCCAGCACCGAGCGCGCGGCGCTCATAGCCTCGGCGGTCCGGCCGGCACGCGAGGACGCGAAAATCCCGGCACCGAGGGTCTCCGCCAGCAAGGTCGCGACCAGTGCGATCAGCGTCAGGCCGACCAGGGTTTCAAGCAGGGAAAATCCGCCGTCCCGGCTCATGGTCTGCTGAGATCGGCATCCTCGCCCTCGCCGCCGGGAGCGCCGTCCGCCCCGAAGCTCGTCAAGCGGTAGGGCGCGCCGTTCCCACCCGGCTGGCGGTAATCGTATGCCCGCGACCACGGATCGAGCGGAACTTCCTCGCCCTGGAGATAGGGCCCGTTCCAGCGCCCCATCCCCGAAGGCCGGGAGACCAGCGCCGCAAGGCCTTCCTCGGTGCTGGGATAACGCCCGGTATCGAGATGCAGGAGATCGAGCGCCGTGGCGAGATTCTCCATCTGGGCCGCGGCGACGTCACCCTTCGCCTTGCCCAGCACACCCATCACGCGGGGGCCGACCAAGGCCGCGAGCAGGCCGAGGATCACCAGCACCACGAGCAGTTCAAGCAAGGTGAAGCCCTCGTCGCCCTGGCGCTTGCGTTTCGTCCGATTCATGCGTCCCCCTTGGGCCCGTCTCAGAGCATCGCGTCGTTCAGGCTTGTCACGGTCAGCATCAGCGCGATGACCACCGTGGCGACCACGCCGCCCAATACTATGATGATGAACGGCTCGATCAACGCTGTCAGCCGCGTAAGCCGGCCGCGCGCTTCCTCGCCATGGTAATCCGCCGTCCGCGCCAGCATGAGATCGAGGCTTCCGCTCTCCTCGCCGATACGAATCAGCTGCAGGGCCGCGTCGGGAAAGCGCCCGCTCTCGGCGGCGGCCGCGGACAATGTCCGCCCCTCGCGCACCCGGGCCGCAAGCTGCTCAGCTGCCTCCCGCATCACACCGTTGGAGAACAGAGCCGACGCAACGACGAGTGCATCCGGCAACGGCACGCCGCGGCCCGCGAGCAGGGAGAGGCCGCGCGTCCATCGTTCGATCTCGATGCTTTCCAGCAGACGGCCGAACACCGGCATGCGCAGTAGCGCCTCGTCGGCCTGGCGGCGCCCGGCGGGCGTGAACAGCCCGGCGAGGAGCGTTCCGGCCAGGACGAGCGCAATCCAGCCGTAATCCCGGACCGCTTCGGAGAGCGTGAGCAGGCCTTGCGTCAGGGCCGGCATGTCCGTTCCGCCCTGACGGAAGATCGGCTCGAAGCGGGGGATGACGAAGACCATCAGGGCCGTGATAGCGCCGATCGCGGCCACAGTCAGAACCGCAGGGTAGGTCAGCGCCGTGCGCAGTTTTTCCCGATCCGCATGACGTGTCTCGTGATGACGGGCGAGCGCGGCAATGCCGGGACCGAGTTCTCCGGTTTTCTCCGATGCCGCGATCACCGCCCGGTCGAAACCGTCAAACGGCTCGCCCGCCTCTCCGATGGCGGAAGAGAGACTCTCCCCCGCTTCGAGCCGGGCGGCAATCTTTCCCGCGACACCTGCAAGACCGGCCATTGCCCGGTCCCCGGCGAGCACGCGAAAAGCGCGGTCGGCGGGAAGGCCGGCGTCGAGCAGGGTGGAAAGCTGCCGGAAGAACAGCCGGAGGTCGCCGCGCACTGCCACCATCTCAGGCCCGGGCGCCGCCGAGCACGGCCAGCACCTCGCCCGCCGTTGTCTCTCCGGCAAGCAAACGGCGACGTGCGTCGGCCAGCATGGAGAGATCCTTATCCAGGACCGAGCGCAGACGGGATGCGTCAGCCCGCCCGGCGATGGCAGCCTCGAGAAGCTCGTCCATAGGCATGATTTCCGACAGAACCAGTCGCCCCCGATACCCGGTCTGATGGCAACGCGGGCAGCCGACCGCCTTGCCGATTTCGCTGCCGGAAGGCAGGCCGAGCCGGGTTGCGGCAACCTCTTCCACTCGCTCCTTGCCGCCGCATTCTGGGCAGAGCCGCCGAACAAGGCGCTGCGCCAGCACCGCGCGCAGGGACGCACTCAGCAGATAAGGCTCGATCCCCATATCCATCAGCCGCGCGGCCGCACCGGGCGCGTCGTTGGTATGCAGGGTGGAGAGCACAAGGTGCCCGGTCAGAGCCGCCTGCACCGCAAGGCGCGCAGTCTCCTCGTCGCGGATCTCGCCGACCATGATGACGTCGGGATCGTGCCGCAGCACGGAGCGGAGTAGATTGGCGAAACCGAGCCCGATGCGCGGATTGACCTGGATCTGGTTTACCCCGTCGAGCCGGTATTCGATCGGGTCTTCCAGCGTCACGATCTTGCGCTCGGCGAGATTGAGCCGCCGGAGCGCGGCATAGAGCGTGGTGGTCTTGCCGCTGCCGGTCGGACCGGTCGCCAGCACCATCCCGTGCGGTGCGGCGAGCACGGCGGTCAGGGCCTCGGCGACCGGCGGTGCGAGACCGAGCCTCTCTATATCGGTCGGACCGCGCTCGGGATCGAGCAGGCGGAGCACGACACTCTCCCCATTCAGGGTCGGCGCCGTCGAGACCCGGATATCGATCTTCCGCCCCGCCACCGACATGCTGGCGCGGCCATCCTGCGGCAGGCGCTTCTCGGCGATGTTGAGACCGGATAGCACCTTGATGCGCCCGACCAGCATATCCGTCAGATAAGCGGGCGGGCGGGCGCCGAGTTCCATCAGCCGGCCATCGATCCGGTAACGTAACCGGAGCCCGGCGCCGGAAGGTTCCAGATGCAGGTCGGAGGCTCGGTTCGAGATCGCGGTACGCACCAGATCTTCGAGCAGCCGGACCGCCGGTCCGTCCTCACCCGTCGCCGCCGCTTTCTCTCCCTGTTGCGCCAGCGCGGTATCGGCACCCTGTCCGTAAAGCCGGTCGAACGCGCGGTCGAGATCGGAAGGGCTCGCGACTTCGAGCCTGATCTCCTTGCCGACGAGCAGCTCCATCGCCTGAAGCGCACTGCGGTCGAGAGGATCGGCCACCGCGAGGATCAAAAGATCCGCTCTCTCCTCCACCGGGAGAATCCGGGATTGGCGGAGAAAGGAGAGCGTGGCTCCGCCCGCTTCGAGAGGTGCCGCCGGGAAACGTTCCGTGCCGGCAAACGGGACACCGAGATAGGCCGCGAGAGCCTCCGCCATCTCGGCCTCGCCGACGAGACCCGCGGAAACCAGCGCACGGTCGGGACGGTCCCGCAACGCGTCCCCTCCGGGTTCTCCGTCCGGCACTTCGTGGCCGCGCTCGCGCAGCAGGTCCCGCAATCCGCCATATTCGATCATCGCGTCTCTCAAGAAAGACTCGCCGGACTCTACGCCGCGACGTCGCCCCCCGCAATCGCCTGGGCTCGCAAAATCAGCCTGAATCAGTATCCTAGCCCCTACATCCATGACAAAATAGGTCGTGGTAGGAGCTGGAGCAGCGAGCGGGCATGAAAATTCTGGGCGGCAAGAAACTTCAGCTGATCTTTCCGCTCCTGATCCTGCTGTCGGCCGTCGGTTTCCGCATCGCCGACCCGATCCTGCTGGAGGAATTCCGGCTCCGCATCTTCGACAATTACCAGCGCTTGGCACCACGTCCCTATCAGGACGCGCCCGTGGTGGTCATCGATATCGACGAGGAGACACTGAAACGCCATGGCCAGTGGCCCTGGCCGCGCATCGAGGTCGCGGAACTGGTCCAGCGGCTCAGCGACCACGGCGCCGCGCTGATCGCATACGACGTCGTGTTTTCCGAACCTGACCGGACATCCCCGTCGCGGCTGCTCGGCGATCTCGCGAGCCGGGACGCGACCGGCCAGGTCTGGAACCTGATACGGGAGAGCGGCGCGCTCGACCACGATCTCCATTTCGCCGAAACCATGGCCGCGATTCCGGCGGCGACGGTCGCGGGTTTCATCCTGACCCAGCAGGATACAGGGTCTGCCCCGCCGAGCCGCGCCGGCTTCGCCATGGCCGGGGACGATCCGATCCAGTTCCTGACCGATTTCGAAGGCGCCGTCGCCAATCTGAAACCGATCGACGAGGCTGCGACCGGCATCGGCAGTCTGAACGCGATCACGGACAGCGACGGAGTCGTGCGCCGGGTACCGATGCTTGTCGCCCATAAAGGCAAACTCTATCCGTCGCTCACGGCGGAGATCCTCCGCGTCGCCCAGGGCGCCTCGACCTTCGTGGTGAAATCTTCCGGCGCCAGCGGCGAGGAGGCGTTCGGAGAGGCGACCGGGATCGTCGAGATCAAGGTCGGCGAACTGGTGCTCCCGACGGACAAGGGCGGGAGGGTCCTGCTGCATGACAGCGGTCCGGTCGCCGCGCGCTCCCTCCCGGCCTGGCAGGTGATGGCTGCCGAGCAACCTCTCCCGCGGCTCGAAGGCGCGATCGCGCTCATCGGGACCAGCGCCGTCGGGCTCAAGGACCAACAGACCACGCCGCTCGACCCCAACGCGGCCGGCGTCACGGTCCATGCCCAAATCCTCGAGCAGGCGTTCTACGGCGATTTCCTGCACCGCCCCGACTGGGCCGACGGCCTTGAAGTGCTGCTGCTGCTCTTTCTCGGGCTTCTGATCGTCCTGCTGTTCGCCCTGCCGCAGATCGCGACCCTGCCGGCGACCATCTTCAGTCTGGGGATCGTCGGCGGGGGAGTCGCCGCGAGCTGGTACGCCTATACCGACCAGAATCTGCTGCTCGACCCGATCTATCCGGGCATCATGGGAATCGCGGTCTATACCAGCGCATCGTTCCTGCGCTTCGTCTCGACCGAGCGGGAGCGCAAGCAAATCCGCACTGCTTTCGGCCAGTATATGGCGCCCGCCCTGATCGAACGGCTGGCCGAGGATCCGGGCCAGCTTCGGCTCGGCGGCGAGATCCGGCCGCTGACCCTGCTGTTCTGCGACATCCGCGGCTTCACGACGATCTCGGAACGGCTGAACGCCGAGGAACTGACGCACCTGATCAACTGCTTCCTGACACCGATGACCAACATCATCATGAGCCGGGAAGGCACCATCGACAAATATATGGGCGACTGCATCATGGCCTTCTGGAACGCTCCGCTGGACGTTCCGGAGCACGGTCGGCTCGGGGTCGACTCCGCGTTAGCCATGCGCGAGCGGCTGGTCCTGCTGAACTCGGAGCTGAAGCTGGAAGCGGCGGCGAAGAAGCAGCCGGATATCGAGCTCGGCATCGGCATCGGCCTCAATAGCGGCGAGGCCTGCGTCGGCAATGTCGGCTCGGACCAGCGCTTCGACTATTCCGCCCTCGGCGACACGGTGAACCTCGCATCCCGCCTCGAAGGCCAGTGCAAGACCTACGGCGTCGAGATCGTGATCAGCGAGAGCACCAAAGACGAGGTACCTGACTATGCGGTGCTCGAACTCGACCTGATCACGGTGAAAGGCAAGACGGTTCCGATACGGATCTTCACCGTTCTCGGCGACCGGGAGAAAGCGGCAAACCCGACTTTCCGGAGCCTGACCGGAGATAACGCCGCGATGATCGCGGCCTACCGGGAAAAGTGCTGGGACGATGCAGCGGAATATGCGGCATCCGCCCGGAGGCTTGCGGCCGAACTCGGGGAAAAGCTGGACGAATTCTACGGCCTTTACGATCTGCGCATCGCCGAAGCGAAGGAAAACCCGCCGCCCGATGACTGGGACGGGGTTTACGTCTCGCGCACCAAGTGACGCCGGGCTATAGAGAGGATCCGCCGACCCTTACCTAGCGAGCCATCCCGTGCCTTCTCTCAACTTCCGCCGCGCCATCGAATCAGACCTGCCCACCATTATCGAAATGCTCGCCGACGACGAACTGGGCCGCCAGCGAGAGGACATCAGCGTTCCCGTCGCGGAGTGCTACCGGCAGGCATTCTCGGCAATCTCGAAGGATGCGAACCAGTATCTCGCCGTTGTCGAAATGGACGGCGCGGTGATCGGCACCCTGCAGCTCAGCTTCCTGCCCGGCCTCTCCCATCAGGGTCTCTGGCGCGGCCAGATCGAGTCGGTCCGGATCTCCTCGAAGGCACGCGGCGGCGGCATCGGCCGGCAGATGCTGGACTGGGCCATCGCGACCTGCAAGGAACGCGGCTGCAGGATCATCCAGCTCACTTCCGACAAGAGCCGAAACGACGCGATCCGGTTTTACGAGAGCCTCGGATTCACGGCCAGCCACGAGGGGTTCAAGCTGAAGGTCTGAGCGATTGGTCGATACCTGTCCTGATTTTTGCACAAAGACAGGGTTGCGAAATCAAGGCCCGGCGCATCGCTGCAGTACACGCGCCTCACCGCAACATCGCTTCTAAAGGCTCAAGCTACACCACCCCAAAGGCCAGCATCGCGTCTCCGACCTTCTTGAAACCGGCGATGTTCGCGCCTTTCACGTAATTGCAGAAGCCGTCGCCCTGCAGGCCGGCCTCGTAGCAGCGCTTGTGGATACCGTCCATGATCGAGCGCAGCAGATCGCGCAGTTCCTCGCTGGAAAGCGCGCGGCGGGCGGAGTTCTGGCTCATCTCAAGGCCGGACATCGCGACGCCGCCGGCATTCGCGGCCTTTGCCGGACCGAACAGGACGCCCGCCTCGAGGAAGGCATGCACACCGTCGAGGCTGGTCGGCATGTTGGCGCCTTCCGCCACCGCCTTGCAGCCGTTCGCCAGCAGGGTCTTCGCATCCTCGAGATCGATCTCGTTCTGCGTCGCACAAGGGAGCGCCAGGTCCGCCGCCACACCCCAGGGACGCTTGCCCTGGTGATATTCCGCCCCGGGGAAATGTTCGGCATATTCGGAAATCCGGCCGCGGCGGACGTTTTTCAATTCCTTCACCCACTCGATCTTCTCCAGATCGATCCCGTCCGGATCGTAAATGAAACCGGCCGAGTCGGAGAGGGTCAGCACCTTGCCGCCGCGATGGTTCACCTTCTCGGCGGCATGGGTGGCGACATTGCCGGAGCCCGAGATCACCGCGGTCTTGCCCTCGATCTGCTCGCCTTTGGTATGGAGCATGTCCTCCATGAAATAGACCGCGCCATAGCCTGTGGCCTCCGGGCGCATCTCGCTGCCGCCATATTCCAGGCCCTTGCCGGTCAGCACGCCGGTGAAGTTGTTCGTGATGCGCTTGTACTGGCCGAACATGTAGCCGATCTCGCGCCCGCCGACGCCGATATCGCCCGCCGGTACATCCGTGTCGTGGCCCACATGTCGGTAGAGCTCCGTCATGAAGGACTGACAGAAACGCATGACCTCCGCCGCCGACTTGCCTTTCGGATCGAAATCGGCCCCGCCCTTGCCGCCGCCCATCGGCAAACCGGTCAGCGAATTCTTGAAGATCTGCTCGAAGGCGAGGAACTTCAGCACCGACTGGGTAACGGACGGATGAAAGCGCAGCCCCCCCTTATAAGGTCCGATGGCGTTGTTCGCCTGGATCCGGAACCCCCTGTTGACCTGGACGTCGCCCTTGTCGTCCTGCCAGCACACACGGAAACTGACGATCCGGTCCGGCTCGGTCAGCCGCTCCAGGATTTTCGCGTCGCGATACTTTGGATTGGCCTCGACGAACGGCATGATGTCCGCCGCGACTTCCTGCACGGCCTGGAGAAACTCCGGCTCTCCGGGATTTCGGGCTTTGACCCGCTCCATGAAACCTTCAAGCTCGGTCGATTGATCCGCGGCCATCGTCTCTCTCCCTATGACGGGCAATCCGTCCGTTTTCTTGAGTCCCGAAGTGTGCGCAGGGGGGACACGCCGAAACAACCTTACATTTTCCAATAAGAAGAAAAACGCGGCCCTGGGTAGATGCGGGATACTTCCGGCAACACGCGACGCTAGCCTCTTCAAAAAGCAGTTGATCCGCCGAGCGATATCCCGGAGTCTGTCGGACGATATGGGTTCCATCGCGGGCCAAGCCTGCGGGGACTTAAGAGGGAACACGGAAGGGACGACCCAAGAGGGGCCCGGGCCGTGACTGCCCCCGCAACTGTGAGCGTGAGCCGTTTCCACAATGCCACTGGCCCCGGCCGGGAAGGCGGAAAGACGGCAGGGAACGCAAGTCAGGAAACCTGCCCATGTCCATGTCCAACCCGGCCGGGCGCCCGCCCGGCGCTCTACCGCACGGAGGGTGCGGGAAAGGAAGCGATTTATGCATATCGAACCCGGTGTCGTGAACGGCGCGAAAATTCTGCTCAGCTATGGCACCGCGGCCGGCTGCCTCGGCGGCCTCGCCAAGCTGTCCTGGAACACGATCAAGAACGACGGCCTGACGCAGCTTGTCCTGCGCAGCGCGATCACGACCGCGCTCGTCTTCTGTTTCTTCCAGGTCCTCCCGCACTATCCGGTTGGCGTTTCCGAGGTGCATTTCATCCTCGGCTCCACCCTCTTCCTCATGTTCGGTCTCGCGCCGGCGGCGATCGGCCTCGCCCTCGGCCTGCTGATCCAGGGCGTGCTGTTCGCGCCGTTCGACCTGCCGCAATACGGCATGAACATCACCACGCTGCTGGTGCCGCTGATGGCGGTCTATCTGGTCGCGCAGAAGATCATCCCGGCGAAGACCGCCTACAAGGATGTCGGCTACGGTCAGGCGCTCGCGCTCTCGACCGCCTATCAGGGCGGCGTGGTCGCCTGGGTCGGTTTCTGGGCCTTCTACGGCCAGGGCTTCGGCGCCGAGACACTTAGCCAGGTGGGCCTGTTCGGCGGCGCTTACATGATGGTTATCATCGTCGAGCCGCTGGCGGATCTGGCGATCCTCGCCGCTGCGAAGACGCTGCACCAGATGAAGGACAGCCCGCTGTTCCACGACCGGCTCTACCGGGCCGGCGTCTGAGACAGGCGTTCCTGAAAGAGAAAACGGCCTCTCCGGAGGCCGTTTTTTTATGCCCAAAAGCTCTGCGGCCCCGTCCTCATCGGTAGGCCTGGCTCAGCGGTAGGTCTGGCCGCCGTCGAGGTCGACCACGATTCCGGTCGCCCATCCGGCCCGCGGAGAACAGAGGAAGGTCACCACGTCGGCAATCTCGTCTACCGTCGCCGCCCGGCCAAGCGGCTGACCGGCGAGAAAGTCCTGCCAGCGGTCCTCGTCGCCCTTTTCGTCTTTCGCCTTCGTCTTCAGCAGCGTAACCAGCCGGTCGGTCTCCACCAGCCCCGGATTGACCCCGAGCACCCGCATCCCGTCGGCGAGCGCGTTCGATCCCATCGCCTTGGTGAAGGCGTTGAGCGAGGCATTGCCTGCCGTGCCCGCAATGTATTTCGGGTCGAGCTTCACACCGGCGAGGCCGATCACGTTGAAAATCACGCCGCCACCGTTCGCCTTCATCACCGGGTAGAAGGCCCGCGCCATGTTGATATAACCGAAGACCTTGAGGTCCCAAGCCTCACGCCAGGTCGCCTCGACCACCGCCTGCAGGTCGCCCCCGGGGATTGCGCCCGCATTGTTCACGACGATGTCCGGCACCTCGACGGCCTCGCAGAGCCGTTCAACGGCCCCCGAGGCCGAGAGGTCGAGCGAATGGATCGCACAGTCCGCTCCGGCGCCGCTCAGCACGTCGCGCGCCTGTTCCAGCCGCTCCCGGTCGCGGGCGACAAGGTCGAGCGCACAGCCTTCGGCGGCGAAAGCTTTCGCGCAACCGAGGCCGATGCCTTTCGACGCCCCCGTGATCAGAACCCGCTTGCCTTTGAGACCCAGTTCCATCGCTTCGCTCCCCCGGTTCTTCAGATCGTTGATTATGTTGAATTGGTAGCATCGGCATGCATGGCGCGCAAAGCGGGCGGACGTGCCATGCGCCGCGATTCCACCCGCTCCGATTGACCTTCCGGCGATTCGGAGTCACGCTTTTCTTGTCCCATCCGGACAAGGCGAAACCCACTCAGGGAGGTCGTTAATCGCGATGGAACCACCGATGCAGGAAACGCGTCTCTGAAGAAGGGACGCAACGGCAGCGAGACGGCCCGGGCCGTCATAAGTCCGCAGACATATGAATATCCGAGAGCCTGAGGCTCGATAGTCTGTCTTATGCAACAGACATAAAAATGCTATGCCCCACCTGACGCAGACGCGCGGTGGGGCTTTGCATTTCGGTCAGCCTCACATCCAGCGGCCCGTCGCGCGGATCGAACGGAAGCGCAACGCCATGCACAAGAATCTGCGGCACGACCGTCTCCTGGCCGTGGATCTCGAACTGACCTGCTGGGACGGTCCTCCGCCGGAGGGCGAACGCCCTGAGATCATCGAGATCGGCCTCGCCGAAATCGACCTGAAGCGCGACGAGATCGTGCGCACCGCCTCCATACTGACCAAACCGGTCGCGTCCCGGATTTCCCCGTTCTGCGCCGCATTCACAGGAATTACCGAGGAGATGATCGCAGCCAATGGCATCCGCTTTCAGGACGCTTGCCACAGGCTGCGTAAAACCTACGGATCGAGTTCTAAGCTCTGGATCGGTTGGGGCTCGGACAATGTGCTCTTCGATGCCGAGGTGCGGGCCAAGGATGCCGTCGATCCCGCCTCGCACGCCTATCTGGATCTCTGCCAGGTGCAGGAATACGTGCTCGCCGGCGGACGGCGGATCTCACTCGACGAAGCGCTTGAGGTGATGAAACTAGAGCGCGCCGGCACCGCGCATCGGGCGGAGAGCGATGCGGTAGACACTGCGCGGCTTTTCCTCGCCTGGCGGGAACGCTTCGGACTCGGCTACCTGCCGCACGAACATTTCGACTGACGCGGCCCGCTCAGTCTCCGAACAGCTCGGCGACCGTATCCAGCCAGAGCCGGTCCGCCGCCTCGGCATCGAGCGTGCCATAGCCCTTCATGTAGATGTCGGTCACCCTGAGAAAGCGCTCCTTGTCCGTCCGGACCCACTCTTCGTACGACCAGGGTTCGTCCATCGGCGTGATGTTGCTGACCGCGCCGCAAAAATGTGCCGTCTCGCTTCCCGCCTCGGTTTCCACCTCCGTTTGCTCGATGGCGAAGTCGAAATCCTCGAAATAGCGGATCCTGCGATCGTCCTCGGCGGAATAGTCGCGCAGCAGCAGCCCAGCCACCCGGTGTCCGGGCGCTGTGACGAGCGCCGGATAGGGCTCGCGGTCGACACGCACCCGCGAATATCCATGCAACACAGCCGCCGTTGAGAGCGGTCCGGGCGCGCGACCGAGCACCCGCTCCAGCACGTCCTGATCCATCAGCGTGCCGAAAAAGAAGTAGGGAAGCTTCATCCGTCGTCTATTCGCGCTCGGCCCGATGAACGGTGCAGCGGGTCGAGCCTTCACGGGAGAAAATATAGACGCCGGGCTGGACTTCGAAATTGCGCGGCCGCCGGATATCGCGGGACCGTGCCGCACGATAGGTCCGTCCGCCGATCCGCACGAACCCGCCGCCGAAGCGGTTGAAACGCCCGTCCCGGCAAGCGTCGGTCGCACGTTTGTCGTATTCGGCGACCTGTCTCAAGGGACCGCTCTCGACCATCAGCAGACCGCGTTTCGCCGCGTTCTCGTAGATCGTGCTCTTCTTGAACGTGACCCTCTTCATCCGCCAGTCCGGCTTTTCGGGGGCCCGCGACATGTGCCGCGCGTTCGTCCGGTCCGGCGAGACACGTTCCGCGGAAGCGGGGCTCACCGTCCCGGCGCCGCCGACCAGAAGCGCGGCGCACAGAACTGCGGTACTCAGATTGCGAAACGGATATCTCATCGGGATCTCCCGCCGCGTTACCCGGCATCCAGCAGATGCTTCGCCAGCATCACATGGATGCCCTTGTTTCCATTCACCATCTGGGTCACCCGGAGGTCCGCCGCAAGGCTGCAGAGCATATACGCCTCGGGACGGCTGCGGTTGGTCCGCTCGGTGATCAGGTCCAGCATCTGCCGCAGGGCCTCGCGCCCGGCCTCGTCCAGATCCTCGTTGAACGCCATTGTGATGAAATGGTCCGCCGTCTCGGCGCGCGGCAGCGGAAGGCTCATATCCTCCCGCACGGTGAGCCGAAAACGTCCTTCGAGCGCCATTTCGATCGCGGTGACACAGACCTCTCCGTCGCCCTGCGCCCCATGCCCGTCTCCGGCGGAGAATAGAGCTCCTTCGACAAAAACCGGCAGGAAGAGCGTCGTCCCGGCAACCAGTTCCTTGTTGTCGAGATTGCCCCCATTGGCCCGCGGCTGGATCGTGCTGACGCGCCCCCAGGCCGGCGGCGGGGCGACGCCCATAACCCCAAAGAACGGCGCAAGCGGCAGTTCCAGTCCCCAGGGCAAGCGGCCGACATTCCGCTCGGCATCGATGGCGATGATGGTATGGGTGACCTCGTCGAAATCGTCCGGCAGCGCGCCTTTCAGCGGCGCGCTGTAATTGAAGCCCCAGTCCTGGCGCGGTTTGACATCGAGGATATCGACCTGCAGTACATGCCCGGGCTTCGCCCCTTCGACATGGACAGGCCCCGTCAAGATGTGACCCGGAAGCCCCGGCCGCATGGTCTCGATGACCTCGCGATGTTCCGGCAGCACCGTATAGCCGGGCCCCGGAAGAGCCGGCTTATCGCCTGAAATGGTCGCGATCGTGACCTCGTCCCCGGAGGCGACCTTCAACACCGGCTCTAGACCGGCATCGAAAAAGCCCCAATGGACTGTATTAGGACTGCTCTCAAGCCTGTATCCGGACATCCGCTTTCCTTCCGCCTGCTTCGAAAACAGTCAGCGCCCGTTATCGGCCGTCGCAGGCCCGGTATTCAGCGCTGCCTGTTTTCGAGCGGCCTTCCGAGCCTGACGTTCCCGCCGTGCAGCCTTAAAGCGCTCAATGTAAACATGGCTCCAGCGGTAGCTGAGCCAGCCTCCTCCGATCATCCACGGAAGACAGCCGACGAACAACGGCAAACCCCATTCGTCCAGCATGGCAGCGAAATAAACCCACACCGCCATGATACCGGTGACGTCCTGCCCGAGGATCTGGTCGAGTCGATCTGCGAAATGCTCGAATGCGCTGAGATTGTCCCAGCGGCCCAACATCAGGTTCCCGGTCTGCAGGAAGACGTAATAGACGATCGGCACCGTGAAGACGTTGGTGACCCAAGTCCAGGCAAGGGCGACCACAAGGCTGAAGGTCCAGTTCGGACGCAGCAGACGCACGAGCGACCAGATGCCCGCGACGATCGGCATCTGCACTCCGACAAGAGGAGTGAGGGAGACCGCCACGCCGATACCGACGCCCCGTGCCGTATAGTCCGGCAAATCCTTCCCGCGCAGGATCGGAATGACGAGCCGGTAACGCATGAGGCGCCTGAGCGGAGTAATCATGGGGTCAATCTAACGGAGCCTAGAGTGCCAACAGAACGGTACCGATCAGCCATAGCAAGCAGCGGCACCGCGCCAAAGTCAGAATTGCACGATTCTCTTTACATTTAGTGACCGTGTTGCCTTTTTGGCAGGAAAGCCGTGCACTAGGGGCGCTCACCCTTGGCAAGACGCGTCCCGATATCGTCGACGACGTCGAGAAGCGCGGCCACGCTGTCGATCAAGTAATGCGGGTTGGCGCTCCGGAGCGTCTGCTCGGCCTTCTTCTTGCGCTCCAGGAAATCCGCTTCGCCCAATGCTTCCGTTTCCTCTCGGGAAAGCCCGAAAGCATTGCCTGAGACCGTCACGCCAACCGTCCAGCATCCGGCGGCATTGCCTTCCGCGATCCCCGGCTCGGTATCGTCGACCTTGATACAGGCCGCGGCCGGCCAGACATCGAGATCGAGAAAGCATTTATACATCATGAGCGGCGTCGGACGACCGTGCGCGAGATCGCCTGCGCAGACCAGATTGTCCGGCGCGTAGCCGAGGTCCTTTGCGATCGGCACCAGCTTTTCCATGATCTCCCGGTTATATCCGGTGGTGGAGCCGATCTTGAGGCCACGCCCGCGCAACGCGGCGACAGTATCGAGCGCACCGGGAATCATATCCGCGAAGTCCGGAATGACATCTACGTTCATCGGTACGAAGACCTCGTAGATCCGATCGACGTCCGCGTCCGAAAACGGCGCGCCGTGGGTGGTCGCCCAGACTTGCGCAATCCGCTCCTGGGTACCGACGGCCTTGATATGATCCCATTTCGGCAGCCCCATTGGCGCCCGCGCCTCGTCGATCGTGATCTCGACATCAAAAGCGGCGAAAGCGCGTTGGAACACGCCCATCGGTGCGCGGCTGCCATGATCGATGATCGTACCGGCCCAATCGAAGATGACAGCTTTCACGCCCAGCTCTTCCGCGGACATCTGGAATTCCTTTCAGGTTAGGCCGCGCCATAAAGCGAGGCGATGGTCTCCTCTCCAAGCGCGAAGGCGGTGCTCATGCCGGTGCCGCTGGACACGACGAGGATACGCACGCCCTCGGACGGATTGTCGATGAACGCGGTCCGATCCGCCGCGGATGGATAGATTCCGATCCAACGCTCGATGACCTTGCTGTTCTCAATAGCGAGGACCCGACCAGCCTCCTCGAGGATCAGGTCCTCGACCACTGCGGGCGCGAAGGGATCGGGCGTTGCGGCATAGTGATGCGAGTCGCCGACGACCAGGGAGCCGTCCGCGCCTTGCACCACAATAAGATGGATCCCGTGTGCCAGCCATTGCGGCTGCTCCACATCGAGACGCGCGCGCAAGGCCGCCGACGAGGCAAGACCGGTATAGCCCTCGTACCGCACCAGACTGAGGTCCGACATGATGGCACCCGGCAGTTTCCATTCCGGCGGTTGCGGTCCGAGCCGCAGCATCTGCAATTTGCAGAGACGCAGGTCATATGCCGCGAGCCGCTCCGGGAACAGGGTCGAAAGGTCCGGGCCAGGACAAACGATTACCGCCCCGGCTTCTATCCGGCCCGCAGTCGTCTCTACGCGACCGTCTTCGACCCCGACGACCGCCGTCGACCAGCGGATATCGACTTGGTGTTCCGACACCAGATATTGCGCGAGCCGCGGCAGAGCCTGACGCGGCTCGACGCGGGCCTCGTGAGGACTCCACATACCCGCACGGAGATTGCCGGACGCGAGCACAGGCGCTTTCGCCGCCGCCTCTGCCGCCGTCAGCAGACGGCAGTCCCGCCCCATCTCGGTACCGGCGAATTCTTCCAGCACATCGACCGCTTCCGGCCGCTGCGCGGTCACCAAAAGACCCTCGTGATGAACAGGAATTCCCGCCTTCGGAGCAATATCTCGCCAGATTTCGGCCGATCTCGCCGCCCGCAGCCAAGTCTCGCCGGCTTTCTGCCCGGTAACGGTCACAAAGCCGAAATTCCGTACGGAGGCACCGTTCGACTGGGCGTCCCGGTCGATCACAACCACCTTCTTGCCGCGCTTCGACGCCGCCAGCGCACTGGCAAGTCCGCAAATGCCGCCACCGACAATTGCAAGGTCGTAGGAATGTCCCATTTCGCCCGTCCGAACTGAGGTGCCGGAAGCGGTCAACATACCGGCGTAACAACGGAGTTATTGAGTAGTGCCTAAAGCACCGCGGCATCAACGGCGAATACTGAAAATCGTTCCGAGATATCGTTCCAGGCACCGCGCTCGAAGAGCTTCACCTTCGGCAACGGCGGGGGTGGAGTCTGGTCGAAGACCTGCACGACGAAAGACATGTCCGGGCTCTTTCCGTCCCTGGAAAGCGGCATCATAAGCCGCCAGGTCCGCAGCAGGCGCCCTTCATCCCACCTGAACCGGCTCTCGGAGAAGATCGGTGCCCCGCGCTCGAACGAGGTCATGAACAGCTCTGTAATGAAATCGAGGTAACTGCCGCTGAGAATTTCGGTCAGTGTCGTGCCTGTAAGCTCGCGCCCGAAATGGTCGCTGAAACTCGTCCCCACGACCCTGTGGCGCACATTGCGCGCCACGGGGTCGACATCGACCAGCATGCTGTGTGGCAACAAGGCCGGTCCAATATCCATAGGGTCGAGATCGCGGCGCATCGGCCATGCCGATTGCCCCCTGATCCCATTCCAATAGTCGAAGGCCCGGCCTAGAGTGCCGTTCCCGAACTCAGTTTCGGTAATTTCCCGCAACGCATCACGCCCCAAACGCGGTGCAAATTGGACGACAATGAAATGCCCCCCGGTCCAGGGACGGTTCTATCATTCGATTTTAAATTTATTCAAATTGTTTTCGAATAGAAAAACATTCGCGGAACTAATCTTATCGGTGCAGCAGATTTCCCCGCGAACCATTACAGGTTCAGGCCGACGAATGTTTTCCACGTTGAAGAGTTATTCAGGCTTTCATCGCCTCACGATAGCCTTCAAGCAAAGGCTCGACACCAGACAGGTCGTAACCTTGCTCTCCCGCGGCCGCCGATACCGCCGCGACGGAGTTTCCATTGCAGCAAACCTGCGACAGCGCCCAGAGAATCGTCGACCGGGTCCCGCTCCGGCAGAATGCGAAAACCTCGCCTTCGACGGACTCGATCGCGCCATGCTGCTGCAAGACCACGTCCGGGGTCAGGGTCGGGAGCGTCATCGGAATAAATTGGTACGACAACCCCGCCGCCTCCGCCGCTGCCCTGAGGTCACTTTCCGGAGGTTGCCCCGGCTCTTCGCCATCGGGCCGATTATTAATCACGAGCTTAAAGCCTGCTTCCGCAACTGCTTTCATATCGGAAGGCTGAATCTGCCCATCTACTCCATATTTCTCGCTGATCATCTTGATATTCATTTAAGCCCTCTCCCACGCGCGAACGGCAAATCGGGTTGATTTTTCTCACAATGCAGGGTTCATACACGCCCGGAGGCTACTAGAAATGCACTTTTTCGTGACGAATCCCACCAACCGATTCCCGGTATCTGGTTCATTATCATACCCGATCTGATATAAATTTCGCGGAAGACCACCATGCCGCTTGCTCTGTTACAGATGAGACTGGGTTAGCAGATGGGTTTGGGGGAACCTATGGTGTCAAGGTCGATCGACCAGCATCTCTTGGAAGAAGATGCCCAAAAGTTCATGGGCACCTTCCTCGCCGAACACAAAAAGTGGCTGCAGCGCAAACCCGGCGGCAAGCAGTGCGATTTGTCGCGCCTGGATCTTGCCGGAATTAATCTCAAGAACGCTCTTCTGCCGCGTGCCGTGCTCGTAGGCACAGGACTTCAGAACGCGCAGATGGAAGGCGCCGACCTCAGCGAGTCGGACCTTTTCGGGGCGAAACTCCAAGGTGCGAACCTGAAACACGCCAAGCTGAAGCGCACGATCATGCGCGGCGTGAATCTGAAGAATGCAGATCTTTCCCATGCCGATCTTGAGGACGCGGATTTTCGCGGGGGACTCGTTCTCGGCGAGTCGCCTGACGAGACCATCGGCATGGAACAGAGCGACCTCAGCGCCTGCCTGATGGATTTCGCGCGCGGCCAGCGTGCCAAGTTCTCCAATGTCGATCTCAGCGGCGCAAGCCTGCGGGACGCCAACCTCAAGGGCGCCGAGCTTTTCGGCTCCGACCTCTCCGGCGTCGACCTCACCGGAGCCAATCTGGAAGATGCCGATCTTTCGGATACTAGGCTGACGGATGCCAAGCTCGAACGCACGATCCTGAAAGGCGCGCGGCTCGCCAACAGCATGGTGAGCGAGGATGCCCTCGCCAGGGCCGAGACAGATTCGAATGCGTTCGACGAAATCAACAACGTCAAACTCAGCATCGATCTGAACACGACGGGCGATTTCAAATCGCTCCCGCAGGAGCTCCGGATCGCGCTGGCGCAGCATTTCGAGTGGCTGCAATCGAACGGTGAGCGCGGCTCGCGGGCGATCATCAAATCTATGTCGCTCCGCAAACTCAAGCTCCGGCGCCAGAACCTGACCGGCGTCTCGCTATATTCCTGCGACCTGAGCGACGCCGATCTGTCTTTTGCCAACCTGGTTCTGGCCGATCTGGAAAAATGCAATCTGATGAATGCCACGCTGTCCGGCGCTCTGATGTTCGGCACGAACCTAAAGGGGGCCTTCCTCAGCGGCGCTGACATGTCCAACGCACATGTCGGCGCAATGCCCATCTTCGGCGCCGACGGGAAGCGGACAGGAAAGGTGCGCAAGACGGACATGACAGCCGCGAACCTCAACAACGTGAAGTTCGACGGCGTCGATACAGACAACATTATGAAGTAAGGCGAGCGCCGGCTCAGCCCTTCATCGAACTCCGCAAATCCTGATGCTGCAGACCAGCGAAGATCGAGGTCGCACTCTTCATGTGCGTGTTGACCTTTGCATTGTAGCAAATGTGTTCGAAACCGTGCTTGTCCACGATTTTGATCTTCTGATTGCGGAAACGCGCCTCGTCCTTGGGGCCGGTCAGGTAGAACCGGATTTCCTCAACTTCGTCCCCGAACACCTTCAGGGTACGGAAGCCGTCAAGGACCTTGTTTGCCGCCATGACGTAGCGATGGGCGGTCCAGACGTCAGAGCCCTCCGTCGTATTGGAACAATCGCCGACAAGTATCTGATCGGTCCGGGCTTTGCCGATCAGCCGGGCGACATTGATGGTGACATCCCCGACAATATATTCGTGCCGAGCTACATATTTCGGACTCGGCTCGTAGAATACGTAGTGGCTGCCGCCGCTGATCGCCATGCGCAGTTCCGGCAGCGGCATCTTATCCGACATCTCCCTCTGCAAGCTCTTGTAATACAAGGAAAATAGAGACATCAGCACGAACAGGCTGATATCCTCCTCGATCCCGGTCTGCAGGTTCCAGACGTAGTACCCGTCTCCTGTCGTCGAGCGCCCCATTTCCACGGGCAGCCCCTTCTGGTGCAGCGTCGCCTCCGCCAGAGACAGGCTGAACTTCAGCGTCGAGAGATGATTGGCCTGCTCTTCCGGGGAATATTTGGAAAAACCGACGACATCGATCAGAAAAACCGTACGGAAGCGTGCGAAACCGATCGAGTAACGGGACATGACGGATTCAACATCTTCGTGCGCAAGACCGTTCGCGCCACCGCCGATCGGGAAATCCAGCCGGATCTCCGTCGGCTGGACGCCCAGAAACTCGTAGATCCGCCGAAACTCCTCGTCAGTGCAGTGACGGGGGCCTTCGAAAACCCGCTCTTCCGGTTCCTCCAGCTGGAACAGGCGGGTTTTCGGCAGCAAGATGATCTCAAGCCCCTTGCGCGACGGCCGCCATGCCACGACCGCACTGGAGCCGAACTGCGACATCCCGAAAAGAAGCTGGTTGAGAGACATGCGCAGGTCGTCCCGTCGTCCGACGGGCAGCGGCTGTCTCAACGGGTCCTGCATCTCTGTTCACCAAGTGTAAAGGAATAACCCCTAGTCTAAGCGATACTATGTCAGACGAAAACTTCGATAATGTCTCGTCTTTCGCCCGGCGAGAACAGCACCGCCCCCGCGTACACGAACGGATTCAGCGCCGTCACCCGAATCCGATCCAAAAGAGTCGCGTCTCTGCGCTTCCGAGCGCTTTGGATGTTAAATGACCGTGGCATTCGATATCTCCGAGCACAGGCCTATTCCCGAAGACATCATGGCCGCGATCAAATCGCACCATGCTTACATAGCGGGACGTCCAGGGGGGCTCAGACTGAACGACGACAATTTCGAAGTTTCGAAATGCCGCTTCGATTACATGTCGCTGACCCAGGCCGTTCTCCCTTGCGCTGATTTCACCGAGACGTCCTGCGGACGGACCGATTTCAGCAACTCGGATCTCTATGGCTCGAACTTCGCCTGGGCCGACCTGAAAGGTGCGATCTTCTCCAAGGCAGACCTGCGTGGCGCCAATTTCATCATGGCGGACCTGACCGGCGCGTCGCTTCTCGATGTGGACATGCGTCCGGGGCAGATAGTTCGTTGGGCTGGGAATAGCGGTGGAGCAGTCAGCACCAATCTCGACGGCGCCAACATGAACGACGTCGATTTGCGCGGCGCCGATCTTCAGGACGCGAACCTGACGAATGTCCGGGCCATCGGCACGATGTTCACCGACGACGACATGCACGCCGTCAATCTGGCGGGTGCAACGCTCGACGGGGCCGACCTTGCCGGCTCCAAGCTCCGCGGCGTCATTCTGGCGGGCGCCTCCGTCAACGGCACCAACCTCTCGAATTGCGACTTGTCCGGCGCGAATCTGCGCAATGTCGACCTGTCGACGGCGAAATTGCACAACACGAACCTCGATGGCGCGATCACGCTGGAAAACTGCGAGGACCTGCCGGCCGAAGTTGCCGAGATGATCGGCCTCCACAGCAAATGGATCGTCTCGAACGGTGAGATCGGGGAGCGTGCGGATTTCAGCGGTATGGACCTGCGTGAGATCGAACTGACCGGCTGTGATCTTCGAGGTGCGACATTCGCCGGCGCAAACCTGACCGGCGCGACCTTCGATCAGTCCGAACTCATGCTTGCCAATTTCTCCGGTGCAAACCTCACCCGGGCCAGCTTCATCGGTGCGGCCCTGCGCGGCACCATGTTCACAAACGCCAATCTCGAGGAGACCAAGTTTCTCGGCGCGCGCCTGGAGGTGGCGGAGATCTTTAACGCGCAGCATCAGCGGACCGGCAAAACGATCCCGGTCATGTTCAATGGCGCCGTATTGAGCCAGACGAATTTCAGCCGCGCCAAGATCGAAGGCGCAATTTTCACGGATTCGACCCAGATGAACACGATCTGGGAACATGCTAAGATTGAAAATTGCATGGGAATAGTCGATTGAGGTCCGCCCATGAGCGCGAACGATCGAAAATCAAGAATGCCGCCTCCCGTGGAACGTCGTGATTTCGCCAGAAGACCGACGTCCCTCAGCGGCGAGCTATCGCCGACACAGGGTGCTGGCGAAACCTGGCCCGTAACGGTCCGGAACATCTCCTTGACGGGCATGCTCCTGGTCGGGGAACTCCCCGTGATCGAAAATTCCCGGATCTACCTCGTCCTCGAGGGTACCCACAGCAGAATTCCCTGCGACTTGGTCTCCCAGAATGCGAATGGCGTCCGGGTAAAGATCAAACTCGACGACCTCGAGATCGATCAGCTGATGCAGGAATCTGACACATACGCATCGCTGATCCTTGAATCCATCCCGGGTATTTATTCCGCCAGATAGCCGCCAAAAACAGTAAATTTCTACATAACTCATTGAATTTTCGCAATTTTAAATAAGACCAATTTAGTCGCTTATTGTCTATTGCAATTGAGAATGACTTTCAATAATGTCCCTCTCATCGACAACGTGATCGGCGCTGAAACGACCGAGCAACATCGAACCGAGAAGAGAGATATGAGCAAGAAGGTTTTTGTGAACATGGCGATCGCAGCCATCTCCATAGCAGGCGCGCTGACGGCCTTTCCGGCCGACGCAAACGATAGCGGCGCCAAGAAGGCGGTTCTCGCGACGTACGCGGACATTGCCGCTGCCGGCTATGGCGATTCCCTGGCTGGCGCCAAGTCCCTCCAGAGCGCCGTTTCCACGCTGATCGCAGCGCCGACCGAAGCCAATCTGGCCGTGGCGCGCACTGCCTGGATCGCCGCGCGCGAGCCCTACCAGCAGACTGAGGCCTATCGTTTCGGCAATGCCATCGTCGACGACTGGGAGGGCAAGGTGAATGCCTGGCCGCTGGACGAAGGTCTGATCGACTATGTGAAGGCGGATGTCTACGGCTCCGAGTCAGACGCCAACCCCTATTATACGGCCAACGTGGTCGCTAATCCGTCCGTGAATATCGGCGGCAAGACGATCGACGCCAGCAAGATCGATCGGGCGCTCGTCGAATCCCTGCACGAAATCGACGAGATCGAAGCCAATGTGTCCACCGGCTACCACGCGATCGAGTTCCTGCTCTGGGGTCAGGATCTGAACGGCACCGGGCCGGGCGCCGGCGACCGCAAGGCCAGCGATTTCGACACCGCGAACTGCACCAACGGGAACTGCGCGCGTCGCGCCGCCTACCTCACCGTCGCAACCGGCATGCTGGTCGACGAACTTGAGTGGATGACGGCCCAGTGGACCGAAGGCGGCGCCGCGCGCACCGGCCTTCTCGAAGGCGATGCCGACAAGGGTATCGCCACCATCCTCACCGGTATGGGCAGCCTGTCCTATGGCGAGCTTGCCGGCGAACGGATGAAGCTTGGCCTCATGCTTCACGATCCCGAGGAAGAACACGATTGCTTCAGCGATAACACCCACCGCTCGCACTACAATGACGCACTGGGCATCCGGAATGTCTATCTCGGCGAGTACAAGCGGACCAACGGCACGATGGTGAAAGGCGAGAGCCTCTCTGCCCTGGTTGCCGCGAAGGACAGCGCGGCCGACGAAGAGCTTCGCGCCGCCCTCGACATCACCATGAACAAAATGACCGTCCTCTCCGACGAAGCCGGAAATGGACAGAGTTACGACCAGATGCTCGCGGAAGGAAACGCGCGCGGGAACGAGATCGTTCAAGCCGCCGTCGACGCCCTCACCGCGCAAACCGAGTCGATCGAGCGTGTCGTCGCAGCGCTCGGTCTGTCTGCCCTCGAGTTCGAAGGTTCCGACAGTCTCGACAACCCGGGTGCTGTTTTTCAGTAAACGGGTGCGACACCAGCATATCTCTCCCACTCGGGGGCGGCTTTTGCCGCCCCCGCTTTTCTTTGGTGAGTATGTAGGGCTGCGTTAAAAGGTCCCGCTCGACGGGATGGCACGTCCCCCTGTTCTTGCGATAGAACGAAGTCATGCTGAACAAAGTGCTTTTGCTGCTGACCGCAGTCGTTTTCGCTTTCGGAGCCGCCCCGGAAGGCCGCGCCGAGAGCGAGGCCGCGCGAATCGCCAGGGTCACGAAACCGACGGCGGATTTCTCCAAGGCCGAGAAGTACGAGACCATGCAGGGTGGCGCCGCGACCCACAGGAAAAGGGTCAACGGCGACGTCTTCTCCCACCCCTCCGCAAACATGGCCTTCGATCGGCGCCTCTATTTCGAACTCGGCGACGGTATCTTCAAGAAGATGTGGGTGAGCTCGCCCGCCAGCACGAAATCCTCCGACGGGCTCGGCCCGCTCTACAATGCACGCTCCTGCCAGCGCTGCCACCTGAAGGACGGCCGCGGCGCCCCACCGGATGGCGAGCACGCGGATTCCGTCGCCCTGCTGATCCGGCTGAGCGTCCCGCCCGAAACCGGCGAGGAACGGGCATTGCTCGAAAGCGGTGCGGCTCATTCGCTGCCGGCCCCGGTCTATGGCGGGCAGTTGCAGACATTCGCGATCCCCGGTCAGGAGGCCGAAGCGCGGATCGAGATCAGCTACGCGTTGGAAACCATTGCCCTTGCTGACGGCACGACGGTCGAGCTGCGAAAGCCGGTCTACGCGCTGAAGGACCCGAATTACGGCGATTTTCCCGAAGGTCTGATGATCTCGCCGCGGATCGCCTCGCCGATGATCGGGCTCGGCATGCTGGAAGCGCTCGGTGAGGCCGACATCCTGAGTTGGGCCGATCCGGACGATGAGGACAGCGACGGCATATCGGGCCGCGCGAACCGGGTAATGAGCGCCCTCTCCCGCGAAATCATGCTCGGCCGGTTCGGCTGGAAAGCCAACGAGCCGACCCTGAAGGACCAGGTCTCCGGCGCTTTCGCGGGCGATATCGGGATCTCCTCGACGCTGCACCCCGCCAATGGCGGCGACTGTACGGAGGCACAGACAGTCTGCCTCGGCGCCCCACATGGCGGAGACCCTGCCGACGGCGACGTAGAGGTCAACGACCACCTGCTGGATCTCGTCACCTTCTACAGCCGCAACCTCTCGGTGCCGGCACGGCGCGATGTGGGAGCCCCGGAAGTGCTTGCCGGCAAAAAGGTCTTCTACGAGGCTGGTTGCACCGGTTGCCACCGGCCGAAATTCGTGACGCCGCGCGATCCGCTACGCCCGGAACAGTCCTTCCAGCTCATATGGCCCTATACGGACATGCTGCTGCACGATATGGGCGACGGTCTTGCCGACAACCGGCCGGACGGGATCGCGGACGGACGCGAATGGCGGACACCACCGCTCTGGGGCATCGGCCTGACGCGCACGGTGAACGGTCACACCTATTTCCTCCATGACGGCCGCGCCCGCAATCTGCTCGAAGCAGTTCTCTGGCATGGCGGCGAGGCCGAGGCGGCCCGGAACCGCGTCATCGCCCTCTCAGCCGCGGAGCGGGAGAATCTTCTCCGCTTCCTGAATTCCCTCTGAGGAGACAAGAATGAGACAGCTCGTTTTCCGAGCGACGGCAGTGCTTGCCATGGCGATGGCGGGGTCCGGCACGGCGTCGGCGCAGGACAGCGAAGCGACGCATGGAGCCATCGCTCAGGCGAGCGTCACGCGCCATATCCTGCCGCGCTATGAGCGTCTCGCCGAAACCGGAGAGGCGCTGACCGCAGCCGCGGACACCTATTGTGCGGTCAAGAATGCCGCCGCGTTCTCAACGCTCGACCGGGCCTTCCGGGATTACTGGATCGCCTGGGCGGGAATCCGGCATATCCAGTTCGGTCCGGTGACCTATCTCGATCGCGCTTATCGGATCCAGTTCTGGCCCGACACCCGAAACAAGATCGGCAAACAGCTCTCACGCACCCTGTCGGCCGCAGACGAGACGGCTCTCTCTGCGGACCGTTTCTCAGGGACGAGCGTCGCCATCCAGGGACTGCCCGCATTGGAGCGCCTGCTCGCGGAGGGTCATGAGAGCTATGCGACCGAGAAAGGCACGTTCCGCTGCTCGCTGACAACGGTCATTGCCCGAAACCTCGCCGATATGGCCCGGAATATTGCGGTCGAATGGAACCCGACCGACGGCTATGCCCAATACCTCAGCGGAGCCGGCAGCGATCCCGATACGGAGATCGGTCAGGTCTCTATCGACCTGCTGCAAAGCCTTCTGGCCGAGGTGGAGGCCAGCCGGGACCTGCGTATCGGGCGGCCGATCGGCTCTAGCGTCGAGACGGCCCGGCCGAAATTGGCCGAAGCCTGGCGCAGCGGCCTCTCCCTGGAGATCATGGCCACTTCCGTCGAAGGCATCGCGGACCTTTACCTGAACGGCGGCTTCGACACCGCCCTGCGCATGGCGGGAAACGCCAAGCTCGCGGATCGCATCGCTACCCTGTTCAGCCAAGTCTCCGGCGATATCGCCGCCATCGGCATGCCGCTCTACCGGGCCTATGAGGACGCGGCAGCACGCCGGAAACTGGAGACCATCCGTGCCGAACTGAAGGAACTCGCCGGCATGATCCGCACAGACCTCGCCGTTTCCCTAGACATCTCTCCCGGTTTCAACAGCAGGGACGGAGATTGATCCTATGATTTCACGCCGCAACTTCCTCACCGGCCTTACCCTCTCCGGCGCCGCCGCCCTGCTCCCGCGCCCGCTGACCGCAGGCAGCGGAGACGACCGCTTGTTGATCTCCGCCGCCCGCAAGGAGAATGGCAGCTTCGTTCTGGTCGGCTGCACCGAGGCCGGCGCCACGCCTTTCGAGATCCCGCTTCCGGGCCGCGGGCATGCGACGACGATATCTCCAGACGGGAACACCGCGGTCCATATGGCGCGCCGCCCAGGCCGCTTCATGCTGGTCGTCGATCTTGGAACCGGAACATTGAGCGACATGGTCAATGCGCCCGCCGGGCGGCATTTCTACGGCCATGCTGGCTTCTCCCCGGACGGCGCCCTGCTGTTCACCACAGAGAACGACTACGACAATGCGCGCGGAGTCATCGGGATCTGGGATTGCCGGGACGGCTACCGGCGCGTCGGGGAATGGGACAGCCACGGCATCGGGCCGCACGACCTCACGCTGCTGCCGCACGGCGGCGCAATGGCGATCGCCAATGGCGGCATCCTCACCCATCCGGACAGCGGCCGCGCCAAGCTCAACATCGCCGACATGCGGCCGAACCTGACCTTTCTCGACATGCGCGACGGATCCTTCCTCCGCCAGATCGAACTGCCGGCCGAACTGCACAAAAACAGCATCCGTCACCTCGATTCCGGTCCCGACGGCAGCGTTATCTTCGGCATGCAATATCAGGGGGCGACGACGGACGCACCGCCGCTGGTCGGCTATATTGGCGCGGACGGCACCTGCACCCTTTTCGATGCGGAGCAGACCCTGACACCGCAACTGCGGGGCTATTGTGCGGACGTTGCCATCGATGCCTCCGGGCGATTCGGCGCCAGCACCTTCCCGCGCGGCGACCGGATTGCAATCTGGTCTCTGCCGGACGGCAAGCTGATCGAGCTGAACCAGGTGCGCGACAGCGCCGGGATCGCACCGGAAGGCCATCCCGGCGGCTTCCGCTTCTCGACCGGCTTCGGCCGACTGCTGACACGCTTGGCAGGAACGGACGGTGCCGTAGCGGAGGGACCGGACCAGCGTTTCCCCGGCCTCGCCTTCGACAATCACATGACCATGCTGGAGCGCGCGCTCTAAGGCACGCGGACCTTTACCCGGCGCGTTGAATGCGTAACGCTGCGCCCGGTCAGCATCGATCAACGGTGCGACAGTTCGACGACTGGGCAGGGTCACCCCGGCGCCCTAAATTCACAACGCAGTCGCTTCGTCGACCTGAATTGGAGAGAGAAATGTTGCGCAAAGTCGCTTACGCCGCTGCCGTTCTGGCCCTGGTCGCGAGCCCCGCACTGGCTGCGGGAGACGCCGGGAAAGGCGAGAAGGTCTTCAAAAAGTGCAAGGCCTGCCACGTTGTGGACAAGGAAAAGAACCGCGTCGGCCCGCATCTGGTCGGTCTCTTTGGGCGGACCGCCGGCACGGTCGAGAAATTCAAATACTCCAAGGCGATGAAGACCAAAGGCGAAGAAGGTCTCGTCTGGAACGAAGAGACCATCACCGAGTATCTGAAAGCGCCGAAGAAATACGTCAAAGGCACCAAGATGGCCTTCGCCGGCCTGAAGAAGCAGGGCGATATCGACAACATCATCGCGTATCTGAAAGCCGAGACCGCCAAGTAGACCGAAACGTCTGAACGCCGAACCGCGTCGTCGACGTGCCGACGGCGCGGTTTTTACTTGTGCTTTGAGAAACGCGCTTCCAGTTCGGCACAATAGTTTTTTTCCGGATGAGCTTTGTCAGTCATCCAGACGAAGTCGAAGCTACGGGAAAGGGAGAGATCCGGCTCCGCGACCTCTGTTCCGCTTCTCTCCAGCAAGGCAATCGCGGCCACGTCATCGACGCCGAAACGACGCCGCAGATGGTACCCGGTACCGATATCCTTACGTACATGCTGACCGCCGGCGATCAGAACGGCACCATCCGCGCTCCCGCTCGCCCGCACCATCGCTTCGGCGAGGCTGGCGTCCCGCGCGATCTGTACCCGGACCATCGGTGCCAGATGCTCTCGCGGCACGAGTTCGCAATGACCGCGATAGACCTCGTCGCCGATGGCCTGCTCCACATTCTCCGGCAGCGGCTCATCCAGCTTAAGCCGGGTGCGCAGTTCGGGAGTTACATTCTCCGGGCTTCGGGCGATCGTCCGCACCGCGTCGCGTCCGATATTGCCCGCCACCATCGGCAACCCCGCCGCAAGCGCAACCTCCGCGATCGGACGGTAGTAAGTCCAGTCCGGCCAACCGGAGCCGGCCCAATCGACAATCTCCGCGAAACGGTCCGGATCGGTCTCACCCGTGGCGGCGAATGCGTCGATGGCAGGCTGCTTGTCGCGTACGATCATTTCCCAGACCACGGCCGGGCGCCGGCCCGCCGCGACCAATCCCGCGAGGAGGCGCGCCTGGATCCGGTGATGCTCCGGATTGTCGTGCTTCTCCCCCAGCATGACGAATTTGTGCGCGGCCAGGGACCGAGCCAGATACGTTTCCGGTAGCACGTCCGCGTTGGCATCCGGCAATGGCGCCAGCGCCAGTATCACTGCCGCCACAAGCCAGTGGAGCAAATGACGGCATCGCACGCACTGCATGCGGTGTCTCCCTCGAACATCGTCTAACGAAGATAGTCTCAAGGATAATCTAGTACGTTGCGGCGATTTGTCGGAGTCGGTCAGTCGAACAGGCTGTCGATGGCGTCCTGGTCCATGATGTCGTCGATCTCGGCCTGATCGTAGCGCGGCACCGTACCGTTGATCACGCCAGAGATCTGTTCGAGCGTTGCCTTGATCTCGCGCACCTGTGCCATGGTCTGAGCCTGGAACTCCTCGACCGGGACCGTTCCGTTGAGCTTCTTCAGGAGGTCGGCGGCGTTGAACACTTGCTCGTTGGCGGTTCCGACGAGATCCTCGAACGCCTGGATGTACTCGCTCGGAGCATTCTCATAGGCCCAGATTGCCAGTTCCTTGTCGGAGAACCCGCTGGCGGCGAAATGCTCGGTATAGGTGGCCGGTTTCCACTCCTCGACCTCCTCGAGCATTTCCGGCATGTCCGGAACCAGCTCCAACAGCATCACCACTTCGTTGAAATGGTTCAGATAGTCCGTCGCCAGCAGGGACGTCTCATTGATGTTCGTCCCCCGGACGAGCAATCGGTAGGTCTTGGTCAGGCGAGGCTGCGTTTCCATCGCGACAACCATAGCGCATTCCCGGCTCAATACAGATGCAATTCTCCAAGACAACACTCCAACTCATTAAGATTGCGTATATTTTAGGAAAACTGCCGACACTCGGCGGAAGTTCGGGAACGCCTGGTCCGAATCGCGAAAGCGGTCAGACCGAGAGCGGCAAGCAGGCAAGCGGCGACGCCGGTCAAAAACGGCGCGGCCGGATCGATCCCGGAGAGCCATCCGCCGGCGATCCCGACTAGAGCCCCCGCGGCAATCGTGGTCGCCCGGTAGATCCCGATGGCCGCTCCCTGCGCCGCGGCGGGAGCGGCATCTGAGATGAGGACCGATGTCGCCGTCTGGGCGAAATTGATTCCCGCCGCTACAAGAACTGCCGGCAGAATGTGCCCGAGAGGGCTGCCTGCTTCGACGAACGCATAGCTTCCCGATCCCATCATCAGAAGGGAGAGCAATGTGACGGCGGTCGCGCCAAGCCGGTTGACGATCCGGCCGACAATCAGCCCCGACAGAATCAACGGTACCGATAGCAAAGCCGCGTTGATCCCGAGCTCGAGCGGCGGCGTCGCGTAACGCTGGACGAAGAACACCGGAAAGAATTCCAGAAACACCATCACAGCCCAGAAGGCGAGAAAAGACAGTCCCAGAAGCGCGATCAGGCGCCGTCGCGCGCGCGGTTCAAGCGCTGCGCCGCCCGGCTCACCACGCCGCTCTGAGGCACTCACACGGCCCCGCAACAGCCACGGAACAAGGACCGCATTTGCGGCAAACAAAGCCGCGGCCGCAGCGAACGGCGCGCCATAATCCGGAGCCCATTCTGCGCCTCCTACGGCGAGCAATCCGCCAACGATCGGACCGGCGACAAACCCGAGATCCATCGCGATCCCGATCAGCGCGAAGTTCCGCGCTTTGCTTTTCGGCCGGCTCACATCGGCCGCGAGCGATTGCAGGATCGCGATGTTGCCTTCACCGATCCCGGCCACCATCCGACCGAGCAGAAGCAGCCACAACATCCCGGTTTCCACCGCGCTCCAGAGCATCAACGCGCCGAGAACGGCGACGGCCAATGCCACGGCGAGGACCGGGGCCCGCCCGAACCGGTCGGATAGGCGTCCGAAGAGCATCGACCCGGCGATCTGGCCGGCCGGATAGAGCCCAATGGCGAGACCGAGCAGCAGTGTGCGGATGTTTCCCGGCGTTTCGGCAGGGAGCAGATCGCTTTGCGGGTTGAGAAAAAGGTGCCCGAAGACCGGATAGGGTAGCGAGAAGCCGACCCATCCAACGAGGACTGTCATGAAGACCACGCTCATAACCGCGGTCTCGTGTGCGTTCTTGCCTGTGAACACGACGGACTCCTCCCGTCGCGGCGGGAGCTCGTACCCGCCGCGCCAGACTGGTGACGATGAATGGGGCTTAGTGCGGCAGGTCGAAGTGCCGGAGCTTGTCCGGATTGCGGGTGATCATGATCTCCGTGACCAGATCGTCATCCCCCACCGCGAACGTGATGACCGCCTCCGTCTTGGCGCCGTCCCGGGCGATCAGGGCCGCCTGCGCATTGATCTCGGCGACCGCAAGCTGAAGATGCGTGTACCAGCGCCCGAGATAGCGGGTGACGAATTGCAGGATCAGTTCCGCGCCCAGAAGAGGTTTGCGGATCGAGTCCGCCTTGCCGCCGCTATCGGCTGTCAGAACCGCATGACTGGAAAGCATGGCCGCCAGACCGTCGGCGACCCCGGTTCGCAAAGCGGCCTGAAAGGCCTCAACCAGCTTCTGCTGAACCGCTTTCGGCGCCGGTTTCGTATTGCCGGAACTGCGGACGTTTACCCGCGCACGGGAAGCCAGCTTGCGACAAGTCGCCACGCCGATCTCCAGGCTCTTCGCGATCTCTCCATACTCCATGCCAAAGACGTCGTGCAGGATGAAGGCCGCGCGCTCCTTTGGCGCCAGCCGTTCGAGAACCAGCAGGAAGGCCATGGTGACGCTCTCACTCACGAGCAGATCCGTCTCCGGCGTTCCTTCCTCCACCGTCTCCATCGGCTCCGGAAGCCAGGAGCCGACATATTCGGTCCGGCTGCGCCGCGCTGATTTCAAGACATCGAGCGCCTTTCGCGTGACCACGGAGGACAACCATCCGCGGGGCCGCTCGATAGACGCCCGGTCGGCCTCGCTCCAGGCAAGGAAAGCGTCCTGAACGACATCCTCCGCCTCGGCGCGCGTTCCGAGAAGGCGGTAGGCGAGGCCGATCAGCATCGGCCGCGCCCGCTCGAACTCCTCGATATGGTTCGAGATCTGTTCCATCAGTGATGCGACACCTGGATCCGGTTCCAGAGATTGATCATCGCGACGATAGCAGTCAGCGTCGAGATCTCTCTATCGGTGAAATGCTCCTTGAGCTCCCTGCGGAGCGGACTGAGATCCGCCTTCGGGTCCGGCTGCGTCAATGCCTCCGTCCAGGCAAGTGCGGCCTTCTCGGCGGGCGTGAAGTCGCGAACATGACGCCAGACCACCACCCTGTCGATCCGGTCCTGACTCTCGCCGTCCTTGCGCGCCTCGTCGATATGCATTTTCACGCAAAAGGCACACTGATTGATCTGCGAGGCCCGGAGTTTCACCAAATGGTGCAGGAGCTTGTCGAAACCGGCTTCCTCGATCTGCCCCTCCACCGCTTCCAGGCGCCCCAGGATATCCTCGGCATTGACATGAAAGTTCACTACTGCGGTACCAGCCAACTTGTCCTCCTTTGTGGTGTTGCGACGTGGTTTCACAGACATGTCGAGACAGAGACCGGCATTGTGACGTGGCGGCGCAAATTTCTTTTTGCTGCGCCAGCGAGATGCTCTGGAAGTCGCCGGATCAAAGGGTTAGCTTTACCACCATGGGGAAGCGACTGCTGGCATTCGGAAATCTTTTCATCGGCACGGTGCGCGACGTGCTGCCGATCATTCTCGTTGTCGCCTTTTTCCAGCTCGCCGTCCTGCAGCAGCCTTTTCCGAATTTATCGGAGACCCTGATAGGGCTGGTCATTGTGGTGCTCGGCCTGACGCTCTTCCTGCAGGGACTGGAGATGGCGCTGTTTCCGATCGGCGAGTTTCTCGCCGGCGCCCTCGCCCGCAAGGGCAGCCTCGTCTGGCTTCTGCTGTTTGCCTTCGGGCTCGGTTTCGGAACCACGGTCGCCGAGCCATCCTTGATCGCGGTCGGCGAGGAAGCCGCGGAAGCCATGTCCGAGAGCGGCTATCTCGAGCGCGACGAAGAGGCGATGGCGAACTACGCGCTGGCCCTGCGCTACACCGTCGCCGTCTCCGTCGGCATCGCGATCGTGGTCGGCGTGTTCCGCATTCTGAAGGGCTGGCCGCTACACTGGATCATGATTGGCGGCTATGTGGCCGTGCAGGGGCTGACCGCGCTGGCACCTAAGGAAATCATCGGCATCGCCTACGACAGCGGCGGTGTGACGACCTCCACGGTCACGGTGCCGCTTGTCACCGCGCTCGGCGTCGGGCTCGCGACTGTGATCCGCGGACGGAATCCGGCGATTGACGGTTTCGGACTGATTGCGTTCGCCAGCCTGTCCCCCATGATTTTCGTACTGATCTTCGGGATGGTGGTCTAGCTATGGACTGGATCCTGGCCCTCTGGGAGGCTCTTCTCGGCACCGTCTTCGACGTCCTGCCGATCGCCGCGATCCTGATCTTTTTCCAGCTCGTCGTACTGCGCCAGAGCATCCCGCATCTTCCCCAGGTGCTTATGGGCTTTGTCTATGTGATCATCGGTCTCGCACTCTTTCTGGTGGGCCTCGAGAAAGCGCTGTTTCCGATTGGCGAACTGATGGCGAAACAGCTGACAGCCCCATCCTTCATCGCCCCGGGCGAGCCGGCCGATTCGCTCGGCTGGGAGGACTATTACTGGGTCTATCTCTTTGCCGCCGCCATCGGCTTTTCGACCACCATCGCCGAGCCCTCCCTGATCGCCGTCGCCAACAAGGCCAACGACCTGACCGGCGGAACGGTCAGCGGTTGGGGTCTGCGGGTCGCGGTCGCGGTGGGCGTCGCCCTGAGCATCGCCGTCGGCGCCTTCCGCATCGTGACCGGTACGCCGCTTTATCTCTACATGATCGTCGGATACGCCTTCGTCGTCCTGCAGACGATCTATGCCCCGCGCATGATCATTCCGCTCGCCTACGATTCCGGCGGGGTCACCACATCCACCGTCACAGTGCCTCTGGTGACCGCACTCGGGCTCGGGCTTGCCTCAACCGTGCCCGGCCGCAACCCGGTCCTCGACGGCTTCGGCCTGATCGCCCTCGCCAGCCTGTTTCCAATGCTGAGCGTCATGACCTATGCCCAGGCCGGTGCCTGGTTCGCGGCGCGGCGCAAAAAACGTGAAGAGGCCGCCAGATTGTCCGACGAAGCGACCCCAAAGGGAGGGAGTTAGCAATGAAGTTCAAGCTGATCGTCGCCGTCGTGAGCGACGAAAAGACCGATACCGTGGTCGACACCGCGCGCAAATGCGGCGGTACCGGCAGCACGGTGATCACCAATGTCCGCGGCGAGGGCCTGAAGCCGTCCTCGACCTTCCTCGGCCTGACGCTGGAAGGTCAGCGCGATATCGTTCTGCTCGTCGTCGAGGAACACATGTCGCGCCACATCCTTGAGGAGATCTGCAAGGCCGGACGGTTCGATGAGGAGGTCGGAACCGGCGTGGCTTTCCAGATCGACATCGAGGATGCCGTCGGCCTCACCTCGCAAATCAAGACCATCGAGAAAGAAATCGAGGAAGAAATATGAGCCAGCACCCATACGTGAAGGTGGAGGACGTGATGACCGGCAATCCGCACGTCATCGACGGCCTCGCGACCGTGCGCAACGCCATCGACCTGATGCGGGAACACCATGTCAGCTCTCTCGTCATCGAACGGCGGCACGAGGGTGACGAGTACGGCGTGGTCACTGTCGGCGACATCGCAGCCCATGTCGCCAGCAAGGACCGCTCGCCGGAACGCACCAGCGTCTACGAGATCATGTCCAAGCCGGTGCTGACGATCGACGTCACCATGGACATCAAATACGCGATCCGGATGCTGAACCGCTTCAAGCTCACCCGCGCGCTGGTGACGCGGCAGGGCGAGATGGTCGGCATCGTCACGCTGCGCGACATGGTGGTGCGGTATACGTCCGACGGCTCCGACTGACGCAGAAAACAGAAACGGGGCCAGCGAATGCGGCCCCGTCGCATTTTCCGAACCGGCAGTCTTACCAGGTGCCGGTATTCTCCATCGAGGCCCAGGGCTCGGCCGGGGCCAGCTTCTCGCCTTCCTGCAGGATCTCGATCGAGATCCCGTCGGGGGACTTCACGAAGGCCATGTAGCCGTCGCGCGGCGGCCGGTTGATCGTCACACCCGCATCCATGATCTTTTGGCAGGTGTCGTAGATGTTATCGACCCGGAAGGCGAGATGCCCCCAGGCCCGGCCGGTCTTGTACTCTTCCGGATCCCAGTTGTAGGTCAGCTCGATCACCGGAGCGCGCTTGTCGGACGCAGCGGTCGCCTCGTCTCCCGGCGCATAGAGAAAGATATTGGTGAAGCGGCCCTTCTCGCTGTCATAGCGATGGACTTCCTTCAGGCCGAGGATATCGCAATAGAATTTCAGGCTCTCGTCGATATCGCTGATCCGGACCATGGTGTGCAGATAACGCATGGGTTCGCTCCCGTTTTTCAGGCAGGTGGAATGACGTGTTCGCTATGACATCGCGCAGCGGCGCGCCGGTGGCAACCCCGCTTTCCGCAATTGCCTCGTTCCGCTACGCGGCCTTGCACGTTCTCCAGGCCGCAACCAGCGCCGCCGCATCCTCGCCGATCCGAGCGGCCGGCTTGCCGGGTTTGAAGATGGAGGAGCCGATCGCGACACCCGCGGCGCCAGCGGCGAAATAGTCAGCGATATTGTCGAGGCCGACGCCGCCGGTGACCACGATACCGGTCTCCGGCGGCAGCACCGCTTTCAGCGCGCCGACGACCTTCGGCCGGATCGCATCCCCGGGGAACAGCTTCAGGTAGTCCGCTCCGGCCTCGAGCGCCCGGAAGGCCTCGGTCGGTGTGAAGATACCGGGCATCGAAGTAAGCGCCAGCCGCCCGGTCTCGGCGATCACCCGCTCGTCGCTGTTCGGAGAGACGATGAGACGCCCGCCGGCCCGGTCCACCTCGCGCACGGCCTGTGCAGAGAGCACCGTCCCGGCGCCAACGACCGCCCGATCTCCAAGGTTTTCCGAGAGCGTGGCGATGCTACGAAGCGGGTCGGGCGAATTGAGCGGTACCTCGATCACGCGGATACCGACCTCGTAGAGCACACCGCCGATCTCCCCTGCGCGCTCCGGTTCCAGCCCGCGCAGGATTGCGACTATCGGTGCTTCGGTAAGCGCTTCCTCGATGCTGATCACATCCATCCCCGAGCGATTTCGAGGTCAGTATGCAATGACGGCGGGAAACAGGCCACCTGAGAGGCACCCTACTCCAGGCAGGACAGGAAACCGTCTGCAAGTCCCAGCATCAGCCCGTCGTAATTGTCCGGACCGAAATCGAGCGTGCTCCCGATCGGATCCAGCGTTCCGATCCTGGTGCCGGTCCCTTCGGCGACCACCTCGGCGAGGCGCGGCGAGAACTGCACTTCGCGGAAGATGCACCGAATGTCGCCTTCGGACGCGCGATGACGCAGCTCGCGTAACCGCTTGGCACCGGGCGCGGCGGCGGTACCGATACTGATCGCCCCCGCAGCGGCAAAGTCGAACTCCGCCTCGAAATACTGATAGGCGTCGTGAAAGACGAGAAACGGCCGGCCCCGCACAGGGGCCAGCTTGGCCGAGATGCTTTCGCCGAGCGCCGCCAATTCCCGGTGTGCCGTTTTCGCATTGTCCGCATATAGCGCCGCATGCGCCGGATCCTTTCGCGTCAGCGCCTCCGCGATCGCATCGACAAAAGCCTTCGCGTTCCGCGTACTCAGCCAGACGTGGGGGTCATATCCCTCGTGGTCATGGGCATCCTCATGCGCATCGTGCAGATGCTCTTTCGATTCGTGCTTCCCGTCACCATGCTCCGCATGGCCTTCGTGATCATCGTGACCATGCTTCTCTCCCCCATGGCCCCCATGGTCGTCGTGATCGTGATGTTCCCACAGCACGCCTTCTCGCACCGGCAAGTGAAGCACACCGTGGGCGTCGCCAAGCTCGACGAACCGTCCGTCGCCTTCGGCACTATCCAGACTCGCATCGAGGAACGACTCGACCCGGTGCGAGATCAGGAACACCAGATCCGCCTTTTCCAGAGCATGTGCGTCCGAGGGACGCAGCGAATAATCATGCGGCGATTGTCCGTTGCGCAGAATCAGATGCGGTTCCCCAGCACCCGCCATCACCTTGGCCACGAGACTGTGCACCGGCGGGATTGAGGCGACGACGGAAAGTTCGGCACGGGCTGTTCCGGTACTGCTGAAGAGCACCGGCAGAAGGATTGCCGCGCATCGGGTTAATCTGAACATCTACTATCTCTGAAATTGAATTGAGAAAAACGTTATAACATTACATTTTTTCAATTCAAGCAGGTTGCTTTGAGCCGCGTGGCACAGTGATCAGCGGAGTCCGGCCCCGATGCGCCAGCGAGGCAGGCCGAGCAGAAAAATAACGAAGGCGACGAGGACAATGGACGGTCCCGCAGGCGTGTCGAGTTCGACGGAAAAGCCCAATCCGGCACAGACCGAAACCAGTCCAATCAGCACCGCACCCGCCACCATCGCCTCGGGGCTGCGGGACCAGCGCCGGGCCGCCGCTGCCGGCAGGATCAACAGCGAGGTGATGAGCAATACGCCGACCACCTTGATAGAAACCGCGATGACCAGCGCGAGCAGCAGCGTGAAGAGCAACGACGCCCGCCGGCCGGCCAGGCCTTCCGCCTGAGCGAGATCGCTGCTGACGGTCGCGGCCAGCAAAGGCTCCCAGATCCGCCAGAGACAGAGCAGAACGATCCCCGCCGCAGCGTAGATCAGCGCGATATCCTCCAGTGACACGGCCAGCACGTCACCGAATAGCACGCCCATGAGATCGACACGCAACCAGCTCATCAGGCCGATTGCGACCAGGCCCAGCGCGAGCGCGCCGTGGGACAGGATCCCGAGCAAGGTATCCGTCGGCACCGCCGTCCGGCGCTCGAGCGTCATCAGAAGCCCCGCCGCGACGACGGTCACCGCCGCGATCCCCAGCACGGGTGCGAAGCCAAGCAGGAACCCCAGCGCAAGCCCGAGCAGCGCCGAATGCGCCATGGTATCGCCGAAATAAGCGAGCCTGCGCCAGACGACGAAACAGCCGAGCGGCCCCGCGGCGAGAGCAGCGCCCGCCCCGGCCGCAAGCGCGCGGAGCAGAAAGTCGTCAATCATCGCGAAAGCCCCTCGGAACCCTTTACCCTCAGACGGCGACCGCTTCGCCCTCGACCTCGCAGAGCATCTCCGGCGTCGCGAGCTGAGAGATTTCGAGATAGGTGCAGGCCGGCGCGTGCCCCTCGAAGAGCCTGTCGCGCATCGTCCGGAAGACGGCGACCGAACCCGGTACCGTCGAATAGAAGACGATCTTCACGATGTCCGTCTTTTTCATGCCCGCGGCTTCAAAAACCTTGAAGAGATTGTCGAACGCCTGTTCCATCTGCGCCTCGAGACCCTCGCGCAGGCTCCCGTCCGGAGCGACACCGATCTGCCCGGACGCGATGGCGCGGCGCGCATTCGCCGGGACCGTCACGAGTTGCGAATAGCGCGATGCCGGCGCGGCAACACCTTCGGGATTGGTGAATTCCATCGGAAAGCTCCCCAAACGAGCGGAGCCAGGAGCGGCCCCGCGCTTCATCTAGAGCGAAAGACGGAGAATGGCAAATCGCCAGGCCGAGTGCGGGAGCCTCAAGCAGCCGGTATCGATTGCTTCGTCACGACACGGTCCCGCCCCGAATGTTTCGCCTCGTAGAGGGCGAGATCGGCGGATTTGAGGACGGCCTCGACAGTATCGTAGTCGCCGTCGAACTCCGAACACCCGATGCTTACGGTAAAGTTCAGGGGCTTGCCGCCGGCATCGATCGTGATCTTCCGAACCGCGTCCAGAAGCCGGACGGCCGAGACTTTCGCGGAGGTCTCGTTCGTTTCCGGAAGCAGGATCGCGAATTCCTCGCCGCCGAGCCGCGCAAGCGTATCGAACTCGCGGATTTCATTTTCGAGAACCTTGACCATCTCGATCAGGACAATATCGCCGACATCGTGGCCATAGGTGTCGTTGATGCTCTTGAAGTGGTCGATATCCAGCATCAGGACAGAGGAGGATCTGTCATACCGGCGGGACCGTTTCAGCTCGTCCTGTAACTTTGTCATGAAATAGCGGCGGTTAAAGGCCGATGTCAGCGGATCGGTCGTCGCGAGACGCTCCAGTTCCTCGTTGAGCTTTTCGAGCTGCAGCGCATAGTCGCGCAACCGCAAGTGATTGCGGACACGCGCCTTAACGACCGCCGGCTTGAAAGGCTTCGTGATGTAGTCGATTGCACCGAGTTCCAGCCCTTTTTCCTCGTCGCCCTCGTCCGAGAGGCCGGTAACGAAGATGACGGGGATGTTTCGCGTGCGCTCCTCTCCCTTCAAAGCCTGGATCACATCGTAGCCGTCGAGATCCGGCATCTGGATATCGAGAAGAATCAGATCGGGCGTCGTCGCGAGCGCGATGTCGATTGCCTCGCGGCCGCTGAGCGCCGTCGTCACATTGCCCTGATCCTTGAGAATCAGGCTCAGCAACATGGTATTCTCTGGCGCGTCATCGACCACAAGGATCGAGAACTCATTGGCGGTTGCGGCTTCACCCATCATCAAATCCAGCACGCTTCGAGCACCGTCGTTCGCAGTAAGTATATCCACTCCGAGTATGGTCGTAGATGATTAACGTCACGTAAAAACACAACTTTAATAGGATTATTTCTGTACTCAGAATTTCACCGACCGGCTCCCGAGCGACCTGCCCCGGCACCCGGGTTACGCGCCGAACTCACTCATCTTGGCCTTCAGCTCTTCCGGCCACGCAACGGGTTTCCCTGTGCTCTTAACGAACTGGACCAATGTGGACCGGCAGGTCAGGCGTGGCTCGCCGGCGCAGCTCGCGAGGATTTCGACATCCAGGCTGGAGGAGCCCATCCGCTTGACCGCCAGAGACCAGTCCAGAACGTCTCCAAGCCGGCTCGGAGCATGAAACTCGACCTTGATCCGGGCAGTCGGGATGCCGCGGTCATCAACCTCGTGCATGCGATGGAAACCCCATCCCAGTCCGGACCCGAACCATTCCTCAACGGTCAGGTTGATCATCTCGAAATAGCGAGGATAAAACACGATCGCCGCCGGATCGCAGTGCTGGAAACGGACCTCTTGCTGCATTTGAAAGACCGGCATGGTCAGTTCCTCTCACCGGTTAGAAGGCGCGTCAGGGCCGAATTTGCATCCTCGAGATCGGCGATCACGTCAAAGTGATGTTTTCCGAGGGCATGAACCGCGCTCGTCTCGGCCCCGAGGCCGGTCCAGATATTTGCCAGCAGGTCGTTCTGCCTCAAGAATTCCGGCCGTTCTTCGGATCCGACCCAGCAGGTCAGCCGGGCGCCTTCGGCCGGATATTGCAGCGCAGGGCTTTCCATGACCGCTTCCGCATCGTCGAGGCCAAGGATCCGATTCATCTCCAGCCGCAAGAGCGGGCGAAGATCGTGAAGGCCGCTGATGGAAACGACGTTCCCGATCCGGGCGCGGAGGGTCTCGCCGAGCGGCGCGTTGCGGCACAGCATCCGGCTCACGAGATGCCCCCCGGCGGAGTGACCTGCAAGACAGACCGGTCCCGCCACCATCTCCGAGGCGACGCCGAGCGCCCGGGCAATTTCTTCGGTAATGCCTGCGATGCGAGCCTCGGGCGCCAAAGTGTAGCTCGGCATCGCGACCGCCCAACCCGATTCCACGGCACCGCGCGCCAGATGCGACCAGGTGCTCTTGTCGAACGCCTTCCAGTAGCCGCCATGCACGAACATCGCGAGGCCGGCCGTCGTACCCGCCGGCAAGAACAGGTCGAGGCGTTGCCGCTCTCCCTCGCCATAGGCAATATCGAGACGTGCGCGCGCGCCGAGTTCGTCCCGGAAGGCCTTTGCCCTCTTCTGCCAAATCCCGGGATAGTCGTCGGCGCCCTCGATATGCGGTCCGTTCGCGTAGGCGTCGTCCCAATCGACGATCATCATGGCGTCCCCTAACCGGTTATTCGTTGTTGATTGACGGCATGTTAAAAGCCGCACTCGGCTACGGACAATATTATTTTAAATATAAAATTTTAATGCAAAACGAGATACGATCGATACAATTCGACCCATGTCCAGCATGCCCATGCAAGCGCCCGACGATCCCGGGACCCGTAAGAAGCGGCTGCGCCTCTGGCTCAACCTGCTCCGGACGACACGCGCAATGGAGAACCGCCTGCGGGAAGATATGCGCCTCGCCTATGACCTGACCTTGCCGCGCTTCGAGATCCTGGCTGTCCTGCAGCGCAGCGAAACCGGGCTCAGAATGACGGATCTCTCGTCCCGCCTCATGGTCTCGAACGGCAATGTCACCGGCATTGTGGAGCGGCTGGTCCAGGACGGGCTCGCCGAACGGGTGCCGGTGCCGGACGACAAGCGCGCCAGCATCGTGCGATTGACCTACAAGGGCGAGGCGGTGTTCGCCGAGATGGCGGATGTGCACGAGCGCTGGGTCGACGGGTTGCTTTCCAGCATCTCCGGCGCCGAAGCGGATGCAATGATCCAGCGCCTGACCCGAGTCCGGCGTGCGGGAGAAGGCAACTAAATCTCCGTGCTCATCCGGTATCCGGGCCTGTAGGCGAGGCGCACATGGGTGACCGCCGTTTCCGCGTTCCAGGTGGTGCGCTCGATGGCGAAAAGCGCCGTCCCTTCTTCCGCTTTCAGTGCATCGGCCTGTTCGGGAGAGGCCGGCACCGCGAGGAAACTGATCTTGCCGCGCGTGAAAGGCTGGTTCCGCACGAGCCACTCGTTCGGGCTCATCTCCCGGAAATCTTCTTTGGCGAATTCCGGCACCGCAACGAGATTGACCCAGCGCGCCTCGTAGAGGAACGGCGTACCGTCTGCGGTGTGCAGCCCGCGCATGAAGAGGAGGGATGCGTTGCGGGCCAGTCCCATCAGGTCTGCGCCCTCTACCGGAGCCCGCAGTTTTCGGCGCTCCAGAATGTGGAACCCGTAACGGCATCCCGACGCCTCCACCTCGAGCCGCGTGACCGGAATTTCCAGCGTCGCCTTGCGCACAGGGTCGAGCGCGACGCGCGTTCCGGCCTTGCGCCGCCGCTCCAGCAACCCGCTCTCCGCCAGCCCCTGAAGTGCGCGATTGACCGTTGCCCGGGCGCAGCCGAATTCCGCGGCGAGTTCCGCCTCGCCAGGGATGAGATCCCCCGGCCGCCAGACTCGCTCGGCGATCCGGCGCCGAATCTCCGCCTGGATACCCTGCCAGGAATTGAGGGCCGTCTGGCTCAGAGCGCGTCCTCCAGCTCCGCAATGGTCTTCAGATAGTTCGTCCGGATACGGTCACGGGCGACGTGCCGCCCCTCTCGTACCATGTGACGTCCGGCGGACCAGACATCTCGCACCCAGCGGTCGTCCCCCGTAAAGATGAAAGCATCCAGCATACGGTCCCCGGTGCGCCCCGCGAGATCCAGCGCCTCCCCGTCGAGCGCGACCATATCCGCCAGTTTCCCGGCTGCGATCCGCCCGCTGTTCCGGCCCGCCGCCTGCGCACCGCCGAGAACCACTTCCTCAAAGAGCACACGCCCAGTCGAACGGCCGCTGTCCGCCAGCACGGCGCGGCCGCGGTCACGCAGGCGCTGGGAATATTCGAGCGTGCGGAGCTCTTCGCTGAGAGATATCCGAATGTTGGAATCCGAGCCGACGCCGAACCGCCCGCCATGCTCCCGGTAGCGCACGCCGTCGAAGATCCCGTCGCCGAGGCTGGATTCGGTGATCGGGCAGAGCCCCGCGACGGCGCCGCTCTTTGCCAGGGCGACGGTCTCGTCCGGCTCCATCTGCGTTGCATGGATCAGGCACCAGCGCTCGTCGACCGGATGATTGTCCAGCAGCCAGGTCATCGGCCGGGCACCCCAGGCGGCCCCGACCTCCTCCACCTCGGCCACCTGTTCTGCGACATGGATGTGGAGCGGGCGATCCTTCCGCAGCGCAACCGCATCCCTCAGGGCCTCACGGCTGACCGCGCGCAGGGAATGCGGCGCGACGCCGGTGCCGCAGTCCGACGGCAATCCCGAGACCGCGTCCTCCGCACCTTCCAGCAGGCGAACGAAACGATCCATGTCGTTGCCGAAACGGATCTGGCCGGCGCCAAGCGCCCGTCCGTCGCAGCCGCCGACCTGATAGAGCACCGGCAGCAAGGTCAGCCCGATTCCGGTCTCCGCCGCGGAGAAGGCGATCCGCCGGCTAAGTTCGGCGATATCGTCATAGGGCGTACCGTCCGGCTGGTGATGCAGATAATGGAACTCCGCGACACCCGCATAGCCGGCTTCCAGCATCTCCATCTGCACCAATGCCGCGATCGCCTCCACATGCTCCGGCGTCAGCCGCTCCAGGAAACGGAACATCAGTCGGCGCCAGGTCCAGAAACTGTCGCGCCGGTCCGGCCCTCGCGCTTCGGTCAGCCCCGCCATCGCCCGCTGGAAAGCGTGGGAATGCAGGTTTACCGGCGCCGGAAGCAGGACCGCCGCACGGTGATCCGCCCCCGCTACCGAACCCGGATCGTCCGGCGACACCGCCTCGATTGTCCCCGCATCGCCGACCGAGACCAGAACATTCTCGCGCCAGCCTTCTTCCATCAGAACGGTCTCGGCAAAAATCTTGGTCACCGCGCGCACCCCATATTGACAGGCAATATTATGTATAGACATAATAATCGAAACAGCCAATTGAGCAACCATCCTTTTCGGAATATCGGCCCATGCTGATCCTAAGGAATGCGACCCTCGCGACAATGGTCCCGGGCGGCACGGCCTACGGCCTTATCGAGAATGGCGCCCTGGCGATCCGGGGCAGCGATATCATCTGGCTTGGACCGGAAAGCGAGATGCCGACGTCGATGTCGGTCTGGCCGCAGGAGAATCTCGGTGGCCGGCTCGTCACGCCCGCGCTCATCGATTGCCACACTCATATCGTTTTCGGCGGCAACCGGGCACGCGAGTTCGAGCTCCGGCTGAAAGGGGCAAGTTACGAAGAGGTGGCCCGCGCCGGCGGCGGTATCCTCTCCACCGTCACGGCGACAAGGGCGGCGAGCGAGGAAGAGCTCCTGGCCAGCGCCCTGCCCCGCGTCGATGCGCTGCTCGCCGAGGGTGTCTCCACTATCGAGATCAAGTCGGGTTACGGCCTCGATGTCGAAACCGAGCTCCGCATGCTGCGCGCCGCGCGCCGTATAGGCGAACAGCGGCAGGTGCGGATCCGGACCAGTTATCTCGGCGCCCACGCGGTTCCGCCGGAATTCAAGGGGCGGGCCGACGATTATATCGACGAGGTCTGCCGGGTCGCTCTGGACCGGGCCGCCGAAGAGGGGCTTGCCGATGCCGTAGACGGTTTCTGCGAGGGGATCGCGTTCTCTCCGGAACAGCTCGACCGGCTGTTTTCCCGCGCGGCGCAGGTCGGCCTGCCGGTGAAGCTGCATGCCGAGCAACTGTCCGATCTCGGCGGCGCCAAACTCGCGGCCTATCATGGCGCCCTCTCCGCCGACCATCTCGAATATCTCGGTGCGGACGGTATCGCCGCCTTAGCGAACGCCGGCACGACCGCCGTCTTGCTGCCGGGCGCCTTCTATACCTTGCGCGAGCCGCAATTGCCGCCGCTTCAGGCGCTCCGGGACGCAGGCGTACCGATCGCAATCGCGACCGACTGCAACCCCGGCTCGTCCCCGCTGACCTCCCTTCTGCTGACCATGAACATGGCTTGCACGCTCTTCCGCCTGACGCCGGAAGAAGCGCTCGCGGGCGCGACACGCGAAGCCGCCCGGGCCCTCGGGATCGCCGACGCAGGCTCGCTCGAAGTCGGCAAGCGTGCCGATCTCGCGGTCTGGGACGTCCGGGAACCGGCCGAACTCGCATATCGCATCGGCTTCAATCCTCTCTACAAACGCTATTTCGCGGGGACCGCATGAGCGACATCATCCTGACGCCGGGCCAGACCACCCTGCAGCAGCTCGAAAGCCTGCTCGGTCAGGGGCATCTCGTCCGCCTCGACCGAGCCGCCGAGCCGGCGGTCGAAGCGGCCGCGGCGATGGTCGCGGAGGCGGCCTCGGGCGGCGAGGCGGTCTATGGCGTCAATACAGGCTTCGGCAAGCTCGCCACCGTCCGTATCCCGCCGGAAGATACCTCCACACTGCAGCGCAACCTGATCCGCTCGCACTGTGCGGGCGTCGGCGATCCGACCGAGACGCAGGTGGTGCGCACCATGATGGTACTGAAGCTGCTCTCCCTCGGCCGAGGCGCCTCCGGCGTGCGCTGGGAAGTGATCGAGCTGATCGAGAGCATGCTGCGGGAACGCGTCACCCCCATCGTGCCGAGCCAGGGCTCGGTCGGCGCCTCGGGCGACCTCGCGCCGCTCGCCCACATGACCGCCGTACTGATCGGCGAGGGCAAGGCGGAATACAAAGGCCGCATTCTCCCCGGAGGCGACGCGCTGGACGCCGCAGGACTGAAACCGATCGAACTCGGCCCGAAGGAAGGCCTCGCCCTCATCAACGGGACCCAATTCTCCACCGCCTACGCCCTGCTCGCCCTCTCAGATGCCTGGCGCAATGTCGAAGCCGGCATCGTCGCCGCGGCCCTCTCGACCGATGCGATCATGGGCTCAACCGCTCCGCTGCAGCCGGCGATCCACGACCTGCGCGGCCAGCCGGGACAGATCGACGTCGCGGCCGCGATGCGGGCCCTGATGGACGGCTCCGAAATTCGCGAGAGCCACCGCCACGGCGATACCCGCGTCCAGGACCCATATTGCATCCGCTGCCACCCGCAGGTCTCCGGCGCCGCCATCGACCTGCTCCGCCATGCGGCGCGAACGCTGGAAATCGAGGCCAACGCGGTGACCGACAACCCGCTGGTGCTGGTCGAGGACGGCCGCATTGTCTCCGGCGGGAACTTCCACGCCGAACCAGTCGGGTTCGCCGCCGACATGATGGCGCTCGCCATCGCCGAGATCGGCGCCATCGCCCAGCGCCGCGTCGCGCTGATGGTCGACCCGGTGCTCTCCTTCGACCTGCCGGCCTTCCTGACGCCGGAGCCGGGCCTGAATTCCGGGCTGATGATCGCCGAGGTCACCACCGCGGCGCTGATGAGCGAGAACAAGCATCTCGCCAATCCCTGCACGACGGACTCGACGCCGACCAGCGCCAACCAGGAGGACCACGTTTCCATGGCAGCGCACGGCGCCCGGCGGCTGCACCAGATGAACGCGAACCTCGGCAATATCATCGCCGTCGAACTGCTCTGCGCCGCGCAGGGTGTCGAATTCCGCGCGCCATTGAAGACCAGCCGACCTCTGCAGAACGTCATCACGGCGGTCCGCGAGGTCTCCCCGTCCCTCACCGACGACCGCGAGGTCGCCGCCGATATCGAGGCTGTCGCCAGGCTCGTCCGCGACCTCAGCATCGTCAAGGCAAGCGGCCACTTGCCGCTGATGGAAATTGCCAGCCGCTACTGACCCCCGGGAGCAAAACCCATGACCGATCCCCGCAAGAACGCCCGCGACATTTTCCCACCGACTGGTACGGAGCTGAACACCAAGAGCTGGACCACGGAAGCGCCGCTCCGGATGCTGATGAACAACCTGCACCCGGATGTCGCCGAGAACCCGCATGAACTCGTGGTCTATGGCGGCATCGGCCGGGCGGCCCGCACCTGGAACGATTTCGACCGCATCGTCGCCAGCCTGAAGGAACTGGAGGAGGACCAGACGCTGCTGGTTCAGTCCGGCAAGCCGGTCGGGGTGTTCCGAACCCATGCCGATGCCCCGCGTGTGCTGATCGCGAACTCGAACCTGGTGCCGCACTGGGCGACCTGGGAGCATTTCAACGAGCTCGATCGCAAGGGCCTGATGATGTACGGCCAGATGACGGCCGGCTCCTGGATCTATATCGGCAGCCAGGGCATCGTGCAGGGTACCTACGAGACCTTCGTCGAGGCCGGTCGCCAGCATTACGGCGGCGACCTCACCGGCAAATGGATCCTGACCGCCGGGCTCGGCGGGATGGGCGGCGCGCAGCCGCTCGCCGCCGTGTTCGCGGGAGCCTGCTGCCTCGCCGTCGAATGCGACGAGACCCGGATCGATTTCCGCCTGCGCACGAAATATCTCGACGAGAAGGCGACCAGCCTCGACGAGGCGCTGGAGATGATCGAGCGCTGGACGGCGGCGGGCGAGGCGAAATCCGTCGGCCTGCTCGGCAATGCCGCCGACATCGTGCCGGAGATCCAGCGCCGCGGCATTCGCCCCCATATCGTCACCGACCAGACCTCGGCGCACGACCCGGTGCACGGCTACCTGCCGCAGGGCTGGAGCGTCGCCGAATGGCGCGAGAAGCAGGAAAGCGATCCGAAGGCTGTCGAGAAGGCGGCGCGCGCCTCGATGAAGACCCATGTCGCAGCCATGGTCGCCTTCTCCGAGAGCGGTGTGCCGACGGTGGATTACGGCAACAACATCCGCCAGGTCGCGCTCGAGGAAGGACTGGAAAACGCCTTCGCCTTCCCCGGCTTCGTGCCGGCCTATATCCGCCCGCTCTTCTGCCGCGGCGTCGGCCCGTTCCGCTGGTGCGCCCTCTCCGGCGACCCGGAGGACATCTACCGCACCGACGAGAAGGTCAAAGAGCTGCTGCCGGGCGACAATCACCTGCGCAACTGGCTGGAAATGGCGCGCGACCGCATCGCCTTCCAGGGCCTGCCGGCGCGGATCTGCTGGGTCGGGCTCGGCGACCGCCATCGCCTCGGCCTCGCCTTCAACGAGATGGTCCGCAAGGGTGAGCTGAAAGCACCGGTCGTGATTGGCCGCGACCATCTCGACAGCGGCTCCGTCGCCTCGCCGAACCGGGAAACCGAGGGCATGCGAGACGGCTCCGACGCGGTCTCAGACTGGCCGATGCTGAACGCGCTGCTGAACTGCGCCTCGGGCGCCACCTGGGTCTCGCTGCATCACGGCGGCGGGGTCGGTATGGGCTTCTCGCAGCATGCGGGGATGGTGATCGTCTGCGACGGCTCGGAAGCGGCAGACAAGCGGCTGGAGCGGGTGCTCTGGAACGATCCGGCGACCGGCGTCATGCGCCATGCCGATGCGGGCTACAAGATCGCCCTCGACTGCGCACGGGAGCACCAGTTGAACCTGCCGGGCATCCTCGGCTAGGACAGCGCACGGCGGGGTCACGCGAACGTGCGTTCATGTCAGCGGTGAGACGAACCAGCTTGCCCGGAAGCGCTTGAATTCCACCTCCGGGCAAGGAGAATGCACCGCATGAGTATCGCGACCCTCCGCCGGCCTTCCTTCGGCATGTTGCCGCGCCACCTGCCCTGGACCGACCGGTCGGGGCGACTGTCGCGGCTGAAGCTCGCGGTCTTTCTCGCCCTGCTCGCGCCTGCCATCTTCCTCCTCGCTGACGCGCTCGCCGGAACCCTCGGCGCCAGACCCTGGGACGCGGCGATCCACCGGGCGGGATGGTGGACCACACTCTTCCTGCTTGCCTCGCTGGCGGTAACCCCGCTCCGCCGGGCATTGCGCTGGGGAGAACTCATGACCGTCCGACGGATGGTCGGGGTGACGGTCTTCTTCGGCGCCGCGCTGCATCTCGTGCTTTATGCCGGCCAGGAAGCCTGGGACCTGCCGAAGGTGGCGAGCGAGATCGCGCTACGCTTCTACCTGACCACCGGCTTCGTCGCCCTTCTCGGGCTCGGCGCGCTCGCCGCGACCTCGACCGACGGCATGGTCCGCCGGCTCGGCGGCAGGCGCTGGCAGAGGCTGCACAAGCTGGTCTATCCGGTCGCCCTGCTGGCGCTCGTGCATTTCTTCCTGCAATCGAAGAGCGACGTGACCGAGCCCCTGCTCTTCAGCGGACTCTTCGCCTGGCTCATGGGCTACCGCATCTGGCACTGGCGGACAGGCGATCCGGGTGGAGTCGGCCTCGCAATGCTCGCCGCCGTAGCCGCACTCCTGACCTCAGCCGCGGAGATCGTGTTCCTGTCGCTCAAATATCCGGTCTCGCCCTGGGACATGGCTTTGGCTCAGCTCGATTTCGATGCCGGGATCCGGCCTGCGTGGTGGGTCCTGCTTGCCGGACTCTCAGTCGCCATCGCCTCGGAACTGCGCCAACGGCAGAAGCACACCCGCGCCTAGTCGAGAGCTGCCAGAGCGCGTCACCTTGATAGCTCAAGTTCAGGCCAGCGGCGCCCACTTGTCCGCGAAGGGCCGCTCCAGGGCCCGCGCCACCAGCTCCAGCCGGTCCTGCCCGTAAAATGGGTCGCCATCGACCACATAGGTCGGCGAGCCGAAAAAGCCGCGCCGTATCGCTTCCTCCGTATTCTCCTCGTGACGCGCACCGACGTCCGGCGTGGCCGCCGCGCGGAGGAGCGCAGCTCCGTCAAGTCCGACGGCATCCGCGAGCGCAGTGAGGGTACCCGTGTCGGAAAGATCGGCATCGTCGGCCCAATGGGCCTCAAGGAAGGCATGCGCGAGATCGTCCGTGCCGCTCCCCGTCTCCCCGGCGGCGATCAGCATCCGGTTGGCCGTCTCGTAAGATTTCTGGTGATGTGTCGGTCCGTGCCCGAGCGTTCGCACCGCGCGATATTCCGCCCAGCGCTCGATCTCCCGGCGGAAGGCGTAGTTGCGGTAGACCGGATCCAGCACCCTTTCCGCATTGCCGCGGGCGGCGACCAGGGTGCGGAGCTGGAAGGGGCGGTGCACCACCGTCGCCCCCGCTTCCGCGGCGATTTCCCTGAACAGGGCCGAGCCGATATAGGCGTAGCCGGAATAGGCGGCGTAGAAATACTCGATCGTTGTCATGGAACCTCCGGATTGAGGCGGCATCCTAGAGGATTCCGCGCGCGCCGTCTGTTCACGCTCCTGCAACTGATCCCTGTTGCGGTCCGGCGCGTATCCGGGACCGGGATCTCTCGGGAGCTGCGATGAGGATGCGACGGAAGGGCGAACTGCCGGAAAAACTCTGCCCGGTCTGCAAGCGCTCCTTCGCTTGGCGCCGGAAATGGGCAAGGGTCTGGGATGAGGTGCGGTATTGCTCAGAGCGCTGCCGACAAAGCAAACGGAACGGCCGTCAGAAGAGCGTCGCGAGAAATTCGGCGGCACTCTCGCGGTAAGATGCCTGCTTGTCTGCCGTCATCCGGTCCCACGTCCGATAGACGGGGCCCAAGCGCGGATTTCCGTCTAGCTTGTCCCGGTTCCGAGCGAGGAAATCCCAGTAGAGGTAATTGAACGGACAGGCACTGTCTCCGGTCTTCTGCTTCACATCGAACCGGCAGGCGCCACAATAGTCGGACATCTTGTTGATATAATTGCCGCCGGCGGCATAGGGCTTGGAGCCGAGCAACCCGCCATCGGCAAACTGGCTCATGCCGAGTGTGTTCGGCAGTTCCACCCATTCATAGGCATCCGCATAGACGGCGAGATACCATTCATGCACCTGCCGCGGTTCGATTCCTGCCAGCATCGCGAAGTTGCCTGTCACCATCAGGCGCTGGATGTGGTGGGCATAGGCCTCTTCCCGCGTCTGTCGGACCGCGGCCGCGAGGCAGGCCATATCCGTCTCACCGCTCCAGTAGAATTCCGGGAGCGGGCGGTCCGCGCCGAAGAAATTCGAGCACGCATAATCAGGCATTTTCAGCCAGTAGATGCCGCGGACATATTCGCGCCAGCCGATGATCTGCCGGATGAACCCTTCCGCGGCGTTAAGCGGCACGTCACCGGCTGCATAAGCCGCCTCGACACGGCGGCAGACCGCGAGCGGTTCGAGCAGCCCCGCATTGATGTAGAGGCTGACGACGGAGTGATAGAGGAACTTCTCCCCGCGCAGCATCGCGTCCTGAAAATCGCCAAAACGGGGAAGCGCCTCACGCACGAACAGCTCGAATGCCGCTTCCGCGTCGTCCCGGGTCACCGCGAACCAAAACGGTTCGAGATCGCCGATATGGCCGGCGAATTCCCGTCCGACGAGATCCAGCACTTCGCGGGTGATCCCGTCCGGTTCGATGCCAAGCGGAGCCGGCATGAACAGATCCGACGAGGCCGCTTTGCGGTTCTCCGCATCGAAGTTCCACTTGCCGCCGATGGGCCGGTCTCCATCCATCAGCAAACCGGTTTTGCGCCGCATCTCGCGGTAGAAATATTCCATCCGGAGCTGCTTGCGCCCGTCCGCCCAGGCGGCGAATTCCTCCCGGCTCGCGACGAACCTTTCGTCCGGCAGGACATCGACCGGGCGGTTCAATTCCGCCGACCATGCATCGATATCGCGCGCGAGGCGCCATTCGCCGGGTTCCGTCAGAACGATGCGCCGGACGTCGTGCCGCTCCGCGAACCGGGCGACCTCGCCTGAAAGCGTCCCGGTATTCTCCGCATCGTCCAGCCGCACATAGTCGAGCTGCCAGCCGTCCGCTCTCAATTCCTCGGCGAAGTGACGCATAGCCGAAAACAGGAAGGCGATCTTCTTCTTGTGATGCTTCACGTAGGTCGCCTCGGCGGAAACCTCCGCGATCAGCACGCGGTCGCGCGCCCTGTCTGCCTGTTGCAGCGACGAAATCGAAGGCGAGAGCTGATCGCCGAGAATCAATACCAAATTGCCCGGCATCTTCTTTCCTTTGCCTGACACATGCGGAAGATACGTCCGGTTCGCGCACGCAGATCGGTCAAGGCAAAGAAAACGGCCGACCGCAGATGCAGTCGGCCGTCAGCTTCAAAAGATCAAACGCGTCAGCCGATCAGGCCATTATCGTCGCGCTTGATAGCAATGACGCAGGAGCGCGGTACCGAAGCGCCGCCCCCGGGGAAGTGGCTATTGCTTTTCTCGCCCGGGTGCTGGATGCCGACGAAAAGGGTGCGGCGATCAGGACTCCAAGTGATTCCGGTCACCTCACACTCTTTCGGCCCGACAAGGAAACGCTTGATCTCTCCGGTTTCCGGATCGCCGACCAGCATCTGGTTGTTGCCTTGACCAGCGAAATCGCCTTCGTTCTTGTAATTGCCGTCCGTCTGAATCCAGAGCAGACCGGTGGTGTCGAAGGCAAGGCCGTCCGGCGAGTTGAACATGTTGTCGGCATTGACATTGGCCGAGCCCGCATAGGCGTCGGAATGTACCGTTGGATTGCCGGCGAGTACGAACAAATTCCAGTTGAAACCGCTCGCGACATGGTCGCCGCCTTCCGGCTGCCAGCGCACGATCTGACCGTAATTGTTCTTCTCGCGCGGGTTCGGGCCGTTGACCGACGTGTCGTCGCCGCCGGCGTTCGGCTTCACACCGCGGTTCTTGTTGTTGGTCAGGCAGCAATAGACTTCTGCCTTTTTCGGGTGCGACGAGACCCACTCCGGACGGTCCATCGTGGTGGCGCCGACCTTGGAGGCCGCGATGCGGGTATGGATCGAGATTTCGGCCCGGGACATGCCTGTCGTTTCCGGGGTCAGCGCAAGCCATTCGCCGGTACCATCGTCATTGAACTTGGCGACGAAGAGCGAGCCGGTTTCCAGCAGGTCGCTGTTGTCCCCGCCAACAGCGTAGGTGCCGTCGGAAACGAATTTGTAGAGGAACTCGCCGCGTTCGTCGTCGCCCATATAGACGACGGCCTGTCCGTTGGAAGCGATCACCAGCTCTGCATTCTCATGCTTGAAACGGCCCATGGCAGTACGCTTCTTCGGCGTCGAGGCCGGGTCGAACGGATCGATTTCGACGATGTAGCCGGCCCGGTTCGGCTCGTGCGGGTGCTTGGAGATGTCGAACCGCTCGTCGGCGGTGGCCCAGGCATAGCCCCAGTCCTTGGTCTTCACCCCATAGCGGGAAAGTTCCGCGCTCGGTTTGTAGTTCTCGTCGCTGGAGGAGAAGTAGCCGTTGAAGTTCTCTTCGCAGGCTAGATAAGTGCCCCAGGGCGTCCGGCCATTACCGCAATTGTTCCAGGTGCCGAGCGACGTCGTGCCGCTCGGATCGGCCGCGGTCTTGAGGAGGTCGTGGCCGCGCGCCGGTCCAGTCAGTTCCATCGGCGTGTCGGCCGTGATGCGCCGGTTCAGCGGCGAGTCGGTGACGATGTTCCAGCGGCCCCCCGCTTCCTTCACCTCGACGACCGAGACACCGTGGGCCGCCTTGCCCTTGCGGACGTCGTCAGCATTTTCCGGCAGCTTGCTCTCGCGGGCGCCGTAAATGATCGAGCGGTTGGTGTATTCGTTGTTGATCGCGAGAACATGCTTGTCGCCATCGACGAACATCGCCATGCCGTCAGTATTGTCGCCAAAGGCCAGTTCCTGGCTCGCACCGGTGCCGCGCGTAGCCTCGTCGAACTCCGTGCCGCGGGACCAGAGTGGCTGCCCCCAGGTCGCGACGATGCTCCAATTATAGCCTTTCGGCAGAGTGACGGTGTCGAGCGTGTTCGCCGCCACCTGCTCGAAGGAGAGGCGCGAGGCCGCTTCGGCCGGTGTGAGGGCGGAGGTCCCCATCAAGAAGCTCGAGGCGCCGAACACGGTCAAGGCACCAAGGAAGCCGCGGCGGCTCATGGCCTTATCGACGACATGGTCGAAATCGCATAGCTCCGGGCGCGGAGAATTCACTTCGTCCCAATCGTCGAAGGACAGGTCATGGTCCTTCGCAACCGTGGTCTGATTCGTCAGGTTGGTCATATCTCACCTTCATAGCGTTCGTTTGTCTGACCGGGCAGCCGATCAGCGGCTGCGGTCTGCGGGCTCCCTCCATTCTTCCGAGAGACTCCGGCACCGCCCGAAGGTAGCGGCGGTGCATGATCCAAATATGACATTTGCCCCTGGCACCGGTTGCCGGATGAAAGTTCACCAAGCGTTAAGTCAAAATTCATGAAGGGGCCCGAACCGCATTCTTGTCGGCGTGACGATTCCTTGCAGTTTACCGAGGATCTAAACACCAGGGCGCGTTATTGGTTGTTTTTCTCCGGCAGCCGGGACACAGTCCCGCGGTTTCCGTTCCACTTTCCGACTGAACCCGATGCGCAGCTGCCGCCGGCTCCGATTACTCGCACTGATCCCAGTGATGCTCTGGCTCACGGCGCAGTTTGCGATGACCGGAATTCTCAGCGGCCCGTCCACCGATGCCTTGCGTGCACTCGGGACTGGTAATGCGAGCCAGATCGTCTCGCTCTGTACGCCGGACGGCTTTCGCCTTGTCGCACTCGGCGAGAACGGACAGCCGGTCGAAACTCCCGCCGGAACCGAGCGCTGCGACTGGTGCCAGTCTTTCGGCGCGAGCCTTCTCCCGGTCCCGCCGTCGGACGGGTCCTGCACGCGGTACGATACCGGTCACACGCTCCGCACGTCTCTCGATGAACAGACGGTTCGCGGGAACGCCGCCTCCGGCTCCTATGTCACCCGGGCACCGCCTTTCGAGATCTGATTGCACCAATCCGTGCCTCAGGCACGCCAATCGGATTTCTTGAAAGGACTGTCTTATGTTCCGTCTATCGCGCATGGGCGCGACGGCTGTCGCCGTCGCCGCGCTTCTTCTCGTCGCCTTGTCTCCTGCTTCCGGCCGCGCCGCCGAAACGATCACAGTGACCGACACGCTCGGCCGCGAGGTCGCGGTCCCGCACGGGGCGAAACGTGTACTTCTCGGTTTCTATTTCGAGGATTTTTACGCCATCGTCGGGCCCGATGCCTATAGCCGCGTGGTCGCGATCTCCCGCGATGCCTGGGAAGGTTGGCGCAATTCCCAGTGGAAGGCCTATACGGCGATCGACCCGCGGCTGGAGAAACTGACCGATATCGGCGAAGTCGATGCGGGAACCTTCAATATCGAAGCCGCACTGGTTTCGAAGCCGGACGTCGCAATCCTCGCCGCGTGGCAGTACCGCATGCTCGGCAATGCCGTACAGAAACTTGAGAAGGCGGGCATCCCGGTCGTTGTCGCCGACTACAATGCGCAGACGCTCGAGAAACATCTCGTCAGCACCCGTCTGATCGGCCGGGTCATGGCGACTGAGGAGCGGGCGACCGCCCTCGCCGCGCAATATGAGAATGCGGTGCGGGATGTGCTGGACCGGGTCGGATCGGCCAAGGGCGGCGCGAAGAAGGTCTATGTAGAACTCGGGAACTCCGGCCCGGACAAATACGGCAACAGCTATGCCGGTCATATGTGGGGCCGCGTGATCGGCATGGCTGGCGGAACGAACATCGCCGACGGGAAGATCACCACCTCTTCCCCGCTCAACCCGGAATATGTCCTCGCCTCGAAGCCGGAAATCGTGCTCTTCGCCGGATCGGATTGGCGTGGACGAGATCAGGCGATCCTGCTTGGCTTCGACCATTCGGAAACCCTCACGCGGGAACGGGTCGCCCCCTTCAAGGCACGGCCCGGCTGGAGCAAGCTGCCCGCGGTCGAGACCGGCGACGTCTATGTCGTCTATCACGGCGGCGCGCGGACCCTCTACGATTTCGCCTTCCTCCAGTTCATCGCCAAAGCGATCCACCCCGAGGCATTCGCGGATATCGATCCGGTCGAAAACCATCGCAGGTTCTACGAGGAATGGCTCCCGATCGAAGCCAACGGCACCTTCATGATGCGGGCCGACTGAGCCCTCTCCTCATGCCGGGACGGGTTCTGCCGTCCCGGCATGACTTGCTTGCTGGCAGGAAAGGTATTTTTCCATGGCAATCGCAACGCATCCGCACATGGCGGAGCGGGACGGATATACCCGTCTGATGTTCCGCCGCGTGGCGGTGACCCTCGGCGCGCTCCTCGGCCTGACGGCCGGCACCGTGATCGACATCCTCGTCGGCCCGTCTTTTCTGGCGGTCGGCGACGTACTGGCCGCCCTTGTCAACGCGGACGGCAGGGCTGACACGATGGCCGGCGTGATCGTGCACGACATAAGACTCCCGATGACACTTACCGGGATCGTCGTCGGCGCATCGCTCGGCGTCGGCGGGGCACTGATGCAGACGATCCTCGGCAACCCGCTCGCGAGTCCCTACACGCTGGGCTTTTCCGCCGCTGCGGGCTTTGGAGCCGCCTTGGCGATCCTGACGGGGTTCACCCTGCCAGTCCTGCCCGCTTTCTCGGTGCCGGTAGCGGCATTCGCGGCCGCGACCCTGTCCGCGATGCTGGTGCTCGGGCTGGCGCGGGTTAAAGGATTGAAAGCTGAAACGATGATCCTGGCGGGCATCGCCACACTGTTCCTGTTCCAGTCGCTGCAGTCCCTGGTTCAGTACATGGCGGCGCCGGAAGTGCTTCAGGAGATCGTGTTCTGGACCTTCGGCAGCCTTCTGAAGGCGGACTGGACGAGCGTCTGGGTGTCCGGAGCCATTCTTGCCGCCGGATTGTGCCTGCTGCTGCCGGATATCTGGCGGTTGACCGCGCTCCGTCTCGGCGACCAGAGAGCAACCAGTCTCGGCGTCAACACGGAGCGGTTACGGCTGCGCAGTTTCGCGATCGTGTCCCTGCTGACCGCCGGCGCAGTCTCGTTCGTGGGGACCGTCGGTTTCATCGGGCTGGTCGCCCCACACGTCGCCCGGATGCTCGTCGGCGAGGACCAGCGTGCGCTACTGCCCCTTTCCGCCATCGTCGGCGCCGCGCTCATGATCGGCGCCTCGATCGCCTCCAAACTCATCGCCCCCGGCGCGGTGGTGCCGATCGGAATCGTCACCGCCGTCGTCGGCGTACCGTTTCTGCTTGGAATCATCGTCACCCAGCGGAGGACCTTCTGGTGATGCTCACCGTCGATAATCTGTCGGTCGCCTACGGGCGCAATACCGTACTCCAGGATGTGACCTTCCATCTCCCGTCCGGCTCCCCCGGAGCCCTGATCGGTCCTAACGGCACCGGAAAGTCGAGCCTGTTGAGAGCCATCGCGGGACTACAGCGCCATGGGGGCACGATCGCGCTCGCCGGCGACGCGGCCCCGGCGGGGCGGATCGCCTACATGCCTCAGGATACGGCGGCTGCGTCGTCCCTGACAGCGCTCGAAGTCACCCTGCTCGGAAGGTTGGGCAAACTCGGCCTCAGGGTCGCCCGCAGCGACATCGAAGCATCCCGCGACGTCCTTCATCTGTTCGGTTTGACGGACAAGCAGGATGTCGCCATCTCTGCCTTGAGCGGCGGACAGCGTCAGATGGTGTATCTCGCGCAAGCTTTGGTGCGCTCCCCGGACGTTTTGCTTCTGGACGAGCCGACCGCGGCTCTCGACTTGCGCCATCAGCTGCTGGTGCTCGATACCGTTGCCGACCTCTGCCGCGAGCGGAACATCGTGGTTCTGGCGGCCATGCACGACCTGACGCTGGCAGGGCGTTTCGCCGAGCGAATGATCGGTCTCGGCGACGGCCGGATCGTCGCCGAGGGAACGCCGGAACACGTGATGACGCCGGACAGTCTCGCGGACCTGTACCGGGTCACCGCGGAAGTTTCCCGCACTTCGTCGGGTAGGCTCGCCATCGTCCCGACGGGCCTCGCGGGACCGGTGCAATGAGCGCCGCGCCGGCCGAAATCCAGATCTGCATCGAGTGCACGCATCCTCATGCCGGCAAGCGCACAGCCGTCACCGCAGGCCAGAGACTGCTAGCGGCGACGCACGACCTTCTGGTTGCACATCCAAATGCGCCAGAGGCCGTCGTGCGACCGGTCGCATGCCTTGGAAATTGCCGGAAACGCTGCCGTGCATCGATCCTTGGACCGGGACGGTGGTCGTGGAGCTTCGGCGGCCTCACGCCGGAACGCGGCCCGGCATTCCTGATAGACACGCTCGCGGCCTGGCATGCCGCGAAGTCCGGTCTGATCCCGAAACCCGCACGCAGCAGGGAACTTATCAGCAAGACTCTCGGAAGGACCGCGCCCCTGTTGCCGTCACCTCGGAAAGCGCAGGATTGAGCGGTCACCCCTCCGCACGCGCCTTGTGTTCCGCCAGCACCGTGTCGATCTTGGTTTTCAATTGAGTCAACGAGACCGGCTTCGCGATATAGCCGTCGACGCGCAGTTCCTTGGCCTTCATCACGGTATCGATGTCGGCATCGGCGGTCAGAAAAATCACCGGCAAATTCGCCACATCGGATTTCTTCAAATTGCGGATCGTCGAAAGAAATTTGAGACCGCCCATCGGCTCCATGTGCACATCGCAGATAATCAGGTCGGGATTGACCCTCAAAAGTTCCTTCATGCCGTCAATGCCGTCGCTCACCTCGTAGATCGTGTCGAAGCCAATTTCCCTGAGCAGCCGGACGACGATCCTGCGAATATGGAGCTCATCCTCCAAGACCAGCACCCGCATCATTTCATAGTTCGAACCACTCATGCCTCCTGCCCCCGGACTGCGAATATCTTCTCCGTGGTCTCGTCGAACTCGACGAGGGTCGGTTGAAGGATCTCGACCATGATGGACGCCATCGCATCATCGTCCTGATCCAGCGCCGATTGCAGGTCACCCGCGATCCGCCCAAGTCTCAGCGCGCCGACTGAAAGCGCAGCGCCTTTCAGAGAGTGTGCGGCGCTCCGGGCCGATTTTCGATCTTCATTCGCGAGCGCGTGGGCTATCTCTTCGATCCGGGTGCCCCAGACCGCGCGGGCAGACCTTACGAATTCTTTTGCCTCGTCATTCAGCCCGCCAAAGGCCTCTTCCATCGACGAGGGGTCGAAGATCTCCCGGTCCCACTTTTCGGCGGTATTCGCCCCGGTTTCAGCAGCGGTGTTGGCAGGCCGCCGGAGATTCTGTGCTTGCGGCAGATATTCCGCGAGCACCGAACCGAGCGCCAGACTATCGATCGGCTTGGTAAGACAGCCGTCCATTCCGGCTGCATTGCATTCTAACTCCGTCTCCGACATCGCGTCCGCAGTGAGCGCGATGATAGGCAGGCGAGTGTCAGCTTCCTCTCTGCGCACCGTACGCGCAAGCTCGAAACCGTCCATTTCGGGCATGTTGATATCTGTCAGCAGAAGTCCGTGCCCTCCCCGTGCCAATGCATCGAGGGCCGCCAGACCGTCCGGCGTGACTTCCACCGCATATCCCATCCGTGACAACATTTTTCGGATTACGGTCTGATTCGTCTGATTGTCCTCTGCGACGAGCACCAGCGCCGAGACGGCACGGGCTTCTTCCGCCGAGGGGGGAGCAAAGGCAAGATCCGGACGCCGTTCACCATCTCCCTCGTCGCTCCGTTTCAATCCAAGCGAAACGGCAATAGCATCCCAGAGCTTCGGCCGAGTGAGCGGCATGGAAATCCGGAAAACGACACGCTTCTGGATGTCCGACGGCAGAGTCGCCAATTGTTCGCGGCCCCCGTAGAGAGCCAATTTGCCATCCGCTCTGCAAAGACGTTCGGCATCCTCGGGCGCCGCGAATGTACCGGATATCACGAGGTCTCCCGGCGCGGGATCGCGCCCTACTTCCCCGCGCATCGCCAAATCGGTCACGCCGCCGGCCTGCAGGTACCGCGCCGCGACTTCGGCTTCGGACGGATCCAAGCCAACCACGACGACACGGGCCGGCGACAAGTCAAATTCCGGCTTCGGAACCCCGCTCTCCATCACCTTCATCGGCAGCTCGAACCAGAAAGTCGCACCCTCGCCGATACGACTTTCAACTCCAATCCGGCCATCCATGAGTTCACACAGCCGCCGGCAGATCGAAAGGCCAAGCCCCGTGCCGCCGAACTTCCGAGCAGTGGACTGATCAGCTTGGACAAATGGCTGGAACAACAGACCGCGCTGCTCGTCCGTCAGACCTATCCCGGTATCGGAGATCTCGAAACGCAGCCAGTCGGCGCCTCGGGTCGGGAGCGCCCGCACGCGGATCCGGACCTCGCCGCGCTCGGTGAATTTCACGGCATTGCCGCCGAGATTGAGCAAAATCTGGCGCAGCCGGGTCGGGTCTCCCAACCGCTTGTCGGCCAGGTCTGTCTGGATGTCGACGATGAGGGAGAGACCTTTCTCCTCCGCCCGAGGTGCGATGATCTCCGCCGCGCCGTCGACGCAATCCATCAAGGAAAGCTCGACATTTTCTACATCGAGCTTTCCCGCCTCTATCTTCGAGAAGTCGAGGATGTCGTCGATGATCGTGAGCAACGCGCTTGCCGACTGCCGAATGACCCGGGCCATGCTGCTCTGCTCGGCATCGAGCTTGCTGACAGAAAGCAGCTCAGCCATCGACATCACGCCGTTCATCGGCGTCCGGATCTCATGGCTCATCGTCGCAAGAAAAGCCGACTTCGCACGCGTGGCCGCTTCCGCCGTATCGCGCGCCTCGACCAGATCCGCCTCGGCCTTGACCCGCGCCGCCACCTCCACTCCAAGTTTCACGACATAGAAGGATACCGTGCCGAAGGCGACGATCGCGATGAACAGCAAGGCCACGTTGCGGAGCAATGTCCGGTCTGCCTCGGTCAGGATGGTATCCATATCCTGCGCCAGATAGATGCTGATCGGCATCGCGAGATTAGGGTCGAGCACCGATTTGGTTGCGAGATATGCCCCCTCCTTCGTGTCGACGACCCGTACGGCTCCGCTCCGCTTCACCGAGTCGATCAGGATGCTCTCGACCGACTCTTCCGCCCGGTAGCGCGACAGGAAGGCCTCGACATCCTCGCGTTCGGACGGGCGCGCCCGCACCAGGTCCGGATGGGCCAGCATCCGCCCCGCAAGGTCGGTGGCGAAAACCAGGTCGTCGAACCTCGTCAGGGTATTCGCGGCGTCGAGAAGGGTCAGCGACAGGGATGCGAGCGAAAGATCGACCCCGAGAACGCCCCAAAGTGTTCCGTCCTCCCGGTAAATGCTGTGCGCATAGGTGACGCCGAGCGACCCGCTCGAAGCGAACACATAGGGCTTCGTCCAGACGGGATGCTTGGTTACAGCGGCCGCCTTGAACCATGGCCGCTCGCGCGGATCGTACGGCGCGGCCTCAATCTGTTTCTCAGCCCAGAGCCCCGGCCCGTCGCCCGGCTGGAGCCAGCGCCCCTCGGGCCGCGAATCGGGATCGTCGATTACCCTGCGCGTGAGACCGCCGGCGAAACCGCTCTTGCTGGACGGGACAAGGTCCTGAACATGGAGGAAGCGCCCGTCGGGAAAGCCGAGGAAAATCCCGTTGATCTGCCGTGTGCGCCGGACCGGTCCGGTTGCGATGGCAAAAAAGAGATCCCTTGCCTCTTCTTCTGAGCGCTCGGACAACCGTGCATCAGTAACGGCCTCGTAAACCGCAGGCCCCGGTTCGAACAGACGGTTCAGTTCCCGCGTGAAGGACTCCCGCGCCACGTCAAGCTGGGATCGGCCCTCGGCAACGAGCTCGCCATATTGCTTCTGATAAACCCAGTAAGAGATGCCCGAGCCGACTGCCAGAATCAGCAGGAACGCAAGGAGCGTGACGGAGGTCCGTTTCATGACAGTACCGGCGGCGTTTTGGGGCTCGCCCCCTTTAGGTTCGATTTTTTCCCATGATGCATGGAAAGGCGCGTCTGAGAATCCCTTTTGTTGCAATGCTGCACTTTGACGCGAGTACAGGTCCGTTCGTCAACCGCAGGATAGAGTGCCCGGCCGCCACGATCAGGATTTGCCTTGCCGTACCCTTCCCGTCTGAGGCAGAAGGCGCGCAGGAAGGACGGGCCGCTTGATCGTTTTCGAAAATGCATGTGTCGAAGTTCCCGGACGCACAATTCTCAGGGATATATCTCTCTCCCTGAGCGAACGGCGTATCGCAATCATCGGGGCCAATGGTTCCGGGAAATCGACTTTCGCACGGCTCCTGAACGGTCTCGCCAAGCCGAGTTCTGGCCGCGTCCTCATAGACGGAATAGATACGGCAAAGGCCCCGCGCGGCGTAAGAGCGCTTGTCGGCTTCCTCTTCCAGGACCCGGACGACCAGATCGTCATGCCGCTGGTCGAGGAGGATCTCCGCTTCAGCCTGAAGGCGCTGAAACTGGACAAGGACGGAGAAGACGCCGCGATCGAACGGATCCTCTCCCGCTTCGGCCTTAAAGACCTGCGTCAGCAGCCCGCGCATTACCTCAGCGGCGGCGAGAAACAGTTGCTGGCGCTCGCCAACATCCTGCTCCGCGCGCCGCGCTATCTGGTGCTCGACGAGCCGACGACCCTGCTCGACCTCCGGAACCGGCGCCGGATTCTGGATGCGATGGACGGCCTGGAGGAAACCGTCATATGCGTGACCCACGATCTTGAAATCGCCGCGGGCTTCGAGCGGGTTCTTCTCCTGGACTCCGGACGGGTGCTGGCGGACGGCGCGCCGGCCGACGTGATCGCCCGCTATAGAAGCCTCGCCGGATGAACCTGACACTCTATCAACCTGGAAACTCGCCGCTGCACCGGATGCCTGCCGGTGCAAAGCTCGCAACCTTGTTCGCAATCGGCATTGCCGTCTTGCTGACGGACGACCCGTCGCATCTCGCCATCGGGCTGGCATTGGTTCTGACCGGGTTCCCGGCGGCCCGACTCCCTCTCAAACCGGTGCTGCGGCAAGCGGTTCCACTCTTCGCGGTTCTGGCCCTCTTCTTCGCCGCACACGCCGTTTTCACATCCGTCGAGACCGGTACGCTCCTGGCATTGCGCTTCGCGACAATCGTCGCCGCGGGACTGCTGCTGACGCTTACGACGACGGTTTCCGGTATGATGGCGGTGCTGGAGAAAGGCCTCGGCCCGCTGGCGGTCTTCGGCTTCAATCCGGCGAAGATCAGTCTTGTCTTTGCCCTGACAATCCGCTTCATTCCCGTCCTTGCCGACACATGGATGTCGGTGCGCGCCGCGCAGCAGGCGCGCGGGCTCGGCGGCAATCCGCTGGCCCTCCTGATCCCGGTGACGATCCAGACCCTGCGCCGCGCAGACCGGATCGCCGAGGCCATCGAGGCCCGCGGGATCGACCTGTAACCGGACGATTTGGAAAGCCCACGTTCATGTCTACACGCGACCTTGTCCTGATCGCGCTTCTCGCCGCCATCACCGCGGTGCTCGGCCTGTTCCCCGCCCTGACCCTGCCGCTGACCGGCGTTCCGGTGACGGCGCAGACGCTCGGCGTCATGCTGGCCGGCTCATTGCTCGGCGCCCGCCGTGGCGGGCTCGCACTCGTCGTCTTTCTGGTACTGGTGGCGCTTGGACTGCCGTTGCTTGCCGGAGGACGCGGCGGCGCGGCGGTTTTCGCAGGCGTCACCGCCGGCTTCCTCTTCTCCTGGCCAGTCGCCGCCTTCGCGATCGGCTGGATGACAGAGAAAAGCTGGTCACGCTACGACCTGAAGCACGCCATCCTTATCAACGTGGCGGGCGGCATCCTCGTCGTCTATGCGGGCGGCCTTGCCTGGATGTCCGCGGTCGCCGGCATTCCGCTCGACAAGGCGCTCTTTGGCTCGTTGCCCTTCATTCCGGGCGACGCACTAAAGGTCGCCGCGGCCTCCGCCGTCGCGGTCACGCTGAAGCGCTACCATCAACACCCGCTCGGGCAGACCGTGTGAGCCGGTCAGGGTCTATCTGTCGAACCAGAAGATGTCCGGCGCATAAACTCCGAAGAAGGCGCCGGGATGCCAGTTGTAGACGGCTTGCTTCGGAACGTTGACCAGTCCGTCGCCGACCACGACGGGCTGCCCCGAGGCGGATACGGTGCCGATCGAATAGACCTGATCCGCACGGATCGAGAGGATCTCGTCCCAGGCCGCGCGCCGGGCCGCATCGCTGCCGGCGGCGCGCCACAGCTTGTAGAGCTCGGCGAGCCGGCGCACCTCGGGCAGATCCGGCTCTGTGCCCATATGGCCGCCGGATTCGTAATAGGCGCCCCATGACGGCCACTGGAAATCGTACTGGCTGTAGGGCACCAGGTCCTTCGGGCTGGTCTCCCGTGTCGCGACGGCGTTCGGCAGCCCGGTCCAGACCGCCAGAACGGACTCTCCGGACGCTATCCGCTTGCGCAGAAGCTCGCGCTGCATCGGCTTGATGATGAGCTTGACCCCGATGCGCTCCCAGCTGTCCTTGACCAGCAGCAGGGTATCGACCTGCGCACCCTGTTCCCCCGCCGTCTCGGCGATCACCGTCAGCGGGCGACCGTCCGGCAGGCGCCGGAGACCGTCCGCGCCCCGGGTGAGCCCGGCGGCGTCGAGCAATTGCTCCGCCTGTCCGGGATCGAAACCGGACCAGGCCGATGCCAGCTCCGGCCGGTAGAGTGGACTGTCGGCGGAAACCGTGTCCGCGCCCTCCTTGGCGAGCCCGAAATAGAGCACCTGATTGATCTCATGCCGGTTCACCGCGAGGCTCATCGCCCGCCGGAAACGCACGTCGCGGATCACATTGGCCCAGACCGGATCCGACACATTGAAGTTGAAGAAGAGCGCGACTTCCGAGCCGAGCGCCGAGGTCCAGAGATAGGTGCGGTAACCGCTGCGCTCCTCTGCCTCGCGAAGGAACACGTAATCCTTCAACGAAAGACCACGCGACTGGAGGTTGCTCTCGCCCGCACCCGTCTTGACCGGAATCAGCCCGCCCGCCGTGACGGTCAGGATCAGCTCGTCCGCATAAGGCAGCTGGCGGCCCTCAGGGTCAACCCGATGGTAATACGGGTTTCGCCGGGCCACGAACCGGGTATTCGGCGGGCGCGTCCCGTTCACCCAGGGCTGCAGCGACGGCAGGTCCGGATCGTTGGCGAAATAGAGATTGTCGACGGCATCGAACAACTCCGCCCAGGTGCGATATCCCGCCGCTTCCACTTTCCGCGGCAGCACATCCGGGTCGGCGTAGGCTTCATGGAACTGTTTCAGGTAATGCGCGGGCGCGTAGATATAGAGCGGCGATGCGCCCGCCAGGCGCGCCAGGAAATCGGGATTCGGCGCGTCCCATTCATAACGGACGGTCTCCGCGTCGAGCACAGAGAAACGCGGCGGCTTGCCGTCGACAAGCATGGTACTGGGAGGGCCCGCCGGACGGAGTTTTTCGTTCGTCGCCACATCCTCCCACCAGAACCGGAAGTCCTCGGCGGTGAACGGTTGCCCGTCCGACCAGCGATGTCCCTTGCGCAGGCGAAAGGTGAAGACGCGTCCGTCCTCGACCTCATAGCTCTCAAGGATATCCGCGACGAGACGGAATTCACTGTCGAAGCCGACCAGACGCGCATAGCCATAGACGGTCAGCAGTTTGACGTCTTTCTCCTTCCGGATCAGGGACTCGATCCGGCCACCATGCCGGCCGATGCGAAGACCGGGCGCGGAGAAATCCATTACCCTGGGATGCTCCGGAACGCGCTCCGAGGCCGGCGGCAGCGTCCCGTTGGCAACCAGCGGCTCCAGAATGGGCGGATTGACGATCTCAAGTGCCCGAGACTCGTTCTGCACGCCCGTCGCAACCAACAGCGCTGCCATCGCGCCCCAGGTGAAGGACTTCATGATGGGCCTCCAATTTCCTGCTCAAACAGGATCGAGAGAGGCGCAATTCTAACACGGCACCCATGCCCGAAGTAGCGCCCCGAAATTGCACGCAACACTGGATCGTGGGCCCGGCGGAGCTAACTGATTGGTAGCAGCCACTTCAAGAGACCGGTATATGACGATGAAGCAAAAATTTTGGAGGTCTGGCGCATTCGCCGCGGCAGCCCTTCTGGTCGCGCTTTCCGCGGAGACGGCCTTGGCACAATGCGAAACGCAGATAGCCGAGGCATTGGAAAGTGCCAAAATCCCGCAGAGCGACGTCAAATCCGTTACGGTCAGCGCCGAGCGGGCCGGCGGCGATTCTCCGCGCGTCGACGGATATACCGCCTGGATCACGCGTCAGAGCTGCTCCGGCAATTTCGTCGTCAATCTGAGCACCAGTTGCCGGGTGAAGAACACCTACGCGACCGGTGACTGCAAAGGCGAATAGCCTGGGAGAAAAACATATGAGATCGATCAGCGCTCTTGTCGCAACTGCCATCGTTGCCGGAACGATCGGGTTCTATGCGGGCTCCGCTGCCCGGACTCATGCCGCGGCTCCCGCTGAAACGACGCCGCTGGAGGAACTGGAAGCCGGTTTCATGGCCACGGTGATGGCCCTCTCCAGCCTCGCGGTCGATACCGAAATCAACGCCCGCGGAATTGCGGAGATGGAGGGACGTCTGGCCCGGATGGAGCGGATGCTTGCATCCGGCACCTCGCGCTAAAAGGCCTGTTCGGGAGATTTGTACAGTTTGCGGAGGGCGGCCTTCGCCATCGGCGCGTCGCTATCGAGTTCTTCGAGCCGCGCGATGATCCTGGCCCGCGTGCGCGTCCGGGCCTCGAATTTCCACTTCTCCGCCCAGAAGCGTTTCTCGGGATCGAGATAGCCCGCAGCATCCAGCAGGGAGACACCGAAATAGTAGGCCTCCGCCACGCTGTTATAGGGCGCTGGGTCGAAGCTGCCGTCCTGCTGGAGCGCAATGCGCAGGGCGCGGGAGAGGATGATGACAATCTCGGCCCTGGCGCGCGCCCGCTGATAGGCATCCAGATCTGGCCAGACCAGCTCGATGATCCGGACGACGTCGTAGGTATGGTGGGTGTTCTGTGTGCCCCGATCCTGCCAGCCGTATGGATAGGGCCGCTCCCGCGTGAGGAACAGCGTCTCGATCAGCTTCTCACGCCGCGGCACGTCGCCCGAGCGGTAGCTGACGATGTGAAAGGTGATGCTGAGATCCTCCGTCTTGACGATCCGGCCATCGTCCGCCTCGTACCAGGCGCCCCAGTAGCCCGTCTCGGGGTCCTGCCATTCCTCGTCCATCACCTCGATCAAGGCCGCGCCGAGCGCCGCGCGCGGCACGATTTCGGAGACGACATCCTCGAACAGAGGCAGCCAGAGCAGTTGACCGAGGCCGGTGACGGTGAGGTTCAGTTCCTTGCGGTTGTTCCTGCCATCCTTGGCCGGGCGCGAGACAATCAGCCCTCGGAGCCGCGCTGCTATCAGCTCAGGGGTTTCGACTTCCTTCAGGAAATGCAGGGGATACTCGGGCCGCTCCCCTGAGAGCAGCACTTCCCGGAGCGGATCGACACTGTTCCAGGCGCGGAAGAACCAGGGCTCATAGCATCCGCCCCAGGACCCGTCTTCGGCGGACTGTTTCCTCGCGGCGCTCTGGTCGCGATAGTCCGGGGCGAGGCTCCGCTCCAGATCGTCGAGACGCCGTTCGACCGTTTCGCGCTCGGTGGAGTATTTGATCCACCATCCGACCTCATTCAGGATCTGCGTCGAACACGGAAGATCTTCGCCCGCGCGGTTCCGCTCAATCAGCCGGTTGTGCAGAACGTCGTACCGCGCGCCGTATTCGGCGATCATTTCCTTCTTCGCCCGGAATTTGGGGATGTTCTCGTCGACGAAGCGAACCGCGGGGCCGCCGTCCGAAGCGGAAGACAAATCGGGCGCGAGGAAAACAGCCAGCGCCGCTGCCAGCGAAAACACAGCGCAGATCGTCCTGTCGGGCATCTTTGGCCCTCCCGCAGTCAGCTCCCCGCCGGCCCCAAAACAAAAAAGCGGCCGCTTGCGGCCGCTTCTGAACTCACCCGATCACGCCACGACTCACACGGCGATATCGAGGGTCGTTCCCCTGTTCGGGTCACCGGAATTCGGCAACCGGTCGTCCCGCGCCTGCGCAGCGACACCGGGGTTATCATTCTCGCCGCGATTACTCGGTGATTCCTGAACACCGGCCGCCGGTTGGCTGGCCGCCGTATCGAGTTGGGCTGTGTCGACACCGGAATCCTGTTCCGCGGCAGCCTGCTCCTCTGGCGCCGGACGCACGGGTTCCTGGGGCTGAACAAGGCCCCGAAGATCAGATATCGATGCGCTGGTCGCTGGTCCGACAGCCATTTTATTCTCCAACCGAAAAACCGAACCGATCCGGAATTCGACTCCAAAGATAGTTGCAGTCGGTGAAAAATTCAATCACGGACCGCGGAAATCCGGCAAATCAGCCGAACGCGCGGCGGAAATCGTCCAGCAGCTCCGGCGCCTCGCCCGCCGGCACACCGAAACGGACGATCCCGTCCGGGATCCCGAGCGCCAGCCGAATCTCGTCCGGAACCGCCTCATAAGTTCGGCGCGCGTAATGCCAATAGGTTCCGGGACGCCCGGCCGACAAAGCCTGAGTGAACAGGTCGAGACGCGCGAGCGCGGAAGCGACCTCACCCGCCGTTCCTTCGAAAACAACCGAAAGCTCGGCAGCGCCCCGCTCTGGAAAGAGAAGCTCAGAGACGAACGTCTCGCCCGCAAGAAGCTCCGCGAGTTCCCCGGCGCAGGCGGTTCTCGCCGCCATTTCCTCGGGGATACGCTCCAGAGCGTCGAGCAGCGCGGCAGCCTGATCCGGTTCCGGCAATGCATCGTAGGCGCGCTGCAAAAATGCGAAGCGGTCCTCAGCGAAGCCAGGTTCCGCCGCAAACGCGACAAGGCCGCCGCGCGTGCCACCCGCTACGCCGCCCAAGGACAGTCCCGGCGCGGAGGAATAGACGATGTGAACGCCCTGCTCCAGGGGACGCGAACGGACATGGGTCGCAGCGGATACATCGACGGCCGTATAGACATCGCGCTCCCGCGCAAGCCGCGCGACTGCCCGCAGATCCGGATCGGACAGACGCGGGCCGGCCAGCGTTTCGATCCAGAGAAGGCGGGTCTCGCTCGTCAGAGCCTGCTCGACGGCCGCGAGATCCGCCATGTCGACAAAACCGACCCTGAGCCCCGCCGAGCGGCGGCGGATTCCCTCGATCATCCGGTAGGTGTCGGCCTGCAGCCCTTCGGAAACGAGGATATGGGCCCCGCTATCGAGCAGATCGAGCAGTGCGGACACAGCAATCGGCGCCGATGCGAAAGCGTATCCGTTTCCGCCCTCGTGAGCCTCCGCGAATGCGCGCTCGAGCGCGTCGATTTCAGGCGCGCCTGACCGCTCCGGCATCGGCTCAACTGCCGCCGAGAATTCGGTTGCTGGTTCCACCGAGTTCGTAAAGCGGCTCGAAACGCAGGAATCGCATGGAGGAGTCGCCGACATAGGTCCGCCAGACCTCGATGCAGTGATCGATCCGGCTCATGCAATCGCCAAGCTGGTAAAAGCGCTTCGGCGCGGCTTTCAGGAACTTGATGAACGGCTCCGGGCTCTTGTGGTCGCGGAACAGCATCTCGTACGAGTTCCGATACTCCGAAAGCATCAGATGCACCGCCTTCCAGCGCTTCTGATAGTTCTTCCGCCACTGCATCTGCAGGTCGTTCAGCTTCATCTGGGCCATGGGTGGCATCGAGTCGAGCGGCCGGGACTCGCTGTTCAGCCAGTTCGCATAATCCTTCCAGGCTTCCTGCCGGCGGGAGAACACGTAGTCGTAGTAGATGATACCCTTCCAGGCATAGAAGGTGTTGCCGGCATTGTCTTCGCTGATACCCATGGCATCCATCACCGGGCCCAGCGCCTCCATGTCGGTCGCATCCCAGAGCTTGTTGACCAGCGTCTTGAGAAAGACTGCCTTGTTCGCCTCCGTGACATCCTCGAACGCGGTTTCGATGATCGGCTGGAACTGGCGCATCACATGGTCGCGGATCCGGCCGTACTCTGCCTCGGTGATCTCGAAATACCCCGGATGCGGATCGAGCCCTTCCGCCTCCATCCGCTCCCGAAACAGGAACGGATCGACGGAGGGGAGCTGGTCGATGATCTTAAGAACCTTGAGATCGGCCTGCGCATCCTCTGACTCGTCGGAGGCCGACATTCCCGCGTGGAACTGTAGCGCTGTCCTCAGATTGCGATCGTTCAGGAAAATCGACTTTCCGCCCTCAAGATTCGCCTTCTGGTTATAGGAGAAGAAAACCTTGGTCCCGACCGGATAGGACGATGCTTCGCGCTGTTCGTCGTCCGAATAGACTTCTTTCATGAAGATCGCGCTGTTCAGGTCCTGGGTCTTGAACAGGAACTGACCCGGCGCACCGCCCGCAGTTAGAACATTCCGATGCAAGGCGGCACAATTGTACACCCGGGACGAGCCCGCCTGCAGCATGCGGGAAAGCTGTTCGACGGCAAGCCGCTCTATCGAGACTCGTTTACGCGTATGGCCCATGGGCAAAAGTATGTACCAGAATTACATCCAGGCTTCGATCAAATGCGGGCCAGGTTCATTCAATGCACGCTCGAACTGCTGGTTGAACTCTTCCGCGGTCGTCGCGCGGGTCGCAGGAACCCCCATTCCCTCGGCCAGCTGCCGCCAGTCGAGATCCGGACGTCCGATCTCCAGCATGTCGAAGGCCTTGCGGCCCGGGTTCTGCGCACCGACATTCATCAGCTCGCCTTTCAGGATCTCATAAGTCCTGTTTGCAAAGATCACGTTAACGACGTCGCATTTTTCCCGCGCCTGGGTCCAGAGCGCCTGCAGGGTATACATGCCGCTGCCGTCGCCTTCGAGGCAGATCACCTTGCGGTCGGGACAGGCGATCGCGGCGCCTGTCGCGTAAGGCATGCCGATGCCGATGGAACCGCCGGTGAGCGACAGCCAGTCATGCTGCTCCGTACCCGCGGTGAACGGCATCAGCCCCCGACCGGAAGTCACCGACTCGTCCGCGATGATCGCGTCCTTCGGCATGAAATGCCCGATGGCCGAGGCAATGCTCTCCGGTGTCAGTTCGCCGGACATAAGATCCGGCTTTGACGCTTCCTGCCGGATCGGCTCGATATCGGTCGCGCCGAGCTCTTCCGCGATGTCGCGCAGCGCCGCCAGCAGGTCGTAGCCCTCCGGCGCCACCTCGACGACATTGCAGCTCTCGGGAATCAGCACGCTCGGCTTGTTCGGATAAGCGAAGAAGGCAACCGGCACCGGCGCGCCGAGCAGGACAAGGTGCTTGACCGAGGAAAGCTGCTTCAGGGCGATATCCACCGGATACTGGACACGCTCTACCGGCACCCGGCCCGCACCGCGCTCCCAGCGCCGGTTACTGGTCTTGCAAGACAGCCGGCAGCCGGTCTTGGCGGCGATACGGCCGGCCATCTCCAGCGCCTCGCCCATCAGAGCGGTGTCGGACATATGGATCATGCATTCTTCGCCGGAAACGAGCGCTGCCGCTGCGGCGCGGATCGCCTCCGCCGGTGCTTTCGGGCGATCCACCGGCTGTACCGGCGCGGCCGGGCCGTCGGACTCTTCCCAGGCCGTGTTCGCGGGCAGGATCAGCGTCGCGATCTGGCCGGGTACGCCCATGGAGGCGGCAACCGCCTCCGCCCCGTCCTTCGCCACGTCCTTCGCCGACATGGAGGTCTTCACCCAGCCGGAGACCGGGCGCGCGATGCCTTCGATATCGGCGGTCAGAGGCGCATTGTGCTCGACATGATAGGTCGCATGCTCTCCGACGATATTAACGACCGGCGTGAAGGCCTTTTTCGCGTTGTGCAAGTTGGCGAGGCCGTTGCCGAGCCCCGGACCGAGATGCAGCAGGGTCGAGGCCGGTTTCTCCGCCATCCGCGCATAACCGTCCGCCATGCCGGTAACCACCCCCTCGAACAGGCCGAGCACGCAGCGCATGCCTTCGACCCGGTCGAGCGCGGCGACGAAATGCATTTCCGACGTACCAGGGTTGGAGAAACACACGTCCACTCCGGACGCGACAAGGGTTCGCACCAGGCTCTCAGCGCCGTTCATCATTGTCCTCTGAAATCGGGGAGGTCGGGAAAGGAACGGCGATGATGGCGCCGGGCCGCCGAAAGCGCAAGCCCGGCGGCCGCGGTCACTCTGTCCGAATTGGCGATAGCGCGGTTCTAGCTCGCGATCGCATGCACCTTCGGCGCTTTGCCGCCAAGCTCGTGATCGTGCGCGCGGATGAACTCCTTCACCATCGGCGCGATCTCGCGGCGCCACCGTCCGCCGTTGAAGATGCCGTAATGGCCGACATTCTTCTGCAGGTGATAGTGCTTCATGGAATCAGGCAGATTGGTCGCCAGATCAAGAGCCGCCTGCGTCTGCCCGACACCGGAAATATCGTCAAGTTCGCCCTCGACGCAGCAGATCGCAGTCTTTGTGATGGCCTCCGGTCTCACCGGATGCCAGCGCGCGATCATCTCCCCCTTGGGGAGTGAATGTTTCTGGAACACGGTTTCGACCGTCTGCAGATAAAACTCCGCCGGCAGGTCCATGACCGCGAGATACTCTTCATAGAAGGCCTTGCGCTTGTCCGCCTCTTCGTCATCGCCCTGCACCAGGTGATCGAACAGCTCGTTCAGCGAGATCATGTGCCGGTCAAGATTCATCGAAATGAAATTGGTGAGCTGGATGAAGCCCGGATAGACGCGGCGGCCCATACCCGGATAGGGCGGCGGCACGATGGTCACGACATGGCGTTCGAACCATTCGATGGCATGTTCCTTGGCCAGCTTGTTGACCGCGGTCGGGTTGCGCCGCGTGTCGATCGGACCGCCCATGAGGGTCATCGAGGCCGGCACGCAGATATCGCCCCAGCCGGACATCACCGAGACCGCAGCCAACACCGGCACGCTCGGCTGACAGACAGCGATCACATGTGTGTTCGGTCCGAGGAAATGCAGGAAGTCGATGATGTAGTCTATGTAGTCGTTCAGGTTGAATCTGTCGGACGTGATCGGCACGTAGCGGCAGTCGTTCCAGTCGGTCACATAGACATCGTGGTCCGGCAGCATCGCTTCCACAGTACCCCGCAACAAAGTCGCGTAGTGCCCTGAAAGCGGCGCCACCACCAGCAGCTTCGGATCCTTGCGCTTGGTATCGCGCTTGAAGTTCACAAGATTGCAGTAGGCGCGGTGGATGACGATCTCTTCCTCGACCGCGACCTCCTTGCCGTTGATCACCGTCTTCTCCAGACCCCAGTCCGGCTTTCCGTAGCGCCGGGTTACACGCTCGAAAAGCTCCGCGGCCGAGCCGATCTGGCGGCCGAACGGCGTGTAGGAAAGGGGGCTCCAGGGCGCCATGACCGAATTTCGTACGGCCTGTGCGCCGAGACGCCAAGGCATGATCGCCATGCGGGTGGCTTCATACATATGATACAGCATTGCTTCGGCTCCGTTCTCCGGAGGACGCAGCCAGATCTCGAAAGCAGGCCGCTATCTCCACACCATTGGGGATGAGTGTGACACCCTCTTTGCTGCATTGCACCAAAGAAAGTGGGGCTCCCGATTTCGGGAGACCGCCAAGTCTCTAGTGCAGCGCCGGCGATTTCAGGAGCGTGTCGCGCGAAATCGAGCGCACATTGGCGCTCAGGATCTCGCCGTCCCGGGCAAGCGAGAGCGGAACCGTCACGCCGGCTTCACCCAGCGCCCAGACATGGCGAAAGAACTCGGCAAGCGACTTGACCCGTGCATCGTCGACCGCGACCACGATGTCGCCAACCTGGATGTCCGCTTCGTCTGCCGGACCGTTCTCGCTAAGCGCGGCCACAACGACCTGATCCTGGATTTCCGTCCCGAACAGGCCAAGCCACGGGCGTGGCGGTTTTTCGACCCGGCCGAAGGTCGTCAGCTGCTCAAGGATCGGCTTCAGCAGATTGATCGGCACCACCATGTTGCCGTCGATGGCTCCTTGGTCCGTCGTCTGTTGCACCATCAAGGATCCGATTCCGAGCAGACTGCCATCCGGTCCGATCAGCCCGCACCCGCCCCAGTTCGGATGGGCCGGAGCGGTAAAGATCGCCTTGTCGAGAAGATATTCCCAATAACCCGCGAACTCGCGAATGGTCATCACTTCGGCGGCAATGGCGCCTTTGGCCCCACCGACACCGGCGAGAATCACCGGATCGCCTTCCTCGAGAATGTCCGAATCGCCGAGCGGAAGCGCCGGCAGGTCGAGATGGCCAAGAGCCTGTACCAGCCCGAAGCCGGTTTCCTGATCGTAACCGAGGACGTGGCCCGCCACCGCCCGGCCGAAATTGTCGGTGATCCAGACCTGTTCTGCTTCGGTGACGAGATAACCGATCGTGAGAACCAGACCGTCGTCGCGAATCACGACGCCGTTTCCGCTCCGCTCCGTTCCCAAGATGTCTGCGGTGAAGGCATCGTCCGCGATGCCGGTTCTGATACCGACCAGAGATGCATAGACCCTGTCGAGGTCGTATCCGTAGTCCTGCTGTCGGGGCGACTTTGCGCGTTCCTGTTCCATCGGTGTCCTGGCAGTGAGACCAACCCGGCCCGCTCGCATCACTATACAGACCCGCAGACCGGTTGGAAGACCGGCAGCCGCGGATCGGGTGCTCTACCTCGGGCAGCTTCGCTCGTCAGCGCGGCTCAGACACCGTGCCTGGCCGAACTGCCGCGCATGTAACGTTTCTCCGGGCGGTACGGATGAAACAGAGCGTGCACCGATTTACGGACCATTTCCACAAAGCGGACCATTCTGGCCTACTCCATCAGATCGGGGGGACCGGTATCTCGCGTCACTGGCGAGAACCCGTCCCGGGTTCAAGATAATAAGATGCGATGCAATTGACAGGCCAAGAAACAGCCGGTGCATCGCCATGCATACTGTGCGATATGGGAATGAAGATAACGTAAAGAAACCAAGGGATTTGACCCAAATGCGCTGCACGGCGGCGGGGTGTGAACAAACTCACTTCAGCCAAGCTTCCGATGCGAACGGATGCGTCCCCGGAACTGATGGCCAAAAGATCGGCAGAATGAAAATCGAATGACCAAAAGACCGGCAGCCTTTCTCGACCGCGACGGGGTCCTCAACCGCGATACCGGCTATGCGCACAAGCCCGAACAGATCGAATGGGTCGAAGGCGCAAGTGATGCCGTGGCTCTCCTGAAAGAGCGGGGCTTTCTCGTCTTTATCGTGACCAACCAGTCGGGCATCGCGCGCGGCTATTACGAAAGCAGCGAGGTCGAGGCCCTCCACCGCTGGATGGACGAGACCTTGCGCGCAGTCGGCGGAGCAATCGACGATGCGCGCTACAGCCCGTTTCATCCCGATTTCGACGACGGCCGCTTCAGCCATCTCGCGGACTGGCGCAAACCCGCCCCCGGGATGATTCTCGACTTGCTCTCATCCTGGGACATAGACCTTCCGCGCTCTTTCCTCATCGGCGACCAGATATCCGATCTTCAGGCCGCAGAGGCCGCCGGATTGCGCGGCTTCCTTTTCGGCGGCGGAAACCTCCGCGACTTCGTTGAACAGGTGTTGGAAAACCTCCCCCACTGAGCGCCCGCACAAAAAAATGGTTTCCGTTTCCGCATTGCGGAACCTCAGCTTGCGCAGCCCTGCCGCGATCAAGAGGATGCGCCCGATTTTCATGATCGTGACCCCATGCGGAAAGGGCTTCCCCAATGACCAGCCGTACCGAGATCGGCAGCCTGCAGATCGATACCGGACTCTACGAGTTCATCAACAAAGAAGCCCTGCCGGGCACCGGCGTCGATGCCGCCGCCTTCTGGAACGGACTGGACGCCATCGTCGGCACCTTCGCCCCGAAGAACCGCGCCCTGGTCGCCAAACGCGATGAACTGCAGGAAAAGATCGATGCCTGGCACAAAGCCAACCGCGGCGCCGGATTCGATCTCGAGGCCTACAAGGCTTTCCTGACGGAGATCGGTTACCTTGTGGAAGAGGGCCCGGCCTTCTCTGTCGGCACCGGACATGTCGATTCCGAGATCGCCACGGTCGCCGGACCGCAACTCGTCGTTCCGGTCATGAATGCCCGCTATGCCCTGAACGCGGCAAACGCCCGCTGGGGCAGCCTCTACGATGCGCTCTACGGAACTGACGCGATCTCCGACGAGGGCGGCGCCGAAGCAGGTGGTGCCTACAATCCGAAGCGCGGCGCGAAAGTCATCGCCTGGGCGCGCGACTTCCTCGACAAATCCGCGCCGCTCGCCATCGGCAGCCATGCAGATGCAGCGGGTTACAACATCGCTGAAGGCACGCTTTCCGTCGCTCTGAAGGACGGTTCGACCACCGGCCTGAAAACCCCGGAGCAGTTCGCCGGTTACAAAGGCGATGCAAGCGCCCCGAGCGGAATTCTACTGAGGAACAACGATCTGCATCTCGAGATCGTCATCAACAAGGACCACCCGATCGGCAAGGACGACGCGGCCGGTGTCGCGGACGTCATCGTCGAGGCGGCGCTGACGACGATCATGGATTGCGAGGACTCGGTCGCGGCCGTCGATGCCGAGGACAAGGTGCTCGCCTACCGGAACTGGCTCGGCCTGGTGAAGGGCGATCTCTCCGACGCCTTCATGAAAGGCGGCAAGGAAGTCGTCCGCAAGCTGAACCCGGACCGCACCTACACCGCGCCGGACGGCAAGGGTGAGGTGCGGCTGCATGGCCGGAGCCTGATGCTGGTCCGCAATGTCGGCCTGCTGATGACCAACCCGGCCATCCTCTATGACGGCGGCAAGGAAATCCCCGAATGCATCATGGACGGCGTCTTCAATGCCGCCATCGCCCTGCATGACATCCGCGGCGCCAACAAGGGCGGCAACAGCCGCGCCGGCTCCGTATACACCGTGAACCCGAAGATGCACGGCCCCGAGGAAGTCGCCTTCATCGAGGCGCTTTTCTCCGAGACCGAGAAGCTGCTCGACCTCGCGCCGAACACGCTCAAGATGGGCATCATGGACGAGGAGCGTCGCACCACGGTGAACCTCAAGGAATGCATCCGCGCCGCCAAGGACCGGGTGGTCTTCATCAATACCGGCTTCCTCGACCGCACCGGCGACGAGATCCATACCTCGATGGAAGCGGGTCCGATGATCCGCAAGGGCGACATGAAGGCGTCCGCCTGGATCAAGGCCTACGAGGACTGGAACGTCGATATCGGTCTGGAATGCGGCCTGCAGGGCCACGCCCAGATCGGCAAGGGCATGTGGGCGATGCCGGACCTGATGGCCGAAATGCTGAAGCAGAAGAAGGGGCACCCGGAAGCCGGCGCCAACACCGCCTGGGTGCCGTCGCCGACGGCCGCGGTCCTGCACGCGACCCACTATCACGAGCTCAACGTGAAGAAGCGCCAGGACGAGTTGAAGTCCCGCGGCCGCGCGAACCTCAACGACATCCTCTCGATCCCGGTCGCCGAGCGGCCGAACTGGGACGCCGCGACGATCCAGCAGGAACTCGACAACAATGCCCAGGGCATCCTCGGCTACGTGGTGCGCTGGGTAGACCAAGGGGTCGGTTGTTCCAAGGTGCCGGACATCAACAATGTCGGCCTGATGGAAGACCGCGCGACCCTGCGGATCTCCAGCCAGCACATCGCGAACTGGCTACATCACGGCGTCTGCGATGCGGCACAGGTCGAGGAGACGATGAAGCGGATGGCCAAAGTGGTGGACGGTCAGAACGCCGGCGATCCGGCCTACAAGCCGATGGCGCCCGATTATGACAAGAGCATCGCCTTCAAGGCAGCCTGCGACCTTGTCTTCAAGGGACGCGAGCAGCCGAGCGGCTATACCGAACCGGTGCTGCACGGCCGCCGCCTCGAAGTGAAGGCCGCCGGGTAAGCCCGCCATGTCCGGAACGGCGCTCGATGGCCTCGCCGAGGCCATCCGTGCGCTGGTTCCGGAATGCGGCGACCTGCACCAGTCGCCGGAATCTCTCCGGTCTGATCCCGGCAGCTATCTGCTGCTCCTCCATCTGCCGGCGCCGCTGGCGGCGACCGTGCGCGACCGTCCCGCCGATCTGCCGGCAGGCTTCTATGTCTATGCCGGCAGCGCACGCGGCCCCGGTGGGATCAGCGCCCGCCTCGGACGTCACTTGCGCGGCGATGGAAAGCAGCGCTGGCACATCGATCAGGTCACCGCGAGAGCCGATCAGCGGGCAGGTTTCGACTTTTCCGAAATGACGGAATGCGACCTCATCGGAAGGCTTACGGCCGATGGGGCTTTCTCGCCGCCGGTAGCCGGTTTCGGCAGCAGCGACTGCGGCACCTGCAAAGCTCATTTTCTCAGATATGCGCCGAGCAGCGGCTCCTAGTCACTCTTCCTGCTGCGGACGCAGTCCGAGCTCCATGACCATCTTGCGCGCAGCCTCGTCCTCGACCCCTTCAACCGCCGAAAGCAGCATCGCGGCCGCAACCACACCTTCCATATGCGCCTTGAGAGGCGTCAAGCCACGCTCGAAGGATTCTTCCACGGTCTCGAAATAGGCCTCTTCGACCATGCTCTTCGTGGATTCTTCCAAGGCAGCCTCTCGGCGCATAGGGAGCGGAATCAGCCATTGCCCATACAGAGTCCGAAGCATCGGCGCCTCTGTCCGGAGGTCTAATGGGCAGTCTCACCAAACTGAGCAAGGATCGCCAATAAAAAATGTCCGGCGAGCGGTTGTGCGAGGGGTCCCCGCACATTGCCGACGGCTCCGACCAGCAGCTGACAAGCTTTCACAAATCCTTGATCGGTTCATTGATCTTTCGACAGAAGTCCCATTTGCCCGGAGGTTGACGCGAACCGCTGAGGAAAGGACGCGGCTGAATGGATGTAGCGGAATTGATCGCCGGTTGTGGCTTCGATCCGGCGCGCGCGCGGGCCCTTCCGGATGTGTGGGACCGGTTCGCCGGCCCTGAAATCGAAGAGGCGCTCACGGCCACCTACCGGTTCTGCAGCTCCTATCCGGGCCTCAAGGGATTTCTCTGGGGGCAACCGGAGCAGGAATGGGTCCGCGGCCAGCACCAGCGCTGGGCCGATGTTTTCCGTACCGGGATCGATGCCGCGCACGTGGAGCGCGTCCGCGGTTTCGCCAAGGGAGACCTCGAGAGCGAGATGAACCCGGCCGTCTACGGACAGTTCTTCGCCTGCCTCGGACGCGAACTGTCCGCCCGCATCCTCGCTGCGGGGGAAGGCCGGCCGGAAGCGACTGAAGCCAGCCTCCTGGTGACCACGCTGATGAATGCGGAGGCGACCATCGCCTCATCGGCCTATAGCGAGGCGCAAACCGAGAAGAGCCAGTCCACCATCGAGGAATTGACCGGGCTGATGGGACAGAATGTCGGCAACATCATCGGCGACGTCGCGGGTGCCTCCGAAAAGCTCTCTTCAAGCATGGCGACGATCCGGGAAAATGTCGGCCGCAACCTGCAATATGCGACCGACATTTCCGGCACGGTCGATACCGCGGTGAGCAAACTGACCGAACTCTCCAGTGCGATCGGCGGCATCCTGAAACTTCTCGAAGGGATCAAGTCGATCGCCGGGCAAACCAACATGCTCGCCCTGAACGCGACGATCGAGGCGGCGCGCGCGGGCGAGGCCGGACTCGGCTTCGCGGTGGTTGCGCGCGAGGTCAAGCTGCTCGCGTCTGACAGCCGGGAGGCCGCCGACAGCATCGCGGAGATGACCACCAGGCTGAGCGACACGCTGACCATGATCCAGTCGGGTTTCCAGGACATCACCGGGCGGGTTTCGACCATGGTCCAGTCGATCGAGCAGAACGGCTCGGCCGCGGACGAACAGCTTCGCGCCACCGACGAGATCGCCGACCGGATGGCGCGGCTCGGACACGAAATTGACGACGCGGTGGCCGGGATCCGGCACCATTACGCCTGACCGCCGTTCTGCGTGGGGCGTCGAGGGGAGGATGACGGAATGATCGAGGCACCGGGCACGGGAGCGATCTCGGCACTGCTGGAAGCCGCGGCCTATTGGGCCTATGCAGGCATGGCCGTCGCCGCATTCTTCCTCACGATCGGCATCGACCGTTTCGATCCCGGCAGCCGCGGGAGCTATCTCTTCCGCCTGCTCCTGTTGCCGGCGACGATCGTGTTCTGGCCGGTGGTGATCTGGCGCTGGGCCGTCGTCGCGCGCTCGGGGGACGACCGATGAAACGCCGTCATCAAACCTGGCACCTCCGGCTCTGGGTGATCCTGTCGCTGGCACTTCCGCTTCTGCTCCTGCTGACCGTCCTGGGCCGGCAGGAGCGCCCCGTCGAGCCTGTCGCGGACTATCTCACCCGTCCGGCAGAGGGAGCGGCGCAATGAGCGTACAATACCGGCCCGTCACCTGGACCCGGAACAAGCTGATCTACGATCTCGTTCTGGCGCTCGGGATCTCCGCCTTCGTCATCGTCTTTCTGCGCTACGCGCCCGGCTGGCTCGAGAGCCCGCGGATCAGCGGACCGCAGCTCCGCATGAGGGCCTTCGGCACCTGCGCCTTCATACTGCTGACCATCGTGCTCGCCATCGGCCCGCTCGCCCGGCTGGACCGTCGCTTCCTTCCCTTGCTCTACAATCGGCGCCACTTCGGCGTGGCGATTTTCTTCGTCGCCCTCGCCCACGCGCTGACCGTGCTTGGCTGGTACCAGGCCTTCAGCCCGACCGACCGCTACGTGGCACTCTTCGTCGCCAGCAGCAATATCGCCTCCTGGCACGCCTTTCCCTTCGAATATCTCGGCATGTTCGCGCTGGCGGTGCTGTTCACACTGGCCGCGACCAGTCACGATTTCTGGCTCAATTTCCTGGGCGCGCCGCTCTGGAAGGCGATCCACATGTCGGTCTACGCGGCCTATGCCGCCGTGATCGCACATGTCTGTCTCGGCCTCCTGCAGGCGGAACATTCCCCCTGGCTGCTCGGTCTGACAGCGGCAAGCGTGCTGCTCGTCTGCGGCCTTCATCTCGCAGCGGCGCTGAAAGAAAACGGGCCGGCGGAAACGGAGACAGTTGCCTCGGACGACGGGCACTGGGTCCATGCGGCCAATATCCACGAGTTGCCCGATGAGGGAGGCGTCACCGTGTTCCTTCCGACCGGGGAAAAGGCGGCCCTCTTCCGCTATGACGGCAAGGTGTCCGCGCTCTCCAATGCCTGCGCACACCAGAACGGGCCGCTCGCGGAAGGCAGGATCATCGACGGCTGCGTCACCTGTCCCTGGCATGGCTATCAATACCGGCCCGAAGACGGCTGCTCCCCGGCGCCTTTCACCGAAAAAGTCGCGACCTACCGGCTCCGCCGCGAGGGCGACCGGTTGCTGATCGACGCCAACGCCCTGCCGCCGGGCACCCCGGTGCCCCCGATCGTCCTGGAGACCGGAGCATGAGCGACAGTTCGAAGCGCGACTTCTTCGTCGGCTACCTGAAGACACCGCCGAAACTGGCCGCCTTCCTCGCGCTCGTTTCGGTCCTGCTGATCGGCCTCGGGATCGGCGGCGGCCTTGCCATGGTCGGCGGCCAGAGGGACTACGGCGACGGCCGGTTCCAGGGCGGCTACAAGGAGCATCTCGGCATTCTCGAGACCGTGCCCTACCCGATGCTCCGCCTGCCGCCGAGCGAGGGTTTTCCGGAGGGCCGCACGATCCTGTTGACCAATCCGGGCAAGCGCGGCGCACAGGGTCGCGCGGCGAAGCATGACGGTCAGATCGTCGATGTCGGCGGTGTCTTCGTGACCCGCGAGGGAACCCGTATCCTGCAGGTCGGCGGTGCGGCGAAGATCCGGCCGGCGAAAGACCCTGCTCCGCTCTCCGATTTCACCCCGCATCCCGAAGTACCGCTCGGAAAGGTCATCCTGCGCGGCGAGATCGTGGACACGAAGTGTTATCTCGGCGCCATGCGCCCGGGCGAAGGCAAGGTGCACCGGGCCTGCGCCAATCTCTGCATCATGGGCGGCATCCCGCCGATGCTCGCGGTCTATCACGAGGACGCGCCGCCGACACTCTTTCTGTTGGCGAACGAAGCGGGCGCGGCTTTCGACGCGGAGATCCTCGACTATGTCGCGCCCTACGTTTCCGTCGAGGGCGAGCTCTACCGGCGCGGCGACCTGCTCATCCTGCGCACCTCCACCGACCGCGTGGAGTTTATCTGATGCGCATTTCCGGCATTCTCTGGGCGCTCTTCGGCCTGCTCTACGCCGCAGGGGCCGGCTGGCTGCTCTACGATTTCTTCGACGAGTCCGCAGCCCTCCTCCGGGGGCGCTGGTTGAAGGATCTCGATGTCATCCAAAGCCTCTGGCCAGGGATCGAGCGTGTGATCCCCGTCAGTTGGCTGCACGATCTCAGGATCGTCGCCATTCCAGCCTATGTCGCCGCCGGGCTCTGGCTCGCGGAAAAACTCTGGGCCGGACTTCAGCGCTTCGAGAGGCCGAAAGGTACGCCCTAGAAAAGAAAACTCATGGGGGGGAGAGAATGAATTTCACGAACAAGGTGATCGCGGTTGGCGGGGCGACCGGCAATCTCGGCGCCGCCTGCGTGACCAAGGCGCTCAAGGCCGGAGCACGTGTCGCCGCCTTAGGACGGGCGCAATCCTCTCTCGCCCGAACATTTCCGGATGCTCCCGGCAATGACGCCCTGCTGCTCGTCGACGGTGTCGACCTTGTCGATCCGGCGACCGCAGCGGATGCGATCTCCCGCATCGTCGATCGTTTTGGGAGGCTCGATGCGGTGCTGAACACCGTGGGCGGGTTCGCCATGACCCCCGTCGAGGAAAGCGACACCGGCGAGTGGGAGAAACTCCATGCGATGAACTGCGGCACAGCCCTCGCCCTGACCCGCGCCGCGATCCCCGCGCTCCGGACTGCGGGCGGCGGCGCGATCGTGCATGTCGGCGCGCTCGCGGCCCTTGACGCGCCCGCAAAGCTCGGGGCCTATGCCGCCTCCAAGGCCGCCCTGCATCGCCTGGTCGAAGCGGCCGCCGCCGAACTGCGCGCCGACGAGATCAGGGTCAATGCCGTGCTGCCGGGTACCATCGATACACCGCAGAACCGCAAGGCGATGCCGAAGGCCGACACGTCCAAATGGGTCAGCCCCGCCGCCATCGCCGATGCCATGCTTATGCTGGCGGGAAGCGAGGCCCGTGCCGTCACCGGCGCTCTGATCCCGGTGACCGGGCGCGGCTGACAAGAACCTGCCAGCCGTGATCTAATCCGGTTCGCAGCCGGAGGAGATCCCATGGGCAACAAACGCGGCGGCAAGCATCGCAAGCTCGGCCGGAAGGCCTACGAGAAGGCGCTCTACGATCTACAGGTCGAACTCTGCCGCCTGCAAGCCTGGGTAAAGGCGACAGGCGAGCGTGCGGTCGTCGTCTTCGAGGGCAGGGATGCCGCCGGCAAGGGCGGTGTGATCAAGCGCATCACCGAGCGGGTCAGTCCTCGGGTCTTCCGCACCGTCGCCCTGCCCGCCCCGTCGGAGCGGGAAAAGACCCAGCTCTATGCCCAGCGCTATATTCAGCATTTCCCCGCGGCCGGCGAAATCGTCCTGTTCGATCGCTCCTGGTACAACCGCGCCGGGGTCGAGCGGGTGATGGGCTTCACGGAGATGGAACAGGTTCGGCGATTTCTCCGCTCGACCACCTTCTTCGAGCGGGAGATCTCCGAGACGGGGATCAAGCTCATCAAGTACTTCCTGCATGTCGACCAGGACGAACAGGAGCGGCGCTTCCTCTCGCGCATGACCGATCCGACCAAGCACTGGAAATTGAGTCCGATGGATCTCGAATCCTATCGGCTCTGGGATGAGTACTCGATCGCCTATGACGAAATGCTGCGTGCGACCCACACGCCGGACACGCCCTGGTTCATCATCGATTCCAACGACAAGAAGCGGGCCCGGCTGAATTGCATCTCCCATTTGCTGAGCCAGTTCGACTATCAGGCAATCCCCTTTGAAGCGCCGGAACTGCCAGAGCGGGAGACCGTCAAGGACGCACCCAAGGACGGCCCGCAACACGGCATCAGGATCCCGACCCCATTCTAATCGAAGCGCAGTTTCGCAAAGCGAAATTCAATTTCGAAAAAACTTGTCGCCCTCCCCGGCTGTTCGATATGACATAGGAAAACAAATGGGAGGAAACGGTGAAAGAGGCCGTCGTTCTATCGACCGCCCGCACGGGACTGGCGAAATCCTTTCGCGGCGCGTTCAACGACACCCATGGCGCGACCATGGCCGGGCACGCACTTCAGCATGCGGTGACGCGCGCCGAGGTCGAGCCTGCCGAGATCGAGGATGTGATCCTCGGCTGCGGCCTGCCGGAAGCGGCAACGGGCAAGAACATCGCCCGGCTCTCGGCGATGCGCGCGGGCCTGCCGGTGTCCGCAGGCGGCGTCACGGTGAACCGTTTCTGCTCCTCCGGCCTGCAGGCCATCGCCATGGCGGCGCAACGCGTGATCGTCGACGGCGTGCCGGTCATGGCGGCGGGCGGCGTCGAGTCCATCAGCCTGACCCAGGCCAATCTCAATCAGACTCGGCTCGAGGAGCCCTGGCTGATCGAGCACATACCGGGCCTCTACCATTCCATGATCGAGACCGCGGACACGGTCGCGTCGCGCTACGGCATTTCCCGCGACGCGCAGGACGCGTACGCGCTGAAGAGCCAGCAGCGCACCGCCGCGGCCCAGGAGGCCGGACGGTTCGACGACGAGATCGTGCCGATCACGGTCGAGAAAGTGGTGAAGAACCGCGAGACCGGAGAGACCTCCCGCGAGACGGTCACGCTGACCAGGGACGAATGCAACCGCCCCGGCACGACGCTCGAAGGCCTGTCCGGCCTCGATCCGGTGCGCGGCGAGGGGAATTTCATCACTGCGGGCAACGCGAGCCAGCTTTCCGACGGGGCCTCTGCCTGCGTCCTGATGGACGCCAAACTCGCCGAGCAACGCAACCTTGAGCCGCTCGGCATTTTCCGCGGCCTCGCCACCGCCGGCTGCGAGCCGGACGAGATGGGGATCGGACCGGTCTTCGCCGTGCCGCGCCTGCTAGAGCGGAACGGCCTCAAGGTCGAGGATATCGATCTCTGGGAGCTGAACGAGGCCTTCGCCTCCCAGGTTCTCTATTGCCGGGACAAGCTCGGCATTCCGGACGAGAAACTGAATGTCAACGGCGGCTCGATCTCGATCGGCCATCCCTACGGGATGACCGGCTCGCGAATGGTCGGGCACGCTCTCATCGAGGGCAGGCGCCGGGGCGCGAGATATGTAGTGACCACGATGTGCGTCGGCGGCGGCATGGGCGTCGCCGGCCTCTTCGAAGTGGCGTAAGGGAGCTGAATGAAATGGATCTGAACTTCACCCCGGAGGAACTGGCCTTCCGCGAGGAAGTGCGCACCTTCCTGAAGTCCAAACTGCCGGACGATATCAGGGCAAAGATCAAGGGCGGCAAGCGTCTCGTGAAGGACGACTATTTCCGCTGGCACAAGGCACTCTCCGAGCAGGGCTGGCTCGGCTCGAACTGGCCGACGGAATATGGCGGGCCGGGCTGGGATCCGGTGCGTAAGCACATCTTCGAAGAGGAATGCTACGCCTACGGCGCGCCGCGCATCCTGCCGTTCGGCGTCAACATGGTCGCGCCCGTCATCATGAAGTTCGGCAACCAGGCGCAGAAGGACTATTACCTCCCGCGCATCCTCGACCTCACCGACTGGTGGTGCCAAGGTTATTCCGAGCCGGGCTCCGGCTCCGACCTCGCCTCGCTCCGGACCAGCGCGGTGCGCGAGGGCGACCATTACATCATCAACGGCCAGAAGACCTGGACCACGCTCGGCCAGCATGCCGACATGATCTTCTGCCTGGTGCGCACCAATCCGGATGCGGCCAAGCCTCAGGAAGGCATCTCCTTCATTCTGGTCGACATGAACACGCCCGGCGTCACCGTCCGCCCGATCATCCTGCTCGAAGGCGAGCACGAGGTGAACGAGGTCTGGTTCGACAATGTGAAGGTCCCGGCCGAGAACCTCGTCGGTGAGGAGAACAAGGGCTGGACCTACGCCAAGTACCTGCTCACCCACGAGCGCACCGGAATCGCCAATGTCGGCTCCTCCAAGGCGGCGCTGCTGCATCTGAAAGCGATTGCCCGCGACCAGGTGAAGAACGGCCGCCCGCTGATCGAGGACCCGCTGTTCCGCAACCGGATCGCCAAGGTCGAGATCGACCTGATGGCGCATGAAATGACCAATCTGCGCGTGCTCGCCGAGGTGCAGTCCGGCGGGGCGCCGGGGCTGGAAAGCTCGATCCTGAAAATCCGCGGCACCGAGATCCGGCAGGAGATCACGGATCTCGCGCGCCGCGCGATCGGCCCCTACGCGATGCCGTTCCAGTCGGAAGCGCTCGACGAGGGCTTCAACGGCGAGCCGGTCGGCCCCGACTATGCCGCGCCGATCGCCCAGCAGTATTTCAACATGCGCAAGCTCAGCATCTATGGCGGGTCGAACGAGATCCAGAAGAACATCATCGCCAAGGCCGGGCTCGGACTCTAAGGGATTACAGGAAATGGATTTTTCGCTCAGCGAAGAGCAGCGCATGCTCAAGGACACGGTCGAGCGGCTGGTACGCGAGACCTACGATTTCGAGAAGCGGCAGAAGATCGCCGCGAGTGAAGAGGGCTTCTCCCGCGATGTCTGGGGCCAGCTCGCCGAACTCGGCATGCTTGGCGTGCCCTTCGCGGAAGAATTCGGCGGTCTCGGCAGCGGCGGTGTCGACCTGATGATCCTCGGCGAGGCCATGGGCCGCGGGTTGGTGGTCGAGCCTTATCTGTCCACCGTCGTGCTCGGCGGCGGGCTGATCGATCTGCTCGGCTCCGCGGAACAGAAAGAAAGCCTGCTGAACGCCGTTGTTGGCGGCGAGACACTGCTCGCCTTCGCCCACGGCGAGCCGGACAGCCGTTACGAGCCGGCGCATGTCCGCTGCAAGGCCGAGAAGACAGGCGGCGGCTGGACGCTTACAGGCCGCAAGTCCGTGGTGTTGAACGGTGCGGCGGCGGATCAGCTGATCGTCTCCGCCCGGATCTCCGGCGGGCATGACGATGAAGACGGCATCGGCCTCTTCCTGGTCGGCAAGGACGCCGCGAATCTAAAGGTCCACGGCACGCCCGGTATCGACGGCACCCATGTCGCCGAGATCGCGCTCGACGGGGTCGAGGTCGGCGCGGACGCCGTGCTCGGCACGCCGGGAGCCTGCTTTGCGGCGATCGAGGAGGTGATGGCCCGCGCCATCGTCATGCTCGCGGGCGAAGCGGTCGGCGCGATGGAAGTCGCGGTCGAGACCACTGTCGAGTATCTGAAGACCCGCAAGCAGTTCGGTAAGGCGCTCAGCCAGTTCCAGGTGCTGCAGCACCGGGCCGTCGACATGCGGATCTCGCTGGAGCAGGCGAAGTCACTGGCGGTCCTCGCGGCCGCCCGCCTCGGCGAGCCGCGCGCCGTGCGCGAGATGGCAATCAGCGCCGCCAAAGCCGGGATCGGCCAGCATGCCCGCATCGTCGGCGAGTTGGCAATCCAGCTCCATGGCGGTATTGGCATGACCTGGGAAGTGCCGGTCGCGCATTACGCCAAGCGCCTGGTGATGATCGACCACCTGTTCGGCGATACGGACCACCATCTCGAGCGCTTCGCGGCACTCTCTGACGCGGCTGCGTAAGCGTTCACAGCCCAATAGAAGGGCGTCATTCCGCCGGATCGGGAGCGTCGCGAACAGGCGCGCTTCCACCGGGCCGGCCGGCCACACATCGGCGGCGGCTCAAGTGACTCCGGAGAAAGACATAACCCCCGCTAATCGCAGCTTTCGCATTTTTGCAGTGGCGAACGGCGCGCGGGAAAGGCAGGCTGGGCGCAATCGCCCACCCCTTCGGGAGACCTCCCATGACCAGCCCCGTCGCCCTCACCCCGAAAAGCAATCTCGGCTACTGGCCGGAGCGCGTCGATCTCGCCGCAGCCTTCCGCTGGACAGAGCGGCTCGACATGCATGAAGGGGTGGCGAACCATTTCTCGCTCGCGGTGAACGAGGACGGCACCCGCTTCCTGATGAACCCGAATCAGATGCATTTCGCCCGCATCAAGGCCTCGGACCTGCTGGAGCTGGACGCCAACGACCCGGAGGTGCTGGACCGTCCCGGCGCGCCGGACCCGACCGCCTGGGGCCTGCACGGCTCGATCCACCGGCGCTGCCCCCATGCGCGCTGCGTCATGCATGTCCACTCCATCCACGCCACCGTGCTGGCCAGCCTGAAGGACAGCCGCCTGCCGCCGATCGACCAAAATTGCGCGACCTTCTTCAACCGCATGGTGATCGACGACCATTACGGCGGGCTTGCCTTCGAGGAAGAGGGCGAGCGCTGCGCCGCGCTGCTGACGGACCCGAAGGTGAAGGTCATGGTGATGGGCAATCACGGCATCCTCGTCATCGGGGAGACCGTCGCCGACACCTTCAACCGGCTCTATTATTTCGAGCGTGCCGCCGAGACATATATCCGCGCCCTGCAGACCGGCATGGAGCTGCGCGTGCTGCCGGACGACATTGCCGAGAAGACCGCGCAGGAGCTGGAAAGTTACCCGGACCAGGACCAGAAGCACCTCGCCGAGCTGAAGGCGATCCTAGACGAGGAAGGCTCGAACTACGCGGCCTGAGAGGGATCTCTTGGCGGAAATCTGCGTCATCTTCGATCTCGACGGCACGCTGGTCGACAGCGAGACCCTCTGCAACCAGGCATTCCTCGACCTCCTCCCGGAACTGAACCGGCCGGTCGAGAGCCTCGTTGCCCGCTTCCGCGGAATGCAGCTCGCCGCGATCCTCCGGGATATAGAGAGCGAGATCGGCAGGCCCCTGCCGGAGACGTTCGAGGCCGCCTACCGGGCGCAGGTATCGGCGCTGTTCGCGCGCGACCTGCGGGCGATGCCCGGCGTGCCCGATATGCTGGAGGATCTGGCGCATCCCCGCTGCATCGCGTCGAGCGGGCCGCTTCCGAAGATCCGGCAGGCGCTCGACGTCAGCGGGCTTGCCCCTCATTTCGGCGCGCACCTGTTCAGTTCCTACGAGATCGGCGTCTGGAAACCGGAACCTGGCCTCTTCCTCCACGCCGCGCGGGAGATGGGGTTCGCCCCCGAGCAATGCGTTGTGGTCGAGGACAGCGACGTCGGGGTCCGGGCCGCACTGTCCGCCGGCATGAAAGCCTTGCACTTTCTCCCGCACGGTTTGGCGACGGTACATCCGGAAGCGGAGACCTTCGACGACATGTCCCTTTTGCCGGCCATGATCGAGGCGAAGCTGGGCCGTTAGGCGGACAGGTTGCCGTCGAGGATGCGCGACGCGGAGGGCTTCAATTCGGAGAGGTAGGAGTTTCCGCCCTTTTCCCTCCCCTCCTCAATTGTTGTCATCCCCACGCAAGTGGGGACCGAGGGAAGACCGGCAAAGCTCTAAGATCCCTGAGTCCCCGTATTCGCGGGAATGACGACTTGAAGAGTGGCTGTCGCATACCCACGGATGTCGGATAAACTATCCGCCACATTTCAACACGCGTCAGGCAGAGGCCGTCCCCATGCAGCAAGACCGTTATTCCCTCCCCCAGCGCTGGCTCCACTGGATCATCGCGGCGCTGGTCCTCCCCGCGCTTGCCGCCGGCGCCCTGTTCTTCGCCCTCGGCTTCGGCGGGCTGAAAGACACTTTCGGGATGGAGACGACGAACGCGCTCTACAAGTATCACAAGACCGCCGGCGTTCTGGTCCTCGCCCTGATGCTGCTCCGCCTCGTCCTCCGGATCCGTCTCGGCGCCCCGCCGAAGCTGGAGAGCCTGACTCCGCAGGAGCGCATCCTCTCGACCGGGGTGCAGCACCTGCTCTACCTAGCGCTCTTCGCCGTCCCGACGCTCGGCTGGGCGGCGACGGCGGCGGGCGGCTATCCGGTGGAATTCTTCAGCTGGAAACTGCCGGGCCTCATCGCCAAGAACCCGCCCCTCGCGGAGGTGCTCTTCGCCCTGCACGGCCTCGCGGCCCTCGCCGTCCTCGGCCTGCTAGCGCTTCACATCGCGGGCGCACTCCGGCATTGGCTGATCAAGAAGGACGGGGTGATGCGGCGCATGAGTTTGTTTGGGTAAAAACCATCAGACCTGGCCGAACTTATCAGACGCAAACTACTAACCGACGTGAGCAAGGTACGTTCGACCGTAGATTTGTTTCACTTTTCGAAAACTGAATCGTTGCAACAACAACCATAGAGTGATCCGATTTTGTATCGTTAGATACTGCTGTTAAATTGGCTGAAGGCATGAAATGCAATGCGCCTGACTCGCAACGCCATTGAATGCGCTCTTCTAAGTTCCATGTTCATTTTCGTCTCAGCCTCTGTGGAGGCTGTCGACGGGCCACCCAAACCTCCAAGCATGTACGTACCAGGAGTAGGTGCAGCTCAGATTTTTCAACACGGCAACAATTCCGCGAGCCAGCCAAATGTTGAGATTCTTCTTAAACCACATACCGTATCGCGCGGCGAAACAGTGTGGGGGCTCATCAACGACAATGGATTGATTCTAAACGATGACTTAATTGCGTTCTTTAAAATATCGAACAACAACTACAGCGACCCGAATCTGATTAGAACTGGAGACAAAATAAAAATACCGTACGTAAAAAATATCTCCAGCAATGAAAAATATTACATTAAATCACTAGAAAAAACGCCATTAACCGATATTCAAAATATAAACTTCAATGAACAATACCTAAAATCGCTAAGCAATGATTATAATTTTCAACGCGACCTAGACAACATTAACTCCTCAATTGATATAATCTCAAAAAACATGGACACAATACCGCCTGAATTTCGAAAAGATATATTCGATCAAATCAATGCTGCAAAAAAAATATCAGAGTATTTAGAAGAAAATTTTATAACCAAAAATGATTCAATATTTTATAATAAGAATATTTATTTCTATGATGATAATATTTTATTTAAGCACCAACTTGGCGATCTAATTCTTGCACAAAATAGTGCTTTAAAAAACATCTCTCATAGCGCCTCAATGATATCAAACAATGCTTCATTCTATCGGAATACCACTGTTTACACAAAAAATAAAACGAGCCATAAGCCAGTGTGTGGAGTATCCATTCATTTTCAAACAGAAATGGAATACCGCCTTAATTCAAAAGATAGGCCAGATAGACAATTACCAAAATTAAGCAGCCCAGCGACCGGCATAATACCCGTCGCAGAAATCCGCATTTGGGGTGAGTGGGAAAACTCGATCGTCTCTGATAAGATCTTTATTTCTCATTATCCTAGGAAGGAATTTGAAATTGATCTGCTTGTAGATGGAGGTCAAGATTGCAATGAAAGCAGCACTCTTAATTCTGATTGAAGGGGCAACGATGCTTTTTGCATCATTTGGCGGATTTCTATCCGTTGTCGCTCCGCCTCCCGGCTCCAACGACACAATTTCAGCCGTTGGCCTTGCCTCATTCGTTGCAGTTATAATTTTTGCAGTCATAAAACTCTTGCTTACACTGTGTTCAGAAAAAATAATGAGAAATGTAACAATATCATTAGCCACTGTATCTGGTATATTTTTTGTCTGTTTTGGAACTAATTATCTATATGAAATTGACCGGTCAACATTTCGATTTCCTGAACACGGAAATGATAGCGAAATATTTCTAGCCGCAGACACCCTAACTGAAGATGCCCAAACAATCATAAAAGCCGATCCAAAATTGGAGGGTGCACATGCTGCATTACTTGCAAAAGCGGGAGTAGATCAAATCCACACTATATGGCCTCCAAATGCCGTAGTCGAAAAGCGCTCCGCTCTTACAATAAAATACCTCTTTATGGTAATAACTCTTTCCCTATGCCTAGGGTTTTCAATAGAAGGACTGGCTTTGTCAAAAAAATGACTCACTTTGCTAAACCAGTTGAGTAAGAATTTGCGCTCTACATAACTTTCTGCTCTACCCCGCCTCGCGTCGCCACGCCATGATGATCCCGCCGATCACCAGCAGCAGGACGAGCACCCCCGGCAGCAGCGGCACGGTCCTGACCCCCGTCACGATATAATCCTCGTTCCGCAGCAGCCCCGCCCAGTCGCGGCCCGAGGTGGCGCGGCCGGCGCGGACGCGGCGTAGATCTGGGACACTCTCCTCGGCCCCCCAGGTGACCGAGCCGCCGGTTTGCTCGGCGAGCGGGCCGAGCCACTCGTCCGTAGTGCGGACGTCGGAAAGCTCGATCGGGTTCAGCGCGCCGACGGCGGCGAGCTTGGTCAGCACGCCGTCGGTGAAGCTGTGCAGGCCGACCTGGTCGGTGGTGAAGCTCGCCTGGCCTCGGCCGGGGCCGGTGCGGGCGAGCGGCAGGACGATCTCGCGTCCGTCCGGCAGAGTCATGGTGACGTCCGGCAGTTCGCCATCGAGCGAGCGGCGGATCACCTCGATCTCCTCGCCGCGCACCCGGACGCGGAGGTCGTTCTCCTCGAGGTCGGGTTCGCGCATCAGCCAGTGGGCGGTGCGGCGCAGCACCTCGGCCTGCGGGCCGCCGCCATCGAAACCGCGGGTCCAGAGCCACATCTGGTCGGTCAGAAGATGGGCGACGCGGCCCTCGCCGAAACGGTCGAGAACCAGCAGCGGGCGGCCTTCCGGGCCGTCCATCAGCACCACGCCGCGCAGCACGTCGGCCTCGATCTGCCGGAACCAGCGGCCCCAGCTCGCGGCCTCCGCCTCGATCCCGTCCGCGTCCAGCAGCGGGCCGCCGGGCAGATCCGCCGTCACCGGGTGGCGGTGACCGTCCATCGTGGTATGGGCGCGGAACGGCTCCTCGACGATGGCGCCGGTCGGCATCGCCGGCAGCACCTCGCCGAGCGGCGTGTTGGCGAGCGAGAGCCGCGAGGCGAAGGGCGGGCCGCTCGCCTCCAGGAAGGCGCCGCCGCCGCGCACGAACTCGACGATGTTGCGCAGATAGCTGCGCGGCAAGACGCCGCGGCGCTGGTACTGGTCGAAGATGATCAGGTCGAACTCGTCCAGCTTCAGCTCGAACAGTTCGCGCACCGGGAAGGCGATGAGGGAGAGCTCGCGGACCGGCGTGCCATCCTGCTTCTCCGGCGGGCGCAGAATGGTGAAGTGCACCAGGTCGACAGAAGGATCGGCCTTCAGCAGGTCGCGCCAGGTCCGCTCGCCCGAATGCGGGGCGCCGGAGACCAGCAGCACGCGGAGCCGGTCGCGCACCCCGTTGATGGCGAGCACCGCGCGGTTGTTCTTCTCGGTCAGCTCGTCCGGGCCGGGCCCGGCGGTGAGCTCCACGATGGTCTCGCCGCCATGCTCGATCGGGATCTCGATCTCCACCACCTGGTTGGCGCGGACCATCTGGTCCGGCCGCGCAACCCCGTCGATGGAAAGCTCCAGCGGCACGCCCGCCGCCGCGTCGGGATCCTCGATCCGGATCTTCGCGGTGACCGAGCGCCCGACGACGCCGAAGGAAGGCACATGTTCGACCACGAGGCGGCGGTCGCGCTCGCCGCGCCGGCCGCTGAGGATCACATGCAGCGGCGCGCCGAGATCGCGGCCGCGCATCTCCTCCACCCGGTCGTGGCTCTGCCCGTCGGTGATCGCGAGCACGCCCGCGAGCCGGCCCTGAGGCACGTCGTCCAGCACGTCACGCAACGCCGCGAAAAGCCGGGTGCCGTCGCGCCCGCTGCCGGCCCGCGCCCGTCCGCCCTCAAGCGACACCACGCGCAGGTCGAGATCCTCGAACCGCTCAAGCTGGGCCGTCAGATCCTCCGCTATCTGGGAGGCCCGGACCGAACGGCCGTCGATGCTCTGGCTGGTGCTCTCGTCGAGCAGCAGCACCGCGACGTCGTTGCGCGGATCCCGGTCCTCCGCAATCAGGTAGGGATTGGCGAGCCCTGCAATCAGCACGGCGAGCGCCAGCGTCCGCCAGACGGCGCCGCGCCCGCGCATGGTGGCGGTATAGATCACCAGCGCCAGCCCGACCGCGCCGAGCGCCGCGATCGCCCACCAGGGGATCATCGGCGAAAAATCGAGGCCGACGGCGGATCCGATCATTGGCCCAACCTTTCGAGGATCGCCGGGACATGCACCTGGTCGGCCTTGTAATTGCCGGTCAGCATGTACATCACGAGATTGACCCCGGAACGGAACGCCATCTCGCGCTGCAGCTCACCGCCGGGCACGACCGCATACTGGTAGAAGCCGGCATCGTCCTTGGCCCAGGCGGCGGCCCAGTCATGGCTGCCGACGATCACCGGCGAGACCTCGCTCGTGCCGTCCCCCTCGCCCTGCTGCACATAGAGCTTTCCACCCTCGTAGCGGCCCGGGAAGCTCTCCAGCAGGTAGAAGGCCTTGGTCAGGACATGGTTCTCCGGCACCGGGGCGAGCGCCGGAACGTCCAGTTCGCGCGTCAGCTCGCGCAGGCGCTGCAGGCCGGGACCGGCGCCGCTGCCGGAATCGATCCGGTCGCGGGTATCGAAGAACAGCGTGCCGCCGTTGCGCATATAGAGATTGAGCCGCGCCACCCCGTTCGGCGTCAGCTCCGACTGGGCCGAGGTGATCGGCCAGTAGAGCAGCGGGAAGAGCGAGAGCTCGTCCACCTCGACATCGACGGCCATGGGCTCCAGCGGTTCCACCGCCGTGCGCTGGGTCAGCACCTCGCTGAGGCTGCTGAGACCTGAGCGGCTGATCTCGTCGACCGCCGGGTCGCCGGTCAGGACATAGGCGAGCCGTGTCGCCAGCGCCGCCCGCATGATCCAGCGGTCCTCTTCGCTCATGGAGGAGGGATCGAAGCCCGTGCTCTGGGCCGAGGCCGCGAGCGGCACGGCCGCAAGGCCCGCCGCTAGCAGCAGCATCGCCGCCGTCTCCCGCACCCGCGCATTGCCGACACCGGGCACCAGTCCGCACATCACCAGTGTGACGATGAAATCCAGCAGCAGCAGGATGACCGCCGCCGTCAACGCCCAGGGGGCGAGGTCCAGTTCGTCGCCGCCGCCGTAACTCACCCGCTCCGCACCGGCCGGCACGGTTGCGAGCGGCTGCATCTTCGCCGCCTCCGGCCCGAGATTGACCGCCGTGCGCGACAGTTCGCTGCCGTAATAGCCCGGCGGATGCTCGAAATCGACTTCCGCCGCCTCGCCCTTCACGAAGGAGAGCGAGCGGGCACTTGCCGGCGGCTGACCGAGCTCACCGAAGCCGTCGAGCGTCTCCACCGGCGGCACCGCGCCCTCACCCGCCCGTTCGCCGACGCCGGCGCTGACCGCGACGATGCGGCGGAGCATCTCGACGAAGGCGCCGGAGAGCGAAAGGTCGCTCCAGTCGGTGTTCGCCGTGGTGTGGAACAGCACGATTCGCCCGTCGCCCACCGCCTTCGCGGTGACGATCGGCGTGCCGTCGACAAGGCTGGCCCAGGTCCGGTCCGCAAGCTCGATCGACGGCTCGGCGAGGACCTGCTTGTAAATCAGCACATTGTCGTAATCCGGCAGGTCGGCGAAAGGCGTCTCGCCCTCGAACGGCGCGAGCGCGGCCGGCTCCGACCAGGAAAGCACGCCGCCGAGCGAGCGGTCGCCGCCGCGCAGGCGCACCGGCAGCAGCTCGGACTCGCCGAGGCCGCGATTTTCCAGGCTGGCCGCGGCAAGGCGCGGACCGGCGAAGCGGATCAGCGTGCCGCCCTTCTCCACCCAGTCGAATAGCCGCTGTTTCTCGCCCGGCGGCAGCAAGCCGGTATCGGGCAGCGCGATCACCGAGATGTCGCGCTCCAGGAAATCGGACATGGTGCCGCGGCTGACCTCGCTGAAAGGCGCCAACGCCCGGTCGAGGAAGAACATTTCCTCCAGCAGCGGCTGGGATTCCGCGAAGCCGGATCCCGCGACGAGGCCGACCGGCCGGCGCCGAAAGCTTTCATCCAGTAGGGCGACGGAGGCGGCCCCCGGAAGATCTTCCAGTTCCAGGCGCGCCAGCTCGTTGCGGAGCTCCAGCGGCAGCTCCACATCCACTTCCGCCGCGGGTTCGCCTTCCGCGAAGGTGGCGATCGCGCGGGTCAGCACCCGTCCGTCCGTGGCAGCCGCGCGGATATTGACGATCTGCTGCGCGCCCGCGCCGAGCCGCGTCACCCGGGCGGTCAGCGCATTGCCCTCGCCGATCCGCGCGGTGAGCGCCATCGGCGGCTCTCCGCCCTCGTAGATCGTCAGGCCGCCGAAGCGGATCAGCCGCTCGGCAAGCGCCGCGTCCTCCGCATCCTCGACCCCGTCGGCGAGCCAGAAGATCGAGGCCGGGCGCTGGATCGACGCTGCCTCGATGTGCTCCGCCGCGACGGCCGGGACGCTGGCCCAGGGTTGCGGGGCAAGCCCATTGACGAAAGTGCGGGCATCCTCCGGCGCCATCAGGCCGCCGCGTTCCAGAGCCGCCGATTCCGACAGCGCGGTCGGAAAGACCGCGACCTCGCGTCCCGCCCGGCCGGCCCGTTCGATCAGATCGAGCGCCGCCGCCTTGCGGTCCGGCCAGCCGGGCGCGGAGGCCCAGCCGTTATCCACCACGATCACCACCGTACCGTCGCCCTCAAGATCCTGCTTGGCCCCGATCAGCGGCTGCGCGAGGGCGAGGATGACCAAAGTCGCGAACAGCAGGCGCAGCAACAGCAGCCACCAGGGCGTGCGGTCCGGGGTCTCTTCCGGGGATTGCAGCCCGTAGAGCAGCCGGATCGCCGGGAAGGCGACAGTGCGCGGGGCCGGCGGCGTGATCCGGATCAGGAGCCAGATCGCCGGCAGCACGATCAGGCCGGCGAGCAGCCAGGGCGCGGCGAAGGCGAGCGGGCCGAGACTCAGCATGGCGTCTCCCTCACCCGTCCTGCCGCGTCATCGCGGCATAGAGTTGAAGGAGCGCGGATTCCGGCGTCTCCGTCGTCACGTGCTGGGCGAAGAACCAACCCGCGCGGCGGCAGGCATCCTTCAGCTGTGCGCGATGCCGCGCGAGTTTCTGGACATAGGCCTCGCGCACGGTATCAGCCCGGCGCAGCAGGTGCGCGGTCTCGGACTCGGTGCCCTCGAAGCGGATCCGTCCCTGGAACGGAAAGGCCTCCTCGGCGGGGTCCGTCACCTGCAGCAGGAAGCCCTGGATGCCGGAAGCCGCGTAATGACCAATGATGTCGGCATAATCCCGGGCCGGTTCCATGAAATCGGAAACCAGCACCATCGCCGCATGCCGCGGCAGATGCTCCAGCGCGGGACGGCTGGCCGCGCTGTCCCGGGCATTCTCCATCGTGTTGGCGAAAATATTGAGGCCGTTGCGTCCGCCGCGCGGCGGCGTTCCCTCGCCCAGCAGCGCGATCCGCTCGCCCGCCTCGATCAACAGAGCTCCGAGCGCCAGCACGATGAGGTCGGTGCGCACCGCCTTCTCCGGCAGGGCGCGATCCGAGGCGAAACGCATGGAGGGCGAGGCGTCGCGCCAGATCCAGATGCTCTGGGAGGCTTCCCATTCGGTCTCGCGGACATAGACCTCGTCGCTGCGCGCGGTCCGGCGCCAGTCGATCCGGCGCACCGAGTCCGTTACCTGGTAGGGGCGGAACTGCCAGAAGGCCTCGCCCATGCCGACCCGGCGTCGGCCGTGCATGCCCTGCGAGACGGTCGCGGCCACCCGCTCCGCCGCGACGAGCAGCGGGGAGAATTTACCGGCGAGTTCCTCTGCGTGATGACGCATTCAGGGCGCCCCGGCTCAGCGATAGTCGGCCAGCAGCCGCTGGATGATGTCGTCGAGGGACACGCCCTCGGCGCGGGCCGCGAAATTCAGCGCCATACGATGCCGGAGCACGGGCGGCGCCAGTTCGAGCACATCTTCGACCGACGGCGAGAGACGGCCGTCGAGCACGGCGCGGGCACGGACGGCGAGCATGAGCGCCTGGCTCGCGCGCGGTCCGGGGCCCCAGGCCACATGCCGCTTCACCTCGTCCACCTCGGTCGTCTCCAGGCGCCCGGAGCGCACGATGCCCAGGATCGCCTCCACAACGCTCTCGCCGACCGGGATCTGGCGCAGCAGCTTCTGCGCCTCGATCAGTTCCGGGCCGCTCAGCACCGGCTCCACCTTCGCCTCGTCGCTGCCGGTCGTGGCCAGCAGCATGCGGCGCTCGGCATCATGGTCCGGATAGCCGACATCGATCTGCAGCAGGAAGCGGTCTAGCTGAGCTTCGGGCAGCGGGTAGGTGCCTTCCTGCTCCAGCGGGTTCTGGGTCGCGAGCACGAGGAAAGGTGCCGGCAGGTCATAGGTATGGCCGCCGACAGACACCGTCCGCTCCTGCATCGCCTGCAGCAGCGCCGACTGGGTCCTCGGGCTGGCGCGGTTGATCTCGTCCGCCATCAGGATCTGGGCGAAGACCGGCCCCTTCACGAAACGGAAATGGCGCTTGCCGTCGTCCGATTCCTCGAGGATCTCGGCGCCGATGATGTCGGCCGGCATCAGGTCCGGCGTACACTGGATCCGTTTGTCATCGAGGCCGAGGACGGTGCCGAGGGTCTCGACGAGGCGTGTCTTGGCGAGGCCCGGAACGCCGATCAGCAACGCATGGCCGCCGGCGAGCACCGTGGTCAGGGTCTGGTCGACGACGTCGCGCTGGCCGAAGATCACCGTCTCTATCTGGGCCCGCGCCTTGGCCATGCGGGCGCCGAGGGCATCGATTTTTTCGACGGTCTCGGTTTCGAGCCGATGATCGAGAGTGGAGGAATTGGTCATGGACTCTATACTTCCTTCTAATCAATGGCCCGCCGGAATTGGCCGGCGCACGCCGAAGAACCCATAGAAGCAGCCATTACCGATGACCGCATCGAACGCGTCTTCCGATGTCCCCCCATCATCAGATCAGTTAGAGCGTATCGCAGCCGGCGCAACTGGCAAACCGGAACCGCGCAAACAGACCGATATGGGCCATTACGGAATCCGGATTTCAAGCGACGGCACCTGGTATCATCTTGGCACTCCTATCAAACGGCTCCCACTGGTGAAGCTGTTCGCCACCGTGCTCCACCGCGACGAGGATGGCGGCTATTCGCTTCGCACCCCGGTCGAACGCGGCCGAATCACGGTCGACGACGCTCCTTTCACCATTGTCGAGGCATGGTACGACGACGATGGCTCTCCTGAGATGACAAGTCCGAGACTCATGCTCCGGACAAACCTTGACCGCATTGTGGCCGCCGGGCCTGAGCACCGGATTCGCGTCGAGACCTGTCCGGAAACGGGTGAACCGCGTCCCTATATAGATACCGGAAACGGTCTGGACGCCTTGATTGTGAGATCGGTTTTTTACGATCTGGTTAATCAGGCGGTTACACTGGAGCGCGACGGGGACACGATACTCGGTCTCTGGAGCGGGGGCGTGTTTCACGAGTTGGGGTCGATATGACCGGCATTTTTGACATCGCGAGACTGCGCGACACTTTGCGGAACGCCGAGGAAACAGGTCACGGGCGCGGCGATCACGATCTCAATCCGGGCATGGAGGTCACGGCGCGCCGCAGACCGGCGGCGGTGCTGATCCCCGTGGTCGAGCGGGAGGACGGCCTGACCCTGCTCTTTACCCGCCGATCGGACGATCTCCCGGTCCATCCGGGCCAGATCAGCTTTCCCGGGGGCCGCGCGGAAGCAGAGGATGCCGGCCCCGCCGATACGGCGCTCCGGGAGACGGAGGAAGAAATCGGCGTGCACCGCCGGCATGTCGAGGTGATCGGCCAGCTCGAACTCTACCGGACCCGGACAGGGTTCGAGATCACTCCCGTCATCGGCCTGCTAACCCCGCCTTTCGAGATGAAGGCGGACCCGATGGAAGTACAGGAGATCTTCGAGGTTCCGCTGCCGTTCTTTCTCGACCGCGCCAACCATCAGCGGCACAGCCGGGAATGGAACAACCAGATGCGTAGCTTCTACGCGATGCCATATGGCGATTATTACATCTGGGGCGCGACGGCGGGCATGCTGGTGAATTTCGTCGATGTCCTGCTGCCCCGCGTCGATGCCTGAGTCGCGCATCTGAGCTTCCGGACCCAAAAACCATGCGCATTCCCCCGCAAACCTGGATGACCGCGCCCGAGACCCGGGCCGTGATGGATATCCTGAACCGCGACGGCGACATGGCGCGGTTCGTCGGCGGCTGCGTGCGCAGTGCGGTGCTGGATCTGCCGATCGCCGATGTCGATATCGCCACGCGCTACAATCCGGAAACGGTGACGAAGATCCTTGAGGCCGAGGGAATCCGGGTGGTTCCAACCGGTCTGGAGCACGGAACCGTCACAGCTGTGGTCAATCACGAGCATTTCGAGATCACCACGCTCAGGCTCGATGTCGAGACCGACGGGAGGCGGGCCGTTGTTGCCTTCACGGAGGATTGGCGAGAAGACGCGGCGCGGCGCGATTTCACCATGAACGCCATGTTCATGCGCCCCGACGGCAGCCTCGACGATCCCTTCGGCGGGCACAGCGATGCGCTGGCAGGGAAAGTCCGCTTTGTCGGCGATCCGGTGACCCGCATTCGCGAAGATGTGCTGAGGATTCTGCGCTTCTTCCGCTTCCATGCCCATTACGGCCGGGGCGCGATCGATCCGGCCGGGCTCCATGCCTGCCACGAGACGGCGCCGCTCATCAGAGAGCTATCCGGTGAAAGGATCCGCGTCGAGTTCCTGAAGCTGCTCGTCGCGCCGTCGCCACTCTCCGTGCTGGAAATCATGGAGAAATCCGGCGTATTGCCGGTCTTCCTGCCCGGCCCATACGACTTCGAGACCCTGTCACGGCTGATCGCGTTCGGCTCGAGGACGCCGGACCCGGTGCTGCGGCTGGCGGCCTTCGCGCCCGAACGCGCCGACCAGGCCTTCCGGGCCTCGGAACGGATGCGGTTCTCGAATGCGGAGGCCGCGCGCTTTCACACGCTCTCCACGACCGAGCTGGCTCCGCTGCCTGAGGAGGCGGCGGCGCGGCGTGAAATCTACCGTCACGGCAATGCCCTGTTCGAAGACCTGATACGTCTGCAGGCCGCGAGGGGCGTCCTCGACCTACGGCATGCGGAGCGTCTCCGCACACTGTCTGCACATTGGCCAAAACCGGAGTTGCCGGTGCGCGGCGCCGATCTGGTGAAAATGGGACTTGCCGCGGGCCCTGCAGTCGGAGAGGCTCTGCGCCGGCTGGAAGCCTGGTGGATCGCCGGGGATTTCGCCCCGGATCGCGAGACCTGTCTCGCCGAGACACGCCGGATCATCGCCGAGGAATCGAAATGACAGACAAGATCACCCGCACCGCCGAGCGCATAGCTTCCGCATTCGAGAGCCGCACGCCGATCGACGCCATCCCCGACGGGGACGCGCCGACGACCCAGAAAGAGGCTTTCGCGATCCAGGATTCGGCATTCGCCTTGCTCGGCCGCACGCCGGGTGCCTGGAAAGTCGGCGGCAGCCCCGGGACCGATCCGACCGCGGCGCCGATCGCCGCAGCCAAACTCTATCCGTCGGGTCAGGTCCTGGCGTCAGCGGAACATCGCAATTTCGGCGTCGAGGCGGAAATCGCCTTTCGCCTCGGCCGCGATTTGCCGACCCGAGACGCGCCGTACACACCAGAGGAACTGCGGGATGCCGTCTCCAGTCTGATCGTCGTCATCGAGGTCGTCGAATCCCGGCTGCAGGACTGGCCCGAGGTCGATCCGCTCTGGGCATTGATGGACTTCCAGGCGAATGACTCGCTCGTACAGGGGACCGAAATCCCTGTTCCACCCGCGCTCGATTTCGCCAGCCAGCCGGTGCGGCTGCTCTTCGACGGCGCGCCCGCCTTCGAAGGTACGGGCACGTTCAAGGGCGGCGATCCCTTCACGCTCATGGCCTGGCTTGCCAATCACGCGCAGGAGCGGACCGGCGCCATGGCCGGCCGTGGGCTGAAGGCCGGGGACGTCATTACCACCGGATCGTGGAACGGCATTTCCTTCGCAGGGCCGGGCGTGGCGGCACGGGTCGAATTTCCGGGACTGGGGGAAGCGGAGATGCGCTTCGCCTGAAGCGCGGAGGCCTCAAGCGAGGCTCAAACGATGAGGCTGACGCCCCGCGCCGAACCCGTAACTGGGCGTTGGCTCAGGAACTGGAGCACCTCGGTCGTCCGGGTCAGGCGATCGTTGAAGACCTGGATCGACTGCTCTTCCGGATCGACGGCGAAATTCGGAACCTCAAGCGGTTCTCCGGTCAACCGCTGATCCTCGCTGATCAGGTCGCCGACACGGACCGAGTCCGGGCGCCCGTCAAGTGCGACGGAATTGGCATTCTCCACTCCATCGACCGGTACGAGCCGGGCGGCGATATCCGTCGACTCTTCCTCGCTCTGGACACCGAGGCGGACCTCTTCGTCGATATCCTCGCCGCCATTCTGGACCTCCCGGAGACGGGCCGGGTCGGCAAATCCGCGCGGCGGCGACTCGACGGCTCCGGTCTGCGCACCGCCGGGTTCATCGGATGGATTTCCGGCTTCCTGGACCTGCGACAGATTGGCGGGATCCACCAGCTGCTGGGGAGGCGGCAAGGCAGCTTGCTGTTCTTCCTGTCCGGCGATTTCGGTGGCCGTTCCGGCTTGCGCTTCGGCTTGTGCCGCGAAGCGCACATTGTCGACCGGTTGCACCTCTCCGGAACGACCGGACGCCCCGAGGGACGCGGACCGTCCATCAGGGGAAACGGAAGTCGGGAAGAACAAAGCTCCGGAAATCGACATCGCTAAGGCCACGCATTCTACGCATACCAACGGCCCCACCGCCGAAGGTTAATTTAAGTTAATGCAATCCTCCGGCGAACCCAACTGAAATAGGAGTATCACTTGGTGTCTTCGAGTCCCTCGGGCGCCGGCCAGATCACTTCCGGCGGCATGCTCATCAGGATCGCCTCGACATTTCCGCCGGTTTTCAGCCCGAACAGCGTGCCCCGGTCGTAGATGAGGTTGAACTCGACGTAACGCCCGCGCCGGACGAGTTGGTGATACCTCTCCTCCTCCGTCCAGTCCTCGTTCATCCGCCGGCGCGCCACTTTCGGGTAGGTCTCGAGGAAGGCCGTGCCGACATCGCGGGTGAAGGCGAAATCCCTGTCAAAGTCGCCATCGACATAATCATAGAAGATTCCGCCGACGCCGCGCGGCTCGTTCCGGTGCTTCAGGAAAAAGTACTCGTCGCACCATTCCTTGAACTTCGGATAATAGGCTGGGTCGTGCTTGTCGCACGCTGCCTTCAGTCCGGCATGGAAGGCGTCGGTATCGATTTGTTCCGGCACCATCGGCGTCAGGTCCGCACCGCCGCCGAACCAGGACTTGGTCGTGGTGATATGGCGCGTGTTCATGTGCACCGCCGGCACCTTGGGCGACTGCATATGGGCGACGAGGGAGATGCCGGAGGCCCAGAAACGCGGATCCTCGTCGGCGCCCGGGATCGACTTGCGGAACTCCTCGGAGAAGGTGCCGTGCACGGTCGAGACATTGACGCCGACCTTCTCGAAGACCCGGCCCTGCATCAGCGACATCACCCCGCCGCCACCGCCCTCGCGGTCCCAGCTCTTGCGCTTGAAACGGCCGGCGGGACGGTCCTTCAGCGGCCCCTCGTACTCGTCCTCCATCTTCTCGAAGGCCGCGCAGATCCGGTCGCGCAGGGTCTCGAACCAGGCGCGCGCCTCGTTCTTCTGATCTTCGGTAGAGATATACATGGGGCCTATCCGCACATCACATGACAGCGCCCCGGTTTAGCCGGAAGGCCCGATGCCTGTCGAGTGCGGCAAAGTTCTAGAGGTCGAGAATACCGCTTCCCGGAAAAACCTGGCTCCCGGTGACATCCTTCGACTTGGAGAGCGCCCGAACGGTTTCCGCGTCCAGCGTGCCGCCGCGGAACAGGTTCTCGACCTCCTGCAGGGGACGGATATCCCCGCGCCGGAACGCTGCCAGCGCATCGTTCACCAGCTTCAACCGCTCCAGCGCCTGCTCGATCGCGGTTGCCTGAGCCTTGTTGGGCGGGTTCTCAGCGCTTTCATCGTCCCGGGTGAAAAGACCGCTCACGATGCCGGTCTGTTTCTGCTCGTCGGTCAGCGAGAGTTTCTTACCTTCGAAGGAGAGCAACTCGACATCCTCGGCCGCGACCTTGCCGTCCCGCACCAGCCCGACCTCGATCGAAAGCTGGGAAACGCTGGAAAACACCGCCCGCTCCCCGTCCGGCGAACGGAACTGCTGACTGACGCTGGCGATCCGGATCTGAACCCCGGTCACGCTCGGATCGTCGAGCGCCTTTTGCGTCAGATCCTTGAGGCTTCCGAAAGCCTCCTCGAGAAACGCATCGGCGTCGCCGCGCTTGTTGAGCGCGCCGAATATCTTTTCCAGCTCACCGCCGAAAATTTCCTGAAGGCCGCCGCTTGTCCGGGCCACGGACGAAATCTCGGCCGAAAAGCCGCTGAAACCGGCACCCGCCGTACGATAAGACGGCAAAGCCGACGTCTTGCCGGCGGTCGCACCGGAGGACGGGCCGACCGCGCGCGGCTCCGGCAACGTCAGGCGCGACAGCGAAGATAGATCGGAAATGGATGTCATCGGACCGGCTCCGTTCTGGACCCTATGCCCACCCGGGACACGACGCCCCAACCCGGTCTTGTACCGGAGTCAACCCACAATTTAACTCACTCTGCAGTAAGAGTCACGCGAGACGACGCACCACGTCTTCGGGATTGGGAGTCTGCTTCGTCTTTTTCGCCTCTGCCGGCGGAACGCTGCCATCTTCGGCGGTCGGCGCTTCCGGTTCCGGAGTGACTTCCGGTTCAGGTTCTGGCGCCGGATCAGGCGCCGGCGCCTCCACGGAGTCCGGCTCCGCCGCGATCAGCAGCTCTTCCGGAACCGCAGGCACGGCCTCGGCTTCCGGGGGCAAACTGACAAGGGTCGAAACCCGTGGCGGCTGCTTCCAGCTGAGGCTCGCGAAATGCCCGCAATTGCCGCAGGACACGGTCCAGACCTCTGCGGTTGCGCCGCAGTCGGAACAGGTCCAGGTCGGGTCCGGGGCCGCGGCAGAGGCCCGTTCGAGCATGGCCCGCGCTTCGGTCGCGTTGCCGTCCTCGGCCTGGGCGAGATAGGCCTGCAATCTGTAGATTCCGGCGCTGCGTTCCGCCGGAGGAATGCCGTCGAGCGCCGCACGCGCGGCGCTCCAGTTTTCCGCGGCGACCGCCGCCTCCGCAAACGCGATGCGGCCGACCGTACTTGCCGGCCGCTCGCCGACAAGTTTCTCGACCCGCTTCAAGCGCTGGCCGAGATCGTCTTCCGGCCAGAGATCCGCATAGAGCCGCGCGAAACTCGGATGGGGAGCCTCTTTCCACCCCTCTTCCAGCAGCTTCTGGGCTTTGCGGGTCCGGCCCTTTGCGACATCCGACGCCACGACGATCTTCACCGCCGGCGCGAACGCGGGATCCACCTTCAACACACGGAGCGCAAAATCGGTCGCGTTCTCCATACGGCCCTCGACTTCCTGCAGGCGCGCACGCTCCATGTCGATCGCGATCCGGTAGCGCTTGGCCTCGTCCTCCGGGATCAGGTCCCGGCGCACGGCGTCGAACAGCGTCTTCTGCGCCTCGTCCCAATCTTCCGCCTCGGTTTCCAGCGTGAAGAGCGTGCGCGCCGCGAAACCGGAATCCGGCCGCAGATTGCGGGCCTGGCGGGCAAGCGCCAGCGCCGCCTCCCGATCACCGGTCTCCAGCGCCTGACGCAGCTTCCCGGTGAGGCCGACGAATTTGGTCTCGGGGCTCTCGATCAGCGCATCGAAATACCGCCCGGCCGCCTCCGTATCGCCGCCGAGCGCGGCCGCCTGGGCGGAGAGAATGCGCGTCTTCGACGGATCGTCGAGCAACCGCTCCGCACGGCGTGCCTGTTTGCGGGCTTCTTCCGCGTCGCCCGCGGCGATCGCCGCCATGCCGAGACTGAGCGCGCTCACTCCGTCGTCCCGGCGTTTGGCCGCGCGGCGATCCAGGAACCCGCCCGGCAGCCCGAGGACGCCGCGGATCAGCCGGTAAACGATCAGCAGCAGATAGAGCCCGACAAGCAGCGCGAGCAGCGCCACGCCGAAATAAGTATCGATGCGGTAGCCCAGCCATTCGACCGAGATCCGGCCGGGATTGTCCGCGAGCTGGATCGAGGCGAAGGTCAGCGCGCCGACGAGCACGAGAAACCCGAAAATCCTAAACATGGGCCTATCCCGCCTTCGCGACCGAGGCCAGAGCCGCGCCGCGGAGCTCCGCCACCGCCGCATCCACAGCCAACCGTGCTTTCGCGGCCGAGAGCCAGCCGGATGCCCGCTCCGCCGGGGCGCCGCTCAGCTCTTCCAGCGCGGCAACGGCGCCGGCGAGATCGTCCGCTGCGATCGCCGTTTCGGCCCGCACCAGAATGGCATCGATGCCGGGGCCTTCCGCGACGTCGGTGCGCCGTACGGTAACGAGAGAGGCGACGGTATTCAGCGTCTTGCCGATCAGGCCCTCGTCGCTGCCTGCGATCTTCGCTTGGCTGACGGCCTTGGCCACATCGTCGAAACGTTCGGTCAGTGCGGCCAAGGTCGCGACCCCGCCACTACGATCCTCAAGGACCGAAATCGCATCGGCAACGACCGGACCGGCGTCCGTCGCCAGATCCTTCACCGACGCGAGCTGTCCCGCAAAGCCGCCCGACGTGACCGTCACCGCTTCGAGCTGCCCGACCGCAAGGAGAAGCAGTCCCGCACGCTCGCGCTCCGGCGCGCGCTTTTCGGCCAGCTGACGCACCGAGGCGAGTTCGGCCTCAAGAGACGCGATGCGCTCACCGGCACCGCTCTCGGCATTCTCGATCCGCACGGCGACGGCATCGAGATCCGTGGTCGAGACTTTGTCCTCGGCCTCCAGTGCCGCGATCCGCTCGCGCAGCGCGCCGATCGTGGTCAGAAGCACCTCATTCACGCCGGCATTGCCGGAGCCGCTCCCGGCCCCACCGGCCGGCGGCAAGGCGAGTTCGTCAACACGCCGTTCCATCGCCTCGATGCGCTCTGCCAGAACCGCCAGTTCTTCCTGTCCCACCGCCGGTTTGGCCGAGAGTTCGCTGTTGAGCAGCGCGATCGCCGCCTTCGTCTCGTCAGCGGACCGGGAGGCATCGGAAGAGGCACTCCGAGCTTCCTGGAGTTCCTCCACGAGCGTTGCGATCTGCGCCTCCAGTTCGCCGATACGCCCTGCCATCACGGTCAACGGATCGGGCTCCGGTTCGGCAGCGGGCTGAGCTTCAGCGGCCTGTTTCGCCGCGGGTTCGGCGGGCGTACCGCGCAGGAAGGCGATCACGTCCTCCACCGTGTTGTAGAATCCGTTTTCAGGAACCTCGGGCACAGTCACCGGGATTCCGTTTTTGGCGACGAAGGCCTCGGCATCGTCCTGCCAGAGCGGATAAAGCGCCGCCGCAACACCGCCTGTCAGCAGCAGCAGAACGACGAGAATTCCGATCACCTTGGTGCGGGAGGAGAAAACCTTCTTCGCGGTCAGTTCCCCGACCGGCTCGGCATCGATCACCGTCGCCCCTTCGCCGTCCTTCAAGGCCTCGACGGCCTCCTTGTCGGAGATCTTGCCGTTCTCGCTCTTCGGATCGCTCATCGCCTCAGATCTTTCCAACTTCGCGACACGCTATGTGCCGCCTCCCAATCCGGCTCCGCTGGCATCGAAACATCGGACTGCAGCGGAATCAGCCCTTTTATTCGGGCATCTTTGTGACATGGTCCGCCAAAAGGGAGAGTAAATCCCTTTTGGTCGGTGCAGCGGCCACCCTTACCGCGCTCCACGGCAGCGCCCGAACGCTATCCGCAACCGCGTCGCTGATGCAGTAGGCCGTCATCCCGTTACAGGATGCCGTCAATTCAGCGCCCTCGACAAGCGACACGAAAGTCCGCGCCGTTCTCGGCGAGAAAAACAGCGCGCCGTCAAGTTGCCCTTTGCGCAGCGCCTCCGCTGCTTCTCTCGGCAATTCGTGCGCGGGCTCGCTCCGGTAAGCGACGATGCGCCGCAGATCGTATCCGGCGTCGAGGAGCCCGGCTTCAAGATTGCCCGCTACGGTCTCCGCACTAAGGAAAACGAGCGGACCGGCCTCAGGTTCCACCCGCCGCCGGATCAACGCCGCGAGCGCCGCCGCATCGCCGTTTGCACTTTCTACTTTGGCGAAACCGTGTTCCCGGAGACGCTCTGCTGTCGCCTCTCCGACCGCGAAAACCGGTGTCGCCCGATCGGTGGTGCAGCGCCCCAAAGCCTCCGCCCCATTTCGGCTGGTAATGGCATAGGCAGCCACGACGTCGGCGGCAGCAGCCCGCGGCTCCAGAAATTCGACCGATAGCATCGGGGCGAGGATCGACTCGATCCCGTCTGCGGAAAGTTCATCCGCCAGATCCTGCGCATCCTCCAACGCCCGCGTGACGAGGATGCGCACCGGTCTCAGACCCTGTAGGCCGGACCGGCCTGAGCGATAAGCTCCTCTCCGACCGCTTCCCCGAGGGTTTCGGGATCGTCCGCTGGTCCAGTCGCCTCGGCCGAGTAGAGTGCCGAGCCGTCGATGGCGGCAAGACAGCCCCTGAGTCGGAGCACTCCGTTGCCAGTGAGTTCCGCGAGGCCGCCAATCGGAGTACGGCAGGAGCCGTCGAGGCGTGCCAGCATCGCCCGCTCCGCCCGGACCCGGGTTTCGCTTTCCGCGTCGTTAATCGCCCTGACCCAGTCGAGGATGCGCCGGTCGTCATCCGTCAGGCCGCTTCGGCACTGCACGCTGATCGCCCCCTGGGCGACTGCGGGCAGCATCTCTTCCGGCTCCAGAACGCGGGTCGCCCGGTCGGCAAGATCGAGCCGCTTCAGTCCCGCATAAGCAAGCAGGGTCGCATCGCAGACGCCTTCCTCGAGCTTGCGCAGACGGGTCTGGACATTGCCGCGATAGAGTATGGTTTTGAAATCCGGCCGCCGCGCCAGAAGCTGCGCCGCCCGGCGGACCGAGGCCGTGCCGATGACCGCGCCTTCCGGGAGCTCGTCAATAGTCTTCGCAACCGGAGAGACGAGCGCGTCGCGCGGGTCTTCGCGCGGCAAGATCGCCGCGAGTTCGGTGACCTCGGTGAGGAAGGTCTCGACATCCTTGGTGGAATGTACGGCGATGTCGATCCGGCGCTCCAGCAGAGCCGCCTCGATCTCCTTCATGAAGAGGCCCTTGCCACCGATCTCCGCCAGCGCGCGGTCCTGGACCTTGTCGCCTGTGGTCTTGATCTCGACGATTTCGACCGCGTGATCCGGGGCCAGTTCGGGGAACGCTCCGCCGAGGCGTCTCTTGGTCTCGTAAGCCTGGGCGAGCGCGAGTTTCGAGCCGCGCGTGCCGAGGCGGATCAGGGCTTCTGCTTTCGACTGGTCTTCCATGGGCGGACTGTGTAGACCGGTGCGCATGGCATTGGAAGCGCAAAGAGAACTCCCGGAGACCCCGCTCGTGCTCGGGATCGAGACGAGCTGCGACGAGACCGCCGCCGCACTTGTCGACGGAGAGGGGAGGATTTTTGCCAATGTCGTCCTCAGCCAGATCGAGGATCATGCGCCGTTCGGCGGCGTAGTGCCGGAAATTGCCGCGAGGGCCCATCTCGATCATCTGCAGCCGGTGATAGACCGTGCCTTGCGGGACGCGGAGGTCGGGTTCGAGGATCTGGACGCGGTGGCCGCGACCGGTGGTCCCGGCCTTATCGGCGGCGTGCTGGTCGGCACCATGACAGCGAAAGCCATCGCCATGGCGCGCGGCATCCCCTATCTCGCGGTGAACCACCTGGAAGCGCACGCGCTCACCGCCCGGCTGACAGACCACGTTCCCTTTCCCTATCTGCTGCTGCTTGTCTCCGGCGGTCACTGCCAGCTGATCTCCGTCGAGGGCCTCGGCAAGTACCGGCGCCTCGGCACCACGATCGACGACGCGGTCGGCGAAGCCTTCGACAAGACGGCAAAGCTGCTGGGCATGGGCTATCCCGGCGGCCCGGAGCTCGAGAGAGCGGCGGCACGCGGCAACCCGGAGCGCTTCGATCTGCCGAGGCCTATGGTCGGAAAACCCGGCTGCGACTTCTCCTTCTCCGGCCTCAAGACCGCCGTCCGACAGAAAGTGACCGCGCTCGGCGAGCCGTGCGAACAGGACATCGCCGATATCGCCGCAGCCTTTCAGGAAGCCGTCGCGGCGAGCCTCGTGAACCGCAGCCGCAACGCGGTCCGGATCTTTGCCCAGGAACATGGCAAGGGGCATGCCCTCGTGGTCGCGGGCGGCGTCGCCGCCAACAAGCGACTGCGCGCGGCACTCTCCGCGCTCGCGGAGAAAAGCGGCATGGATTTCGTTGCGCCGCCGATCGGACTCTGTACCGACAATGCGGCGATGGTCGCCTGGGCCGGGATCGAACGGCTGCGCGCCGGCGAGGTGGATTCGCTCGATTTCGCGCCCCGCCCGCGTTGGCCCCTCGATCCTGTCGCTCCGAAAGCCATCGGCGCGGGAGTGAAAGCATGACCATAGACAGGATCGCCGTTCTCGGCGCAGGTGCCTGGGGCACCGCTTTGGCGCTGGAGGCTCACCGGGCGGGCCGCAAGGTCACCCTCTGGACCCGACGGCCCGAGCAGGCCGACGAGATTCGCCGCAGCCGGGAAAATGCGGTCTATCTTCCGGGGATCGCGCTGCCGGACGACCTGGCCGTCACGAGCGATCCCGCCGAGGCGATCGACAGTGCCGACGTGCTCCTGCTCGTCGTACCGGCGCAGCATATGCGAGCGGCGCTCTCCAGCTTCGAAATTCCGCCAGGACTGCCGCTCGTTTCCGCTGCCAAGGGCATTGAGAACACGACCGACAAGACGATGAGCGAAGTTCTGGCCGAAATGCTGCCGGACAATCCCGCCGCCGTTCTTTCCGGGCCTAGCTTCGCCGGCGAGGCGGCAGCGGGCAAGCCGACGGCGGTGACCCTCGCGGCACCCGACGAACGCCTCGCTCTGGCCCTGATCGAGGCATTCGGAACCCGGACCTTCCGGCCCTACGGTTCGACCGACCTTGTCGGCGCGGAGGTCGGCGGTGCGGTCAAGAACGTACTGGCCATCGCCGCCGGAATCGTGGCCGGCATGGAACTCGGGGAAAATGCCCGTGCCGCCCTGATCACACGCGGTCTCGCCGAGGCCACGCGCTTCGCCGTCGCACTCGGCGGGCGGGCCGAGACGCTGATGGGCCTCTCCGGTATCGGCGATCTCGTGCTCACCTGCTCCAGCACCACCTCGCGCAATTTCTCTCTCGGCGCCCGTCTCGGGAAGGGTGAAGCGCTCGAGGCAATCCTCGGCCGCAGCCCTTCCGTGGTCGAGGGCGTCTTCACCGCCGCCTCGCTGCACCGGCGGGCGCGGACCCTCGAAGTCGAAATGCCGATCGCGGAGGGTGTCGATGCGGTCTTGAACCGCGGCATCGATCCCGGCACCGTAGTCAAAGAGCTTCTCTCCCGGCCGGTCGGCTGGGAATTCGCGGACGCGGGACCGTCCGCTTCCTGACCTTCAAGGAGATATGACCGATGGCCTACTGGTTGTTCAAATCCGAGCCGAATACCTGGTCCTGGGACGATCAGGTGAAGAAAGGCGCGGTAGGCGAAGGTTGGGACGGGGTACGGAATTACCAGGCCTCGAACAACATGAAGGCCATGAAGGTCGGCGATCTCGGCTTCTTCTATCACTCGGTCAACGAGAAGCAGATCGTCGGCATCGTCGAGGTGATCGAGGAATATCATCCGGACCCGACAGACGCGAAGGGCCGCTTCGGAATGGTGACCGTGAAGGCTGTGAAGCCGGTCGAAAAACCGGTGACCCTTGCCGACATCAAGGCCGAGCCGAGGCTTGAGGATTTCGCCCTGGTACGCCAATCCCGGCTTTCCGTCGTTCCCGTGACGAACGAGCAATGGAAGCTGATCCTCTCGATGGCCGGAACGAAGCTCTGAGACAGGTTCGCCGCCCGGCACAACGTGAAAATTCAGGCCGGGTTTTCTGAATTAAAAAATCTAAGGTTGTTGGGTCCGGCATTTTTGCCCCCATAGAATGCTTCGCCATCTAAAAGGGGAGGCATTCCATGAGATCCATTTCACGTCGCGATATCCTGAAAATTGCCGGTGCAATGACCGGAACGGCAATGACGCCGCTCCTGGTTCCGCGCTTCGCTTGGGGGAGCGAGGCCTTTCCGGAGCCCGACAAGATGAGACCGGTCACATCGTCCAATCTGGCGACAGATTATCTGGATACCCTCAGAACCAACGGCTTCCCCGCGACGCCGGCGGACCGGCTTTATGCGCTGACCTGCGAGACGCGTTCCGACATCCCGTTGAATACCGGAAGCAAGACCCTGAGCTACGAGGCCAACAGCTTCGTCGACCAATCGGTCACGGCCCCGTCCAATCCCGGCCCTGTCGGACCGACCATGACCTTCGTGCGCGGCAAGAGCACCGGCGTCTACCTGCAGAACGAACTCACCGGATGCGGACAGGACTATTTCATTCCGCATATGGAGCCCAAATCTCACTACACACCGCACGCTTTCACGGTGACCAACCTGCATACGCACGGCCTGCACGTATCTCCGAAGGCGCCGGAAGACGACGTGCTGATCCTCGTCGGGTCGAGCAATGTCAAAGACCCGGATGACGGCAAGATCTACGAAGGAAAGTTCTCCTACCGCTACGACCTTCCGGACACACACCCGGTGGGTACCTTCTGGTACCACCCGCACAAGCACGGCAGCGTCTCGACCCAGATCGCGACGGGTATGGCCGGCGCCCTGATCGTCCGCAGCGACAAAGACGACAAGGACTTCGACCAGCTCCTCGCCGAGCGCTGCGGAATTACAGAGGCCGACGAGCGGATTCTGGTCTTCACCACGTCAAACTACATGACGGAGTCGGGACGCCCGGACAACGCGGTCTTCGACCCGCTCCTTTACGCGACCAGCAACAAGGTTTCCCCGGGATGTCCGGTGACGGCCAAGACCCAGGACGAGACGGTGATGCTGGTAAACGGTCAGTACCAGCCGACCCTGACCATGAAGAAAGGCGAGATGCTCCGTTTCCGGATCATCAATGCCACCGTCGGCCAGGTGATCATCCCGAAATTCAAGACCGTCTCTCTCGCCAATCCCTCCGGCCTGGGCACCGCTCCGCAGACACCCGACGTTTATGCCGTCGCGGTCGACGGGATCGCCCTGACATTGCCGTTCGATCCGAGCACCTCCGAAGTGAACGCGCCCTATTACGCGATCGACTACGACGTGACGAAGGATATGCCGTCCAAATACCTGACCACCGGCGAGCTTATCAATGTCGCGGCGGGTCAGCGCCTCGATCTGGTCGTGCACGCGACCGAGGCCGGGCATTTCACCCTTTGGGGCGCCGATACCGACGAAGCGCCGACAGTCGTGTCGCCGAACTCAAGCGGGAAAACGCCGGGCAATGTCTTCATCGGACCTCTCTTCAATGTGCGGGTGATCGACGAACCGCGTACGGATCAGACGCTCCCCACCCTTGCTCTGTTCCAGCAACAGTCGATCCAGCGCCCGCCCTCAGGGATCGCCCCCCGGCAAGACATTGTCGAGCAGCTGAAACACACCGGCTTCCGGGAGATGGCGTTCAGCGATCCTGTCGACAACGAGCCGTACTTCACCATCAACGGGAAGTATTTCGAGGAGGGAAATCCGCCCGGTGCCCAGGTCCAGCTCAAGCTCGACAACATCGATTGGTGGTACAATTACAGCAAGGCCGGCGCCCACATTTTCCACATCCACATCAACTCCTTCCAACTTGCGGCCCGCTGTCCGACAGTGAACGGAATTCCCAATCTGCTGGAAGCGGTGACCTATGAGATGCCGATCTGGCGCGACACGCTCTATTTCGACTCTCATCCCCCGAGCGGGGTCGCGCAAAAGGATGGGACCGGCGTCATCAGCGTCAGCAAGCAGGTCGACTTCACCGGCGAGTTCGTCCTGCACTGCCATAATGTGTTCCACGAGGATGCGGGCATGATGTTCACCGTGTCGATCGAAGCCTAGACCGGCTTCACACCGCATTGACGAACGGCGGAGGCCCGACTGCCGTTCTTCTATTCCGGTTCCTCACCGGACGGCTCGCCAATCCGGATTTCGGCGACGTTTTCCGGTGCCGCACCCAGCGCGAACTTTCGCTTGTACCAGGCCACCCAAAGCGTGATCGCAAGGGTGCCGATAACGGTCGGCGCAAGCCAGCGTACGAGCGGCGGCAGCATGTCGCCATTTGTCACCAGAAAGGCCGTGACCGAGGCGATGGTGCCGCCCAGCATGCGGATCATGTGCGTGAAGAACCAGCCATTGCCGTCCCCCGCCCCGGCTTTGAACTTGCGCAGATCGAACAAGGCCATAAGCGCACCGATGCTGCCCAGCACCATCAGCACCGTGGCCAGCGGTGTGTACCAATAAACCGCACCGTAGGCTGCCATGCCGGAGCAGGCGATCAGCGTGAACTGAGCGGCTCCCTTGTCGAGCGCGCCCGGCCGGAATCGCAAATCGGCCGAACGATCCGGACACTTCAGGTAGAGCGCCCGATAGCCGCTCAGAACTATGTAGTAGCTGAATATCCCGACGACCAGCAGGAAGAGATCGTTGGTCCGCAGGCTGAGCATTACCGCGCTGGCGAAGACAAGCGTCATGGCCAGCACGAAGGCCCGTCCGGCGACGCGGTGAACTATACGGCCTTTCGGTGCGGCAATCGCGATCGCGGCCGCGACGAGAGAGACCGCGCCGGCCACGATATGCGCGTTCAGTAGGAGCGGCGTGGCTTCTTCCATTTTGACAGTCTGTCACTCCCTGCGCCGTGGCGGAAGCGATCAGGCAGGCAGAAGATCGGGAATTGCCGCCATGCCGAGTTCGGTACTCGCGTAACGGGTTCGGCCTTCGACCAACGACGCGGCGACGCGGGGCAGAGCCGGTTCGCTATCGTCGACGGCGATCAGGTCCGCACGCTTTCCGACGGAGATGCTGCCGCGATCGGCGAGTGCACCGACTTTCGCCGGCCCCGCAGAGACCAGCGACCAGGCCTTTCCAAGCGGCAGCACGCCGTCCGCCACGAGCTTGAAGGCGGCATAGAATTGGGCCGGGTAGTAATAATCCGAGATCAGGTAGTCGCAGAGCCCGTCCTCGATCACGTCCAGCGCGGAGACATTGCCCGACGCGCTACCGCCGCGCAGCACGTTCGGCGCCCCCATGCCAACCGGATTGCCGACCGCTCGCGCGGCCCGGGCGGTTTCGATATTCACCGGAAACTCGGCGACGTCAGCGCCGAGCTCGTTGTATTTCGCGCGCAATTCCGGCGTATCGTCATCGTGTGAGCCGATCGGCACCCCGGCCCGGCGGGCCACATCGGCGATGGCGCGGACATTGGCCTCGGCCTCCCCTTCCCGGGCCCGCCGAGCCTTCACCTCGGCCCGGAACTCGTCGAAGCTCATGCCGATGATGTGCGACCAGCGCTGCATCCTCTCGGGACTGTTGCGCAGCGACTCCTCGTATTGCGGCAGGTGATCGTTGAAGACCATCATCGCGATACGGCCGTCCTCGATCCATTTGCGGGCGCGCTCCTGCTCCTCCATCGCGAAAATCTCGAAACGAAGGTGGAACTTCAGATCGGCACCGAAGCGATGGCTGCCCCGCTCGATCGCATCCAGAATCCGTTCGGCCGTCGCCCCGCTACGGAGCCGGCCTTCCCAGCTGACACCCTGCGCCAGCAGCGCCGTGGTGATACCGGAGCCGAGAACCGCCCGGTCGGTATCCATCAGAGCTATGTCGATCGGAAAATCCGCCCCGGGCCGCGGCGCCAGGCTGCGCTCGAAGCCGTCGCCATGAAGATCGATGATGCCCGGCAAGAGCAACCGGCCGCCGAGATCGACCTGCCGGGCGCGTCCCCCGCCACCGCCGATGCTATGGATCTTTCCATCCTCGATCAGGAGCTCGGTCTTCTCGACCGCGCCGTCATCGAGAAGAATGCGGGCGTTCACCAGGGAGACAGACATAGGACCTCGGACAGGCTGGAACGTTAAAAGAGGGAAGGTGTCCCCCGAAAAGATTGCAGCAAAATGACAGAAGGCGAAAAACCTTCTGCGAAACGGTCCGGGTCGGTCGGTCTCAGTCGTCTCCGGCCCCGTCCTTCGCGACAGAAAGCTCCACCCGCTTCTCGCGGTGGATCAGGTGCAGGTTGCGCAGATAAACGACGAGACCGGTGGATTGACCGACGATGAAGACCGGATCCTTCCGCCAGATTGCGTAGATTAGCATCATCAGTCCGCCGGCCGCGCTGAAATACCAGAAGGCCACCGGCACCACGCTCTTGCGGCCGATCTCGCTCTTCACCCACTGCACGATGAAACGCGCGGCGAAGAGCGCCTGGGCGACGAATCCGAAGGTCAACATGACCATCTCTTCGATAGAGAGGTCGAAAAAGGCGTCGAGGTTCACGTGTCGATTTCTTTCGCTTCGAGGCGTCCCGGACTTCGGCGCAGCAGCCATGCCACACCCAGCAGATCGGGGATGCCGACCAGAGCGCGGCCGAGATTGGAATATTTCGACTGGCCGTGCTGACGGTGGCGATGGTTTACCGGAACCACGTGCACCGCGCAATTCTCCCGTTTCGCCAGCGCCGGCAGGAAGCGGTGCATGTGATCGAAATAGGGAAAGCGCAGGAAGGTCTCTCGGGCATAGAGTTTGAGCGAACAGCCGGTATCCGGATTGTCGTCCTTAAGGAGGAAACGCCTGAGCTTGTTGGCATATTTCGACGCCCACCGCTTCGAGGCCGTGTCCCTGCGATTGACCCGGTGGCCGGTGACCATGACCGGCTGCGCCCCCGTCGCGGTCTCACGGTACTTCTCGAGCAGCTTCGGAATGTCGGCCGGGTCATTCTGCCCGTCACCGTCCAGCGTCGCGATCAGCTCGCCGCGGGCGGCCAGCACGCCGTTTCTCAGGCCCGCGCTTTGACCGCAGGTCCGATCGTGCCGGATGATGCGCAGATGCGGCCGCGAGGACTTGAGCTCCTTCAGAATCTCCGGTGTCCGATCGGTGCTCGCATCGTCGATATAGATGATCTCGTAGCTGCAATTTCCGTCGAGCGCCGCCTCAATCTCGGCGATCAGCGGGGCAATATTCTCGGCCTCGTTCAGGACCGGAACGATCACGGAAAGTGAGAGGCTCCCGGAGGCGGGGCTGGAAGGATTGGACTGCGTCACGTCGGGCCTTTCGACCTTGGCTGGTCTGCGGTTCATAGGACTTAGGTACGTCCCGATCAACCGCCAATGAGAAACGGGACCGTGCCGTGCAGGATCGCGATGGCACTGGTTTGGGGGGAGTGCCTCAATACGCTTACCAGGATAAGACTTAGCCACGCTGGATTACCGAAGGATAATACGGTTCGGCAGACATACCCAACGGGAGCGATCAACCTCCTGTCGCTCCGGGCACCGCCGCGATAGACTCGCCGTAAGCGGCGCTAATTACGAAACGGAAGCGATGAGCGGAAACAAATCTGAACTCGCCTCGGTCGATATCGACGCAACGCGTGAGATTTTTTCCGAAGCCACCCTGAAGGCGCTTGTCGAGACCATCGCTCCGGTCATGCAGCGCGGCGGCCGCACGCTTGCTTATATGCTGCCCGCCGCGTCGCGAATCGGACATATGTGCCTGGAACCGTTTTTACTCCGCAATTTCTTCGGCGAGAGCCATCAGAACATTGCGGCGATCATCCATGACAGACGCTTTCAGGGCCACAGCGCTGGCGTTCGCCGCCTGCACGAGCCACGCATCGACTTCCTCGAAACCATGAACCGCAAGCTGGTCATGATGGGCCATTTCAATGCCAGTCCCGTCGATATCGGCCCGCTGACCTGGGCAGTCATTTCACCGAGCGCCCTGTTCCGCGACTTCGTCCTGCACCTCGAGCGCGGCGGGTCTCTCGAACACCTGGCGGCACCGGAAGACCTGATCGCAGAAGGCCGGGCCAAGCTGGCGAACATGGGCTTCGGCGACGACCGCCCGTCCGTAGTCCTGCATGTTCGCGACACTGGCTACCTTCCGGGAATGGCCTATCACCATTTCCGCGCCAGCAGGATCGAGACCTATCGACCCGCAATCGATCATCTCGTTGCCAAGGGATTCAGGGTTTTCCGTCTCGGAGATCCAAGTTCGGTGCCGCTCGACCACGATAGCGACCTCGTGGTCGACCTTCCGCGGCACCCGGATTATTCCGATATCCTCGACGTCACCTGCATGGCGGAGGCGCGCTTCGCCATCACCTGCTCGTCCGGGCCGGAAGCGATTGCGCGCATCCTGAATAAGCCGATGGTCATGGTGAACGGGTATTCCCAGCCGGATCATTGGCTCAATGCCGGCGACCAGTTGCTGTTCAAGACCTACCGGGACAAAAAGTCCGGCAGGCCGATCGGATACGACGAGATGCTGGGACGGGACCTCTTCCTGCTGAACACCGTCGAAGGCTTCGAGCAGGCCGAGGTGGTTCTGGAGGACAACAGTCCCGAAGAGATCCTCGACGCGGTCATAGAGATGGAAGCGCGCCTTGACGGAAGCTTCGAGCCGGACGCGGCCCTGGAGGCGCGGTTTACCTCACTCTCGGAGAGCCATCTCGCGCGCTACCGCACGAGCCTTCCAGAACGCGGGCCGGAAGAGCAGGATCGTTTCGAGACCTACGCCTACGCGCTCCCCTGGACCCGCTATTGCCAGAGTTTCATGCGGAAAAATCCATGGTTTCTCGCGTGAGCGGCGCCACATTCTTGCCTGTTAAATGCGCTAAGGTTTCGCTAATCCAGATGCTTGACTGCCGGAGGAGATGGACATGATGCGAACCGCACTGATCGCGACCGGACTGCTGCTGGCCGCCCTCCAGCCGGCAGGCGCCGTCTTCCCGGAGACCGACAGCGCCGTCGAACGGCCGCCGATCTGGACGACCGGGGTCAAGGCGATCGAGGATGGAGACTATGCCAAGGGTCTCGAGATCATGCGCTCCTTCGTGGAAGAGAATCCCGAAGACGCCGATTCCTGGTCCCTCGTCGGTTTCAGCCTGCGCAAGCTGAAACGCTATGTCGACAGCGAGCATGCCTACCAGCAAGCGCTTGAGCTCGACCCGAGGCATCTCGCCGCGAATTCCTATGCCGGCAAGCTGTATCTCGAGACGGGCCGGGTGCTTGACGCGGAAAAGCGCCTCGCGGTGCTCGATGCGCTCTGCGCCGAGGGAGTCGGCTGCGAGGACCGGCAGAAACTTGCCGGCATGATCGAGAGCTTCAGGAAAACCGGCAAGGTCAGCGACGACTGGTAGGCCGCGGCGCTAGCCGACGACATCCCGGTCCCAGTCGGGCTCGCTGCGGAACCTGCGGCGCAGGAAATCGACGAAGACCCGAACCTTCAGCGGCAGGTTCCGTGCGTGCGGATAAAGCGCGTATAGGTTATAGGGCGCCATTTCGAACTCCCGCAGGATCGGCTTCAGGCGCCCCGCCCGGATGGAGTCCGCGGCGATGAAGGTCGGCATCTGCGCAATCCCGGCCCCCTGCTCCGCCATGGTCAGGATGGCATCGCCGTTATTGGCGAAGATCCGCGGTTCGATGCGGACCTGATGGGCCTTCCCCTCGGTCCTGTAGGTCCAGGATAGTCCCTCGTTATGATAGCTGTAGGCGAGATGCTCGTGCCCCGCGAGTTCGTCGGGATGTTTCGGCTCGCCCCGCTTCGAGAGATATCCGGGCGACGCCACCGTCACCTGGTTCGACGGGCAGAGCTTACGGGCGATCAGCGAGGAATCCTCCAGCTTTCCGATCCTGAGCGCGACGTCGTAACCTTCCTCGACCAGATCGACCCGGCGGTCGTTCAGCACCAGATCGACCGAGAGATCCGGATATTCGAAAAGGAAATCAGGCAACACCTTCGCCAGATGCAGGCGCCCGAAGGACATTCCGGTCGTGACCCTGAGCCGCCCGCTCGGGTTCGACTGCAGCGATCCGGCCTCGCGTTCGGCCGCATCCACTTCGGCGACGATCCTCTGGCACCGCTCGTAGAGCAACGTCCCCGACTCGGTGAGGCTGAACCGCCGGGTCGTCCGGTTGAGCAGGCGCGTGCCGAGATGGTCCTCCAGGGCGCTGACCTGCTTGGAGACCGAGGATTTCGATATCCCGAGGCTGCTCGCCGCCTTCGAGAAGCCCCCCTCCTCGACAACCTTCGCAAACACGACCAGACCGGTCAGGTTCTCCAGCATCACCTCTCCTTGCGCCATATTGTTTCCGGAAAGAAACAGATCGGTTCAATCTAGCCTCATTGTCCAGCGAGAGGAATGGGCTCACCTAGGGGGCAACGAATTTTCCTCTCTGGAGTCCCACCATGACCAAAGTCCTCGTCCTCTATTACTCCTCCTACGGTCACATCGAGACCCTCGCCGGCGCGGTTGCGAAAGGCGCCGGATCGGTCGGCGGCGTCGAGGTGACGGTGAAGCGCGTCCCGGAACTGATGCCGGAGGACGTTGCGAAGAATGCCGGCGTCAAACTCGACCAGGTGGCGCCCATCGCGGAACCGGCGGAGCTCGCCGGCTACGACGCAATCATCTTCGGCACCCCGACCCGCTTCGGTAATATGGCCGCTCAGATGCGCAATTTCCTCGACCAGACCGGCGGTCTCTGGGCGAAAGGCGCGCTCATCGGCAAGGTCGCGAGCGTCTTCACCTCGACCGGCACCGGCGCGGGCATGGAAGCCACCATTCTCTCCACCCTCCCGACCCTGGTGCATCACGGCATGATGTTCGTCGGCGTGCCCTATAGCGAACAGGCACTGACCGATATCAGCGAAGTGCGCGGCGGCTCCCCCTACGGCGCCGGCACGATCGCCGGTTCCGACGGCAGCCGCACGCCGAACGAGATCGAACTGACGATCGCGGAGAGCCAGGGCCGCCATGTCGCGTCGGTCGCGGCGAAGCTGAAGGCGGGCGAAGCCGCGCAGGTTGCGGCCAACGCGGCCTAAGCGTCTCTCCTTCCACGTCCCAAAACGGTCGTCGTTCCCGCGAACGCGGGAACCCAGGGAACAAGGTCGGTGCCCTATGATCCCTGGGTCCCCACTTGCGTGGGGATGACGACCGCTTGTTACTCTAAAGAACCGGCGCTCACACCCCGTGATAGCGCTTGTACCACTCGACGAATTTCGGGATCCCGACCCCGATCGGCGTTGACGGCGCGTAGCCGAGATCCTGCGCCGCCGGGTCGATATCGGCATAGGTGGCATAGACATCGCCCGGCTGCATCGGCTGCATGTCCATGATCGCCGGAACGCCGCACGCCTCCTCGATCACCCGGATATAGTCCAACAGCTTCACGGGCGTGTTGTTGCCGAGATTGTAGACCATGTGCGGGCAGGCGCCGTCCTCGCCGGATGGCGGATGGTCCATCGCCGCGACGACGCCCTTGGCGATGTCGTCGATGTAGGTGAAGTCCCGCATCATGTCGCCGTTGTTGAAGACCCGGATCGGCCGGCCCTCGAGGATCGCGCTGGTGAAAAGCCAGGGCGACATGTCCGGACGGCCCCAAGGGCCATAGACGGTGAAGAAGCGCAGTCCCGTCGACGGCACCCGGTAGAGATGGGCGTAGGAATAGCTCAGCAGCTCGTTCGCCTTCTTGGTCGCGCCGTAGAAGGAGACCGGACTGTCGGTCTTCTGCCCGGTGCTGAACGGCATCTCCCTGTTGGCGCCGTAGACCGAGGAGGAGGAGGCGTAGACGAAGCTCCTGCACCCCGCCGGACGGTCCATCAGACCTCGCACGAACTCGAGCATGTTGGCATGACCGACGAGATTGGAGCGCACATAGTCGCCCGGATGGTCAATCGAATAGCGCACCCCGGCCTGGGCGGCGAGATGCACCACCCGGTCGATGTCCGGATAGCGCTCCGTCAGCCCCGTGACCGCCGCGTCGTCGGCGATCTCCAGTTCCTCGAAGGTGAAGCCGTTCCGCCCTTCCAGCGTCTTCAGGCGAGCATGCTTCAGGGCCGGATCGTAATAGCTGTTCAGATTGTCGATCCCGACCACGCGCTCCCCCCGCGCCAGCAGGATCTCCGCTACATGCATGCCGATGAAACCCGCGGCGCCGGTCAGGAGTACCGTCATGAACCTCTTCCGGATCGGTGAAAGACCTTGTTTTTCGGGACTTCTTATGCCGGAACGAATCCGGGGCGCCAAGCATGCGAAACGGTAATTTCACAATTGCCGTCGCCGGATCGCCTCCCGGCGTTTCGTTTCGCGCTCTTGCCGATTGACGAAAATCTGCGTCGTTCTGTCGCGCCGCTTTGTCGATTTCTTGCGTTTTTCGAACGCGCTTCCGGCGCCGATTGCCGCCCCCCGGCCGAGGGCATACCTTAATTGCAAATGAAACAATCGGAGCGACTGGAGAAACCGGCGCCCGCAGCCCCCAGGGAGAGATCATGACGGCACTCAAGACCGTCGCGCTGGACGACAAATATGCCCTCGATCGGGGCCGGGTCTACATGACCGGCATCCAGGCCTTGGTGCGCCTGCCGATGGCCCAGCGCCAGCGCGATGCCGCGGCCGGGCTCAACACCGCCTGTTTCATTTCCGGGTACCGCGGCTCACCGCTCGGCACTTACGACCAGCAGCTCTGGCGCGCCCGCGAGTTCGTCAAGAAGAACCACATCCATTTCCAGCCAGGCCTGAACGAGGACCTTGCCGCCACCGCGGTCTGGGGCAGCCAGCAGACCGAGCTCTATCCTGGCGCCAAATACGATGGCGTCTTCTCCATCTGGTACGGAAAGGGCCCGGGCGTCGACCGCTCCGGCGACGCCTTCAAACACGCGAATTTCTGCGGCACCTCGAAGCATGGTGGCGTACTGGCGATTGCCGGCGACGACCATGTCGCCAAGTCCTCGACCATTCCGCACCAGAGTGAATACGCCTTCATGGATGCCTGCATTCCGATGCTCCATCCGGCCGGCGTGCAGGACGTGCTCGATTACGGTCTCTACGGCATCGCCATGTCCCGTTTCAGCGGGTGCTGGGCCGGGTTGAAGGCGACGGCGGAGAACATGGACAGCTCCGCCTCGATCGAGATCGACCCGATGGCGCTCGAAATCGGTACCCCCTCTGGTTTCGAGATGCCGGAAGGCGGGCTGAATGTGCGCTGGCCGGATCCCTGGCTCGAGCAGGAAGCGCGGCTGCACGATTTCAAGCTGCCCGCCGTGCTCGCCTTCGCCCGCGCCAACCGGCTCGACCGGGTGATGCTCGCCAGTCCGAAGCCGCGGATCGGCATCGTCACCGTCGGCAAGTCGTATCTCGACGTGCGCCAGGCGCTCGACGATCTCGGCATCTCCGACCGGGAGGCCGCCGAGCTCGGGCTCGCCGTCTACAAGGTGGCAATGCCCTGGCCGCTGGAGCCGGAGGGGCTGAAGCAATTCGCTGCCGGGCTCGACGAGCTGATCGTGATCGAGGAGAAGCGCCCGCTGATCGAGGATCAGGCCAAGGCTATCCTCTACGAGCTGAACGGCCGCGGTCCGAAGATCATCGGCAAGAAGGACGAGACCGGCACGGTCATCATGCCGACCAACGGGGAGCTGTCCGCCGGAAAGATCGCCCGCGTGCTGGCCCGCCGCCTGCTCGGCCTGCACGACCACACGCGTCTCCGCGAACGGCTCGACTTTCTCGACGGGCACAAGAAGGACGCGGTGAAGCCCGCGACCGACTTCCAGCGCATTCCCTATTTCTGCTCCGGCTGCCCGCACAACACCTCGACCAAGCTGCCGGACGGCTCGCTCTCCTTCGCCGGGATCGGCTGCCACTTCCTTGCGAGCTGGATGCCGGAGCGCGAGACCAAGACCTTCACCCAGATGGGGGCCGAGGGCACGCCCTGGATCGGCATGGCGCCCTTCACCGAACACAAACACATGTTCGTCAATCTGGGCGACGGCACCTACACCCATTCCGGCCTTCTGGCGATCCGCGCCGCGGTCGCCGCCAAGGTCAACATCACCTACAAGATCCTCTATAACGACGCCGTCGCGATGACCGGCGGCCAGCCGGCGGAAGGCGCCTTCTCGGTGCTGGAGATCGCCAACCAGGTTGCCGCCGAGCGTGTCGCGGCCCTGCGCATCGTTACCGACGAGCCGGACAAATACCCCCTCGGCACCCATTGGCCGGATTTCGCGACCCTGCATCACCGCGACGAGCTGGACGCCGTGCAGAAGGAACTGCGCGAGACCGAGGGCGTCACCATCATCCTCTACGACCAGACCTGCGCCACCGAGAAGCGCCGGCGGCGCAAGCGCGGACTGATGCCGGAACCGGCCAAACGGCTCTATATCAACCAGCAGGTCTGCGAGGGCTGCGGCGATTGCGGCGTGCAGTCCAACTGCGTCTCCCTGACCCCGGTCGAGACCGAGTTCGGCCGTAAGCGCGCGATCGACCAGAGCTCCTGCAACAAGGACTATTCCTGCGCCAAGGGCTTCTGCCCGAGCTTCGTCAACGTGATCGGCGGACGGGTGCGGAAGAAGACCGGGACCCAGCCGGCCGCCCGGCAGACCGACATTTTCCCGGTGCTGCCGGAGCCGGAAATCCCGGCCCTAAAGGAGCCGTACAACATCCTGATCTCCGGCATCGGCGGCACCGGCGTGGTGACCATCGGCGCTCTGCTCGGCATGGCCGCGCATCTGGAGGACAAGGGCGTCACCGTCCTCGACCAGATCGGCCTCGCGCAGAAGAACGGCTCCGTCATCAGCCATGTCCGCCTCGCGCAGCAACCGGACGAGCTGCATGCGGTGCGGATCGCCGCCGGCTCGGCCGACCTGATGCTGGCCTGCGACATGATCACCGCCGCGGGCGCCGAGGGTCTCTCCAAAGTCAGCCTCGGCGAGACCACGGCCATCGTGAACACCCAGGCGACGATGAACGGCGCCTTCACCCAGAATCCGGACCTGCAGTTCCCGGCCGAAACGGTGAAATCGGCGCTGAAGACGGCCTGCGGCGAGAACTCGACCCATTTCCTCGACGCCAACCGCATCGCCACCGCGCTGCTGGGCGACAGCATCGCCTCCAACCTCTTCGTGCTCGGCTATGCCTACCAGCTCGGCCTGATCCCGCTCTCGGGCGCCGCGATCGAGCGCGCGGTGGAACTGAACGGGGTCGCAGTCGAGTTCAACAAGAAGGCCTTTCTCTGGGGCCGCCGCGCGGCGCACGATCTCGGTGCGGTGGAAAAGGCCGCCGCGCCGGTCACCGAGCCGCCGAGGCATCTCGACCTCTCGAAGAGCGTGGACGAGGAAATCGAGCGCCGGGCAGCCGAGCTCACCGCCTACCAGAACGCGGCCTATGCGGACCGCTACCTCTCCCTGGTCGCGAAGGTCCGTGCCGCCGAGGAGCGGTCGATGCCCGGCCGGGAAGAACTGACCGAGGCCGTCGCGCGCTACGCCTACAAGCTGATGGCCTACAAGGACGAGTACGAGGTCGCCCGGCTCTATACCGACCCCGCCTTCCGCCAGCAGCTCGACGAGCAGTTCGAGGGGAACTTCAAGCTCGAGGTCAATCTCGCGCCGCCGCTTCTGGCCCAGAAGGATCCGGAGACCGGCCGCCTGAAGAAGCGCGCCTACGGCCCCTGGATCTTCACCGCCTTCAAGCTACTCACCGCCTTCAAGGGCCTCCGCGGCACCGCCTTCGATCCCTTCGGCCGGACCGGGGAGCGGAAGACGGAACGCCGCCTGATCGAGGAATATTTCACGGATATGGAAACGGTCGCCGCCGCGCTCTCGCCGGACAACCACGCCGCCGCGGTGGCGCTGGCGAAGGTCCCGGAACATATCCGCGGCTACGGCCATGTGAAGGAGCGCCACCTGAAGGATGCCGCCCGGAGACGGGCCGAGGCCCTCGAGGCCTTCCGCCAACCGGAGCCGAGCCGGAGCGCGGCCGAATAGCGGGACTTGCCTCGCCCGGCCCCGCGCATCTCAATTCGGTGATCCGCGGTTTGAAAAAGATCACGCTGGAAATGCCCCGGGTCAGGCCGTCGCAATGCGAGTCTAGGCCCCCCCCGACTGGGCGCCTCTGCTCGACTCACCGAGTTCCCTGGACCAGCGTTGCATAATCTCGATATCGGAAAGACCGTTTCGATCACCCTTCCGGAACAGCTCATTGCCATGCACGGCATGGCTTCGAGCCGCTTCGCGGGCCTCGCTGGGGGACATGCCAAAATGCTCGCGGAACCGGGTGGAGAAATGGCCCGCAGTGACGAATCCATGTTCGAGTGCGATGTCGAAAACACCTCTCCCGAGATTCGCGGGAGACGCGAGCGCCCTGAAAACAAACATCAGTCTCCGGCGCAAAATGTAGTCCCGCACGCCCCCCTTTGCCTTCAATACCCGGTACAGCGTTGCCCGCGACATCCGGAAATGGGCGCAAATCGTCTCCACACCAAGTTCCGGGTCTCCGATATTCTCATCGATATATTTCTGCAGCGCGCCGAGTACACCTGAATGCGCCTCTTCGGAGGACGCGTCGCCAGCCACGACCAACGCCCGCAACAGCCCCATCAGGCTGTCGGTCAGAACCGCAGCATCACCGGCGGGCGCGGTCGGAATCGTCGTGCGCAGTAAATGAAAGAAGCCCGAGAGAAGCTTTCCCGAAGTCGTGTCGCCACTGAAAAGCTTGCCGCGCGCTTCCGCTAAAACCGGCAGATCGGCCTCCACCCGGTCTCGCGGCAGAATGATGGAAAGCACCTCTGCATCGGAGCAAATGGCGTCGACTTCAAACCCGAGATTGACGGCATAGACTCCGTCCGTGTCGATCACGAAATCCGAACCGCCATTCTCGCATCTGTTCCGGCCGCTGATGAAGACCTGCAGTCCGATATGATCGGAATCATCGTTCCGGCGCAGCCAGGAACTGTCCCTGATGAATTTCTGCCCCGAGAACTTGTTGTCGATGAACAGAAACCCGCCGGCATTGTAGATCTTGAATTCAGGCACTTGCGGCGGATCACGCGGATCCGCGAGAGGAACGGATTTGAAGTACGGCGTGATCGCCCGACTCCAATGCCAGAATAGCTCTTCGGGCGGCAGCATACCCGGCAGGAGCGATAGTGACGGAATCCGAGATTCTGCTTTCAACTCCCCCTCCTGGGGCCGCGCACCACATACGGTGCTCTATTTTCGGATTATCGAAAAACCGAGTTGAGACATCCACAAAAAAAAATTGAGACACACAAGGAAGCGCCCACATCATGAAACATATATACTTAATCAATGACTGAATAAGAAGCCGAATCAATGATAAGGTCATGATAAACAAAGGAACAAGGACAAATTAAATTCATGCGTTCCATGCAATAACGTATCGGTTTTTGATATATATTAAAAACTTTGCTTTCTTCAGAACGAAGAAGGAACAGAAGATGCAAGAGTTTGCTCCAGGAACTCCTGAAGACATCCCTTCACATCCGACACGGGGCGGTGAGGCCCGCCAGTCCGAGCTCAAAACGGCAAGATGCAAGTCCCGGAATCTTGCCCCTCTCGCCGGGGTGTCATTCCGGCCGCGGCACGCCGTCCTGCGCCGCACCGCCAGTGTCCGCACCAACTGAACCGACCTCCGACATGACACATGGCGAGACCATTCTCTTCGTCGATAACAGGATTCGGCATGCGCGCCTGATGGTCGAGGGACTTGATCCCCGCACCAAGGTTCATCCTCTTTCTCCGGCGGGCGACCCGCTTACCGAGATCGCACCCGTCGTTTCCCGTGCCGCCCCGGTCGGTCGCATCGCCATTCTGGCCCGGGGCGTCCACGGAGCGCCCACGCATTCGAGATCGCGGATGAAATGCCTCATGCGTGAACACAACGCGGCAACCTTGGCCAGGATCCGCGCGGCATTGGCACCCGGCGCAGACATCCTGCTGATGCTCTCTGCGGCAGGGGGCGGCAGCGCGACGCAGGCATTCATCGCCGGACTGGAAGCCGGCGTCGGTGTGCCGGTCCTAGTTACCGAAACAGACCTCCGCGCGGAGACCGGAAAGAGCCACAGGCCCTCCTTCGGAACCATATTCGCGCCCTCGGCGCAGGCCTCCTATCCGGACCGCTTCGCCCCTTCCGCTAGGCCATGCGGCGGCAAAAGGGCGGACCGTTTCGTCTTCGGTTACCGCAGCGGAGATGACCAGACAACAGACTTCACGCCCGGGCAAAAGCCCGTAGCGTTCTAGACTAGGAGAAAGCCATGGCTAATCTGACGACTACCGGATCCGGGTTCAACCCGAGTAACGGGACAAACATAACCGGCGCGTCCACGTTGACCACCAACGCCGACACGCTGACCGTTACATCGAACAGTCACCTTCCCGGATCCAATCTGACCAATGCCACCTCCGGCACCGAAACCCTGGTCTTTGCCCAAGGGAGCGCCGATCTGACCGGCATTTCGGCCATTTCAGGCTGGAATACGATCCAGTTTGTCGGCGGCTCGACAAATACTCTCAATCAGTCAATCGTCGCCGCAATCAACGGAGATGGGAAAACAACAACGATCCAGAGCAGCGACAGCAGCACCATAACCTTGGGGCTCGAAACGTCCGGCTCGTCATATAGCTTCTCCGCCACGACGCTGACGAACGTCGCCCTCTCAGCATCGACCGGCAACGACACGATAACCGGTTCCGACGGCCAAGACACGATTTCCGGCGCCGCCGGGGCGGATGTGATATCGGGAGCAAACGGGAACGACGTTCTCTACGGCGGGTCGGGCGGGGACATTCTATCGGGTCAGGCCGGGACCGACCTGATCTACGGAAATGCCGACGATGACAGCATCGATGGCGGGGCGAACGACGATACGCTCTACGGCGGTGACGGCAACGATGACTTAACCGGAGACGCCGGGAACGATCTGCTCTATGGGGGCAGCGGCAACGACTCGCTCTCCGCGGGGGCAGACAGCGACATTCTCTATGGCGGCGATGGCGCGGACTCATTGCGGTCGGGCAACGGCGGCGATCAGCTCATCGGCGAGGCCGGCGCCGACACCTTCGCCGGGACCCAGGCGGAATTCAACGGCGACACAATTTCCGGCCTCGAAGCCGGCGATATGATCCGGGTCTTCAGCACCGACGTGACCAGCCTGAACGGCACCACGCTCGGCAGCACGCTGGATCTCGGCGGCAACACGCTCAACCTTTCCGGGACCAACGGCTCCCTGACGATCAATGCGACGCTGAACGGCTCCCATACGGAGCTGACCTTTTCCGCCCCTACGACGAGCGGAAGCGGCTCCAGCACTCCCAGCAATCCCAGCAATCCATTTTCGGTGAACAACCGGAGCGCGGCCGATGTCGCCGGCACCGGCACGGGACGGACTCTGGCGAACAATAGCGGATCGGCGGCGACCGGCGCGCTGGTGGAAGGCACCGGCAACGGTAATGTCGTGACCGTGACGCTGCCGAGCGGGGTCGCGCTGACCAATTCCGGGACCTCGACGGCACAAGCCTCCGGCGCCGCCGGGACCACGCTGACCGGCGAGATCCAGGCGACGGAACCGGACAGCGCCGAGCAGAGTTTCCTCGACGGCCACGGCCAGACGTTCCTTGCGGGCAATTCAGGCGTAGAGATTGATATCCGTTCGATCACCTTCTCCTCAACCGGAAGCACTGCGCAGACGGTGCAGCTTACCGGCCAAGGCTCGAGCGGCGGCGAGGCCTTCGTGATCGACACCTCTGGCCTGCCGTCCGGCTCCACCCTGCAGCTCGACAATATCGAGTTCGCCGCCATCGTGGGCAATGCCACCGTCACCGGCGGAGCGGGCCAGAACTATGTCGTCGGCGACGATGCGCAGCAATTCATCTCGCTCGGCGCGGAGGACGACACGCTGGCCGGCGGCGGCGGGGACGACACGATCGGCTCCGGCTACGGCGAGGACATCCTTTACGGCAACCAGGGTGCGGACAGCGTCTTCGGCGGCGGCGGCATGGACACGCTCTATGGCGGCCAGGACGGCGATACCGTGCTCGGAAACAACGACGACGACGTGCTCTATGGCAACCGCGGCGGCGACACCCTGTTCGGCGGCGAGAACGAGGATGCGCTTTATGGCGGACAGAACGAAGACATCGTCTACGGAAATGCGGGCGACGACACGCTGCATGGCAATCTCGGTAACGACACACTCTATGGCGGTCGCGGCAACGACCTGCTCTACGGGCAGTCGGGCGACGATTATCTCGCCGGAAATACGGGCGACGACACGCTCGAAGGCGGAGACGGCGCGGACACGTTCGTCTTCAGTTTCGGCGGCGGGAACGAGACGGTCACCGACTTCATGGCTGGCACCGATACGCTCGCGCTTGAGGCCGGGCTCGGCGTCTCCGGCGCAACCGAGAGCGGTGGCAACACGACCGTCACTTTCTCCGACGGCGGCACCGTCACCGTGATCGGCGTCAACCAGTCCACGCTGGCAGCAGCAACTGGGTGGGAGTTCTGACAACATCGCCTGCCAAGTGCCGCTCGGAGCCCCCGCGGCACTCGCCATCGTTCCCGCGGCACAGACGCGTCGACGGGCTTGCAATGCATCGTCCCGCGCCCATCTCTTTCCGATGATCCGCGGTTTGAAAAAGTTCCGGCGCGCCACCCTGTTCTGTCTCGCGCTGATCCTCGCGCTCGGGCTCCCGCTTGCCGCGAGCGCCGTCGGTAAATGGACGGAGGGGCCGGTGCACTGGAGCCAGGCACGCAGGGATTCCTCGGGGCTCGCTCCGAAACCCGAAGAGACGCCGGAAGCGGTGGTGCAGGTCTATGCCGGCCGCGCCTGGAGCTGGCGCGGCATCTTCGGCGTGCATACCTGGTTCGCCGTCAAACCGCCGAACGCCTCCGAATATACCCGTCTCGAAGTGATGGGCTGGCAGCTCCGCTACGGCAGCACCGCGGTCCGGGTGCGGAACGGCACTCCCGACGGCTACTGGTTCGGCTCCGAGCCTGAACTGCTGGCGGAAGTCCGCGGCGCCGAAGCCGAGATCCTGATCCCCCGCATCCTCGCCGCCGCCGAGAGCTATCCGCATGCGGACCAGTACCGGATCTGGCCCGGTCCCAACAGCAACACCTTCACCGCCCACATCGCCCGCCAGGTCCCCGAACTCAGCCTCGACCTGCCCCCGACCGCCATCGGCAAAGATTTCATTCCCGAGGGCGCGGTCTTCGCGAAAACGCCGAGCGGGACGGGTTTCCAGGTCTCGCTGCTCGGGTTGGCAGGGGTGGTGCTGGCGCTGGAAGAAGGAATCGAGGTGAACGTGCTCGGCCTGACGCTGGGGGTGGACGTCACCAACCCTGCGCTCAAGCTGCCGGGCGTGGGACGGGTCGGGTTTTCGGACTGACCTTCTAACTGACCTTGACTCCCGCACCCCGCCCCTCACAAAACCGGTCGTCATTCCCGCGAAAGCGGGGACCCAGGGATCCAAAGCACAGCCCTACGCTCCCTGGGTCCCCACTTGCGTGGGGATGACGAACCGAAAGATGGGACAAACAACCGTCGGCGCTTTAAAAGCGGGACCCGCCAAACTCACCCCACGAGTTCCGAACTACAGCAATCCCGCTGCCTTCAACGCCGGTTCGATCGCTTTCATGACGTACGAAATCCACCCGAAATGATGCGCCGCGAGCACCGGCAAGCCGACACCAAGCCCGCGGTAGATTGCAGAACTGACAAAGCGCTTGCAGCCTTCTTCCAGACCATCAAGGCTACCTTCTCTAACCCGTTCCAAAATCGGCCTGAAGAGCTCGGAGAGTGCATTTCCGACTGAGCGCCGCGCGTTCTTTAGCGCCTCCATCGTCGGTGGCACCTTGTCGTTCTGACCGTCGCCTATCGTCATCACTTCGACGGATTGAACAACTTCTTCCAGGACCTCGGACGAGGCCGAAGCCAATATACCGGTTTCAGCCGCGATCTCCTTCGCCGCCTGAACCAGCGCCGTCACTTCTTCCTGCGCTGGTGTCCGCTCGCTATCGGCTTCGTAGTCGTGCCACTCGTCAAACTGGCGAATGAACATCCCGTGCGAACCGGCAAACGACTCCAATTCCGATGCCGCCACCCCCATCAGAATGTCATCAGTACGCCTCGCCAAACTTTCCACACGGGCACCATGAATCCCGAGCGAAACAACGTTCAGGTCCTCGAAGCGATCACCAAGTGCCTTTCGGTACGACACAAGCACCGGATCAAGAGCCTGAAAATTCCCAGCTTTGAGGACTTTCTCGAACGCCGACAGATGCTCTTCATGGGCAACCCACGCGGCACGGCGCCGGGCCTCTTGTGCTCCATCTCTCGCCTTCGGCGGGACCGGAGGCAATACATGGAGCTTCCCGTCATCTCCCCAGATGAATTGCGCACTCGCGGGCTTCTGTTCCGGCACCTGCGCTCGATACTTCGCCTCTATCTCGCCGATCAGTGCATTGACGTGTTCAGCACCCGATTCCCAATGACGGTGAATTTCCAGTGTGCGTTGAACCTCTAATTCTTCGATCAACGGCATTGAACGCGGATCGTTAGACCCACGCATGCGATCCTCGTACCAGTCAGTCCAAACATGCCAATCAGATTTCTGATTGATCAATAGCCCTTTGAGATATGACCAGGCGGTTTCAATCTCATCTGGAACACTGCCCATCCAAAGAGGCTGAAAAGCCAATTGCTGCGGAGTGTAACCTCGCTCGACAATAACAAAATCTGCGTTCACGGCCAGATTGGCTAGTCTGTCATCAAGCGATGCGGAGAAGTTCGCGAGCAATTCGCAATGAAGTGCGTTTGCCGCCGAATCTGCCGCCTCTGATGGAAGCCCATCATATGTGGCTCCTGCGGCGCAGGCTGCATATATACCGCAGAACACAACAGAATCCGCCGTCGGGTCGTCCACGATCCACATTTCTGAAGCGTCATTTACAACTTCAAGCAATTCTCTTCGCGCTGACGGCCAAATACTCATTGCCCAAGTCACAGACAAGCTTTGAAGGAGAATGAGAAAAAAACCATTGAGGTGCTTTGACGGGTCTTGCCTAATGTAAGGACCACAAAGCGGTAACACGCGCATTGCTGCTCGGGCTGCGCAGACCAAGCTGAAATTGATAGAATGACTAGCGAGCCATTTTTTTACAGATTCTTGATCATCTGGCTCAATCACGACTCGTCCACGAAAGATCTAGTTCAGAGTACCGATGCACTAAAAATCAATAGTGTTGACTTCAATTGATTTTAGATCGAGCGCTCAGTAGGAGCTAGATCAACGTTGATTCCTACCCCGTGATCGCCTTCGTCTCCAGGAAGTCCTCCAGCCCGAACGGGCCGTTCTCCCGCCCGAGTCCCGACTGCTTGTACCCGCCGAAGGGCACGTCGGTGTCGCCGTAATTGCCGTTGATATAGACGTTCCCCGCGCGCAGGCGCCGGGCGACGCGCTGGGCCTTGGCGTCGTCGCTCGTCTGGATATAGGCGGCGAGGCCGTAGTCGGTGTCGTTGCCGATGGCGACCGCCTCGTCCTCGCCGTCGAACGGGATCATCACCAGCACCGGGCCGAAGATCTCGTTGCGGGCGATATGCATGTCGTTGGTGACGTCGGCGAACAGCGTCGGCTTGACGAAATAGCCGCGCTCGAAACCCTCCGGCTTGCCGAGCCCGCCGGTGACGACGCGGGCGCCCTCCTCGATACCCTTGCGGATATGTTCCTGCACCCGCTCGAACTGGATCTTGTTCACCAGCGGGCCGATATGCTCGCCCGGCTCCAGCGGGTCGCCGACCTTCACTTCCGCAGCGAAGCGGCCGGCCATGGTGACGGCCTCGTCATAGACGCTCTTCTCGACCAGCAGGCGGGTCGGGGCGTCGCAGGACTGGCCGCTGTTGGAGAAGCAGTTCTCCACGCTGTAGCGGAGCGCGGTGTCGAGATCGGTATCGGCGAAGAGGATGTTCGGGCTCTTGCCTCCGAGCTCCAGCGCGACCCGGCGGATGCCGTTCGCCGCAGCCTTCATCACCTCGGTGCCGGCGCGGGTCGAGCCAGTGAAGGAGAGCAGGTCGATCTCGGGATGGGAGGACAGCGCCGCGCCGGTGCAGAAGCCGTCGCCATGGACAAGGTTGAAGACACCGGGCGGGCAGCCCGCTTCTGCCAGCACTTCGGCCACCAGCCCAGCGGAGAGCGGGGCATACTCGCTCGGCTTCAGCACCATGGTGCAGCCGGCGGCGAGCGCCGAGGCGACCTTGGTCATCACCTGGTTGACCGGCCAGTTCCAGGGCGTGATCAGCCCGGCGACACCCGCCGCCTCGTCGCGGAGCGTGCTGCCGCCGCGCAGGCTGGGGCGCTCGAAGACATGATTTTCCAGCGCCTCGATCGCCGCCTCCAGCAAGGCGTCGCCGCAGGGTGCCTGGCTCTCGCGGGAGAGATCGCGCGGCGCGCCCATTTCCATGGTCATCGCTTCGGCCACCTCGTCCCGGCGGCGAAGGTAAATGTCGCGGGCGCGGGTCAGCAGGGCGACACGGTCCTCGACCGAACTCTCGCTCCACATTTCGAACGCATCCCGCGCCGCCCGCACGGCGCGATCCACATCGCCCGGACCGCCCAGCGAGATGATCGCCACGCCCTCTTCCGTCGCCGGGTTCACGACCTCGAAATCCTGCCCGTCGGCCGGCGCCACCCAGCTCCCGTCGATGAAGAATGCGCGTCGGTCCAGCATGGCTCTCTCCCGGCCCAAAGATGAGATACGGACGCCGCTCAGGATCGTCCCATGGGAACAATTTCATAGCCGGGCTCTTCCGGCTCGTCATCCTCCATCTCGGGCGGGAAGCCGGGCGCTGTGATATCGAGGCCCGTCGCCTCCTCCAGCCGCTTGATGATGTTCGGCGAAAGTTCGCGCGGCCCGTAGCGCTCGATCCCGTCGGCAAAAATCCGGTTGATCAGCGGCGAGATCTCCAGCGGCACGCCGTTCGCCTCCGCGATCTCCTGAAACAGGCCGACATCCTTCAGCACCAGATCCATGGTGAAGCTGATATCGCGGGAGCCGTTCAGGATCACCTGGCTCTCGGTCTCGTGGACGAAGGAATTGCCGGAGGAAATGCGGATCGCCTCGAAGGTGGTGTTGAGGTCCATCCCGGCGGCTTTTGAGGTTACCAGCGCCTCGCAGAGCGTAAGCAGGTTGGCCGTCGCGAGGTAATTGGTCATCACCTTCAGGACCGAGGCGGTGCCGAGATCGCCGGTATGCAGGATGCGGCGGCCCATCATCGTGAGCACCGGAAGCATCCTCTCGAAGGTCGGACGCGCGCAGCCGGCGAGGATCGCGATATTGCCGGTCGCCGCCCGGTGACAGCCGCCGGAGACCGGGCAATCGACCGCCTCCGCGCCTTTCCCGGCGACCAGCGCGCCGAGGCGTTTCACCTCCTCGGCATGGGTGGTGGACATCTCCGCCCAGATCTTGCCCGGCGCGAGCCCCGCAAGAATGCCATCCTCGGCTTCCATGACCGCAGCGGAGATCGCCGGGCTAGGCAGGCAGGTGATGACGATGTCCGAGGTCTCCGCCATCGCCTTCGGGCTCTCGCCGAACGCCGCGCCCTTGTCGAGAAACGGCTGCGCGAGCGCCGCGTCCAGATCGCGAACCGTCAGATCCGCCCCGTTGCGCAGCAGACTGCCCGCGAGTTTGCCGCCGACATTGCCCAGGCCGATAAAGCCAATCTTCATCCCGCACTCCGCTCTTTCCGAATTAGAGAAAGCGAGAGTGCAGGCCATGGAAGCGAAAGGGAATCAGAGAAATTGTTATCGCAGGATGAGGTCGCCTTATCCGACCGAGAGGGCGAGCGTCCGGCTGATCAGGGCACGCGGCAGGCCGGATTCCTCGTGCCAGGCATTGAACGCCGCCTGGATCTTCGCCAGCGCGGATTTCGACGTCGCCGGCCCGTCGATCACGCCGGCCCTGCCAAGCGCGGTGACCACGTCTTTCGACAGGACGAAACCGTCCCAGCCGATGAAACGGAGAAAGTACTGCCCGGTCGTCCCACCGAGGCGGCTGCCGTGCTGGCGCAGGTAATCGAGCAGACCGACCTGGTCGTCGCGCGGCCACTTGGAGAGGAAATTCCCCGCGCTCCCGTCGAGCGCCGCCATCTGCTCGACCAGCAGCGCGTTGTCGCGCACGGCGAGGATCTTAGGCTTGTTGCGGACGATGCGCGTGTCCGCCATCAGGGAAGCGAGTCGCTCCGCGCTCAGCTCCGTATTGACCGCGATATCGAAGTGATCGAAGACCTCCTCGAAACCCGGCCATTTCTGTTCGATCACCTTCCAGGAAAAACCGGCCTGAAAGACCCGCTTCGCCATTTCCGAAAGGATGCGGTCGTCGGACAACGCAGCCGGGTCGCCAGCCACGCCATGCCCCGCAAGCCGCGCATCGACGCCCGCCTCGCCGCCATGATGGGCCTCCGCTTGGCGGCGGATATCGGCAAAGCTCTCAACGCTCATCCGATCCGTCTCCCCGATAGAGTTCCGTGCTGAGATATTTCACCCCACTGTCGCACATGACCGTGACAATGGTGGAGTCCGCTCCGAGCCGGACCGCCTCCTGCAGAGCGACGATCACGTTCGCGCCGGTCGAGGTGCCGGCGAAAAGCCCCTCTACCCGCGCAAGGCGCCGGGCCATTGCCATTGCGTCCTCCGTGTTGACGGTGGCGACCTCGTCAATCGGCTCCGGATCCCAGAGCGGCACCACGAAACCGGCGCCGACGCCTTCGATCCTGTGCTTGCCCGAGGGGCCGCCGGAGAGCACCGCCGACTCCGCCGGTTCGATCGCAACGGTTCGGATGCCCGGATTTCTCCCCTTCAGAAACTCCGAGACGCCGCGTGCGGACGCCGCCGTTCCGGTCGATTGGACGAAGGCGTCGATCGCCCCATCGGTCTCTTCCCAGATCTCTTCGCCCATCCGGTGGTAGGCGGAAAGCTGGTCGCTGTTGTTCAACTGATCCGTCCAGAAGGCGCCGGTCGCCTGCCGGATCCGGTCCGCCTCGGCGATCATCGCGCGGGTCAGCGCTGCATCCATGGCGCCCTTGTCGCTCGGCACCACGGTCAGCTCCGCGCCCAGCGCCCGCATATGACGCCGTTTCTCGATACTGAAGGCATCGGAAGAAACGATGTGCAGCGGGTAACGTTTGACCGCGCAGACCATGGCCAGCGAAACGCCGGTGCTGCCGCCGGTATATTCGACCACAGCCCCGCCGGGCGCGAGGCGGCCGTCGCGCTCCGCCGCCTCGATCATGGCGAGCGCCATGCGGTCCTTCATCGAACCGGTCGGGTGTTCGCTCTCGATCTTCACGAAGACCCGGCCGGCGCCTTCGGGTACGAGTTTCTTCAGCTCGACCAGCGGTGTGCCGCCAATCCGGCCGATAATCGTCTGTCCCTGCATTTCCCGCTCCGTGCGCTACCGAAGCGGCGACAATATGTGTCTATTCTTCAAGACCGAAGATGCGTATTTTTGACCATTATGGTTAGAAAAATAACCACCGACTGGGACGATCTGCGCTTCGTTCTGGCGATTGCTCGCACAGGGTCGATCCGCGGTGCCGCGCGCGCGCTCGCCGTCAATCACGGCACTGTCCTGCAACGCCTGAACCATGTCGAGGAGACGCTCGGCACCAGGCTCTTCGGACGCACGCGCAAAGGCATGATTGCCACCGAGGCCGGGGAAGAATTAGTCCGCCACGCCGCGGAGATGGACATCTCCTTCCGCACCGCGACGCTTTCCGCCGCCGGCCGCGACGCCGAACTCAGCGGGCCGATCCGGGTCAGCATCCCCTTCGCGCTCTGCCCCGCCGGGATCGGGGCCGTGCTGGCGGATTTCTCGGCGCAATATCCGCTGATCGACATCGAGCTGGAAATCACCGACCGCTTCACCCGGTTCGCCGATCTAGAAGCCGATCTCTCGGTCCGCCTCGCGTTCGGGGTCGATGACGACGCCATCGGCCAGCGGGTGCTGCAATATTGCAAGACCGCCTACGCCGCGCCGGAGACCTGCGCGCTCCTGGCGGACTCTCCCGGCGCAGTGCGCTGGCTCGGATGGGCCAAGGAAGACGAGTCCAGCGGCTGGACCGAGGAGACCGGCATCACCGGCCTCGCCATGGCGCATAAATGTCCGGAGCACAGAAGCCAGATCGAGATTGCCCGGCACGGGCCCTATCTGACGCTGCTGCCCTGCTTCCTCGGCGACCGTCAGCCCGGCCTGGTCCGGGTCCCGGGTGCGCGGCTGATCGCGGACCGCAGCATCTGGATCCTCTACCGGTCCGACCAGAAAACAACGGCGCGGCTACGCGCTCTCAAAGAGACGCTTATCCGGCATTTCGACGGACAAAGGGCTTTCTATTCCGGAGCGGGAGCGGCGGCCTAGTATGCCTTCCCTCGTGCAGTGACCGGCCAGAGGCATTCCACCTTCCCGCCCCGCACCCCGACATACCAGTCGTGGATGTTGCAGGTCGGATCGCAATGCCCGGGCACGAGTTTCAGCTTGTCGTTCGCTTTCAGCACGTCTCCCGGATCGCGGATCACACCGTGCTCGTCGGAGCAGTTGATATATTCCACGTCTCCGCGACCGAAGACGACCGGTAATCCGGAATCGACGCTCTGCACCTTGAGCCCGGCATCGCAAACGGCCTGACCGGATATCGCGGTGCTCATGATCGATGTCAGCAGGAAAAAGGCATTCTCGAATTCCGAAACCGGTGCGCCGCTCTCATCCAGGACTTTCTGGTAATCCGCGTCCATGAAGGCATAGGAGCCGCATTGCAGCTCGGTATAGACCCCGGAGCTGCCTTCGAACATGTAGCTGCCGGTTCCAGCCCCGGTTACGGTCGGGCAGGGCAGCCCCGCCGCGAGGATCGCGTCCCGGGTTTCTCTGGCCCACGCGATCGCCGCCTCGATCCGTGCCTTGCGTTCGGCGAAGTCGCGGACATGCTGTGCCGCGCCGTTATAGGCCTGGATACCGCCGAAGATCAGACCCGGCGCCTCATGGATCGCCTTTGCGAGGGGAACCACGGGCGCGCCCGGTTCGACCCCGCATCGACCCGCGCCGCAATCGATTTCGACCAGAACCGTCAGCTCCGTACCGTGCCGCGCCGCAGCCTCCGAAAGCTCGCCGATATTCTCCGGATCGTCGACGCAGACCGCGATCTTCACGTCACCCGCGAGCCTGGCCAGACGGTCGATCATGCGCGGGCTGCGCACCTGATTGGTGACGAGAATGTCCCTGATGCCGCCGCGCGCGAAGGCCTCGGCCTCCGAGACTTTCTGGCAGCAGATCCCGACCGCACCGCCGATCTCCATCTGCCGCCGCGCGATGTCGGCCGATTTGTGCATCTTGCCGTGTGCCCTGAGCGCAACACCCATACCGGCGCAGAGCCCGGCCATCTTCATCAGGTTCCGCTCGAAGGCGTCGAGATCGATCACGAGGCAGGGCGTCTGGACGTCCGTTTCCGGCATGCCGAGCGATGCCGGGACGTCGTACCCAACCTCGCCGTCAGAGGCTCCGTCGCTATTCATGGTTCCCTCCTGCTGTCGCCGGGTTCAGCCCGGGAACGCCGCAAGCGCGACGACGATGAGCATCGACAACGCCATGCCCTTGTTGATCAGAGATTGCGTCCGGTCCGACAGGTCGAGCCTCTTCAGCGAGACACCGGCCCAGAGCCAGATCAGATGCACCGGGATCCAGATCAGGTTGATGATCAGGAGTTTCAGCGCGATCTCCATGCTCTGGTTGTCGGCCATGAAATGAAAGCCGGAGAAGAAGGTGGTATTGACCGCGTAGGCCTTCGGGTTGATCAGCTGCAGCAGGAAGCCGCCCACGACGCCCGGCGCGCTCTGGCGCTCCACGAAAGCGATCTTGGAACCCGCCCAGCCGATCCTGAACGCGAGATAGAGCAGATAGGCGACCGAGCCGTAGAGAAGCACCGGTCCGAGGACCGGGTTCGCCAGCACGATCGCAGCTATGCCGGTCACCACCAGAACCGCCACCGCATTGGTGCCGATGAAAAGGCCTGCGAGGAAACGGATCCCTGGCAGGAAACCGTATCCCGCGCCGACGCCAGCGGTCGTCAGCACGCCGATCCCCGGCGTAATGATCAGGAAGAAGATTGCCGTGGCAAAAGCAAGCATGGGTTTCCGAAGAACAAGCGGCAGGAAAATGCGGTTCCGGAGCCTATCCGCACCGCTACAACTGTCAATCGCGGAACCCGCATTTCCGGAGAATGGAATGCCTCCAGCACCACAAAATATGTATGGCATTTTATATATCAGAATTATTGTTCCAGAATTAACCTGATCTTTATTTTCTTGCTGCAAAACAGTCGAAATTCACTTTAGACGAGAGAACTGATGATCCGCTTCAGCGCTTTCTTCCTCGCGTTCATATTATTTGCCGCGGTTACGCATTCCAGCGGTCCCGCAACCGCTCTGACCCTTTCCGAGAAGGCCAGCATTCAGGCCGCGATGCAGCGTCACGTAGACGGATCGCTGGTCGATGGCGCGATCCTCTACCTCAATCCGAAAGACGGCGAGGTACATAAGCTTCATCCGGTGACCGCTCACCCGATGATCCTCTCGATGGGCGCGCATTACGTTCTCTGCTTCGATTTCCGTGACGACACGGGCAAGGAAGTACCGATCGACTATTACATGGCCCGGACATCGAACGACTACGTGGTCTTCCACACCGCCATCGCCGATCGCGGCCTGCTGCAGCGGCTGATGAAGGACGGAACCGTCAAACGGCTCCGCTGAGGACGCTCGGAACCGACGACGGGTTGCAGATATGGGCGCCAATCCACCATTTCCGAAACGGTTGAAGGTCAAACTGCTGGCAATTGTCGGCGTGACTTTCCTTGCCCTGATCGTGCCGGGAATCTGGCTGCTGCTCTTCACGACCTCTCTCGCCGACGAAGAGCTTCTGGCGAGCCGGATCGGCAACCTGACGGCCCGCACCGCGCTGGCGGTAGAGCGGCACGCCGCCTACGGAAACCCTTTCCTTGCACGGGATCTGCTTTCTCCGCTCGCCGCCGACCGGGCCTTTCTTTGCGCCGAACTCTCGAAAGGCGACGCAGCGCCGACGGCGGCCATCCCCTCCTCTCAAGGCTGCCCGAAAAGCCTGGAGGGACTGGAGATAAGAATCCCCGCCTCCAAGGACGCCCGCTGGACACTCCGTGTGATGTTCACCGACAAGGAACTCAAGGAGACCCGGCGTTTTGAATACGTGATCGGGGTTTCCGCCATCGCCGTTGCGATCCTCGCGGCACTGATCGCGGTTGCCTTCGGTTTCTATTTCCTGGTCGACCGTCCGCTGAGAAGACTGCTCGCTTCGATCCGGGAGTCCTCGCATAGCGGCGAGCTGCAGCCCGTGTCCTGGTCGAGCCGCGACGAAATGGGCCTAGTCGTCCAGGCCTACAACGCGATGATCGAGCGCGAGCGGCAGCGCGAACAGACGCTGCGATCCGTCAACGAGGAACTGCGCCGTTCCGAAGCCGACCTGAGCGACCTGAACCGGGACCTGGAAGACCGGGTGCGCGAGCGGACCCGTGAGCTTGAGATCGCAAAGAAGGCGGCAGAGTTCGCCAACATGTCGAAAACCCGCTTCCTGCGCGCGATGAGCCACGAATTGCGGACACCGCTGAACGCGATCATCGGCTTTTCCGACATCATGGCGCACGGAACGCTCGGCAAACTTGAGAACGAACGCTATCAGGAATTCTCGGTCGATATCCGGGACAGCGGCCGGCACCTGCTGAAGATCATCAACGAATTGCTGGACATCGCCCGCATCGAGGCAGGCCAGGACTCGCTCGAAGAGGAAATCATCAGCGCCGATGCACTTGTGACGGAGGCGGTACGGCTCGTCAAACCGCTCGCGGACGATCGCGGTATCGCGCTCTCGCGCTCTCAGATCGATCCGGAGCTGGTCCTCGATATCGATGCGACCAAGATGAAGCAGGTGCTGCTCAATCTGCTCGGCAACGCGGTGAAGTACACACCTTCCGGCGGAACGGTCAAAGCCATCGTCGCGCTGCGCCCGCGCCACGGCGAAGCCCGTCAGGGCGGCATCGAGTTCCACATCTCCGATACCGGCAACGGCATTCCGCAGGACCAGATCCCGAAGGCGCTGACCGCCTTCGAACGCCTGGACGACGAGATCACGGCAGCGCAAAGCGGGACCGGTCTCGGGCTTCCGCTGGCCCAGATGATGGTGGAGCTTCATGGCGGCACCCTCACTTTGGAAAGCGAGGTCGGTGTCGGTACGACTGTTTCCGTCTGGCTCCCGGCGAATCGCGTCGGCTACCTCCGAAGCGAGCTGGACGACCTGAAGATCGGTCACGCCGGCTGAGACCGAACCTCTCCGGCAGCAAAATTGCACCAGATCAATTCCGGCCTTTGTGCGATGCGGTATATGATGAGCACCGTCTCGGGCAACGCCGGAGTTCCCTCAAATGGACATCGAAAACCCGGAAGGCCTGTCTTCCGCAGAGGCAGCCAGCCGGCTTGAAGAATTCGGTCCGAACCGGCTGCCGGAGCCGAAGCTCTCCGGACCGCTGGTATTGTTCGCGCGGCAGTTTCTAAGCCCCTTCATTTATATCCTGATCATTGCCGCGCTCGCGTCGGTCGCCATCGCGCAGATCCCGAGCGCGGTCTTCATCGTCGCGGTGCTCCTGATCAATGCGGTCATCGGGACGGTGCAGGAATATGCGGCGCAGAAATCAGCCTCGGCCCTGCGCAAGATGGTGCGCGGCACCGCGCGAGTACGGCGGGACGGTTTCGACCAGTCTGTCGATATCGAACAGGTCGTACCCGGCGACCTCGCGCTCCTGACGTCGGGCGACAAGGTTCCAGCCGATATTCGTCTCGCGACGGCGCACGGGCTCGCCATCGACGAGTCCGCCCTGACCGGCGAATCCCTCGCCGTTACCAAAAACGCCGCCGCCGCTCCGGAAGAGGGCGCACCGATCTCCGAGCGGGTCGACATGTGCTTCGCCGGCACGGTGGTCACCCACGGCCGCGCGATGGGTACCGTCACGGCGACCGGGCTCTCGACGCAAATCGGCTCGATTGCGAAGGAAATCGGCGCGGGGCGGCTGTCCGAGCCGCCGCTGATGATCCGCATCCGGCGTTTCACCTACAAGGTCGCCGGCGGGATCGGGATCTCGATCCTCGCTCTGGTCCTGCTGATGCTTCACGTGGGGGGATACGACACGCGCGAAATGGCGATGATGTCCATCGGTCTCGCCGTCTCGACCATTCCCGAAGGCCTGCCGGCGGCCCTCACCGTCGCGCTCGCCATCGGCATGGGGCGCATGGCGAATCTGCATGTCATCATCCGCAAGCTGATCGCGGTTGAGTCCCTCGGCTCCTGTACCTTCATCTGCTCCGACAAGACCGGCACCCTCACGGTCAACGAGCTGACCATCAAGAAGATCGTTCTGCCGGGCGGCGCGGAGTTCGACGTGGCGGGGTCCGGCGTCGGACCGGGAAGCATCGGCCAGCCGGAGCAGCATCACCGGCTGCGGGACATCTGCCTGACCGGCGTTTTCGCGAATGAGAGCTATCTCGACTATGCGGGCGGCGAATGGGCCTCCGATGGGGATATCGTCGATGTCGCCTTCCTGGTCCTGGCCAAGAAGCTCGGCCTCTCGCTCCGCCAGGTACGCGCCGAGCAGGCCCAGCTCGAGATGATTCCCTACGAGTCCGAACGGGCCCTCTCCGGCAGCCTGACCCGGCTCGGCGCCGGTGCCTGTCTGCATGTCAAGGGCAGCCCGGAAAAGCTTGCCGCGATGTCGAGCCAGATGATGACAAGGGACGGTGCCGTGCCGATCGACCGGGCCGCCATCGAGGCGCAATCGGAAGCATTGGCGCGGCAAGGCTACCGGGTAATCGCGCTGGGACGGCGTGAAACAGACCATACGACCGGTGCTATCGACCAGCTCTCCGACCTGACCTTCCTCGGTCAGGTCGCGATGATCGATCCGGTGCGCCCGGATGCGAAAGAGGCGGTCGACAAGTGCCGGGACGCCGGTATCGAAGTCGCCATGATCACCGGCGATCATCCGAGCACGGCCGCCGCGATCGCCCGCGATCTCGGGATCCGCAACCTGTCCGGCGAGGTCGTGACCGGAGCGGCTCTCCGCCGTTCCGAGCAGGAAGGCCAGGCAGCGCTCGACACACTCATTCGGCCCGCGCGGGTCTTCGCCCGGATCGAGCCGCTGCAGAAACAGCAGATCGTCGACTCCCTGATGCGCGCCGGTCATTTCGTCGCCGTCACCGGGGACGGCGTGAACGATGCCCCGGCGATGCGCCGCGCCAATGTCGGCGTGGCTATGGGCAAACGGGGCACCGACGTCGCCAAGGAGGCGGCGGATCTCATCATCGCCGACGACCGTTTCGCCTCCATCGTCGCCGGCGTCGAACAGGGCCGTGTCGTCTACGGCAATATCCGCAAGGTTATCGCACTGCTGATCGCGACCGGCTTCTCCGCCCTGCTGCTGTTCTTCCTGACCGTTCTGGCGGGTCTGCCGATGCCCCTCGTCGCCGTCCAGCTGCTCTGGCTGAACCTGATCGCCAACGGCCTCCAGGACGTAGCGCTCGCCTTCGAACCGAAGGAGGGGAACGAGCTCAGCCGCCCGCCCAGACGGCCGGACGAGCCAATCTTCGAGCGCCGTATCATCGAGCATGTGCTGATCACCGGGACCGCGATGGGCCTGCTCGCCTTCTTCGTCTTCGACTGGCTGATCGAAAGCGGACGCAGCACGGAAGACGCCCGCAACCTCACGCTGATGCTGATGATCCTGTTCGGCAATATCCACGCCCTCTCCAGCCGCTCGGAAACCCGCTCGCTCTTCCGGATCCGCTTCTGGGGCAATCCCTTCCTGGTGCTCGCTGTCCCCGTCGCGCAGGCGGTCCATATCGGCGCGACGCATGTGCCGTGGCTCTCGGACGTGCTGTCGCTGCATCCGGTCGCTGTCTCCGAGTGGCTGATGCTGCTGGGCGTGTCGCTGCTGCTACTTGTGATCGAGGAGGCGCATAAATTCTCACACCGCCGCCGGCGAGGGGTTCGGGCAGCGAAATAATTCGCGGGGGTCTCCGCACCGGCACAACTTCCCTGTCCGGACCCGGCTGCGACAAGCTGCTCCTTGTTACAAAGACATACTTCCCGTAAGGGGTCGCCATGCGTTGCGTGAGTGCCCATAGCCGCACCGTCCTGGCACGGCTCCTCGTTCTCTGCCTGACGCTCCAGCTCCTGGTCCCGACGCTTTTCGCCTCGTACCAGGTGGCCGGGAGCGTCGAGGCTGCGGGAGACCCGTTCCGCACGGCGATAATCTGCACGCCGAAAGGCCTCGTGCAGATCTCGCTCGACGAGAACGGGAACATCGTCACGGAGGGCGACGAGGCACCGACCTCCGCCGCACGTCCCGACTGCATCTATTGCAGCCTCGCAGGCGGGGTCCTCGCACCGCAAAATCTCCTTCCCGTTGCAGAGCTGACGGCAACGGCTCTGCCGCTCGTCCGGTTTACCGAACCCGAACGCCCGCGCACTCCGCATTTTGCCAGCAGCCTCAGGGCCCGCGCCCCGCCGAACCTGACGGCGTGACCTGACGCGGCCCCCGAGCCGCCCTCACGCCCCCTCTCAGACATCCCGCGACAGTCCCGGACCGCCCGCGCAGCAGCGCCGGGCGCCGAAGTCTGTCCGTTCGACCAATCCGACCATGAGAGGAAACCATGGCAAAGATTCTCAGACTCTCTCTCCTGCGGGCAGGCGCCGCTGCGGCCGTGATCGCAGGCTCCGTCCATCTGGCCGGCGCTCAGCAGAGCGGCCACGGCACGCACAATCACCAGACGACCGGACACATGCACGAAGCCTCCGGCGACGGCACGATGAACCACGGTCACGGCATGGCCATGGACAGCCACGGGCATCCGCTCCCGATCGGCGTCATGGGCGCCCGCTCGCCGATGAAAGGCCGCTTCATGCTCGGCGCCCGGGTAATGGAAATGAAGATGGACGAGCTGCTCCGGGGCAGCGACGGGATCTCGCCGGAGGAAGCCGCGACCTCCGTCGCCAATCCCTTCGCCCCGCCCGCAACCGTCCGCATGGTGCCCACCGAGATGACCACGCGGATGGCCATGGTGAGCGCAATGTACGGCGTCACCGACGATTTCGGTGTGATGGCGATGGTGCCCTATGTCGAGAAGGAGATGACCATGGTCACCTTCTCCGGCATGTCCGGCAGCACACGGCTCGGCGAGAACAGCGCCGACAGCTCCGGCCTCGGCGACGTGAAAGTCGGCGGGACCTACACACTCTATCGCAGCGGAGGTCATCGGATCATCGCCGTCGGTGCCGTCAGCCTGCCGACGGGGAGCATCGAGGAGACCGGCCGCATGCTGATGGCGAACGGCATGTATATGACCCGCCGGCTGCCTTACGGCATGCAACTCGGTTCCGGCACCGTCGATTTCCTGCCGGGCCTCACCTATACCGGCGCGTCCGGCAAACTCTCCTGGGGCGCCCAGTACAAGGCGGTGCTGCGGATGCAGTCGGAGAACTCGGAGGATTACCGGCTCGGCAACATCCACCACGTGACCGGCTGGCTCGGCTACCGCGTCACCGACTGGTTCCAGGCGACCGGTCGGCTCGTTGCCCGCACCGAGGACGTGGTGCACGGCCAGGACCCGAACATCAGCGGGGCTGCCATCGGCGCCAATCCGGACAATTACGGCAGCGAGCGGATCGGCGGCCTGCTCGGCTTCAACATCACTCCGGGCAACGGCCTGCGCGTCGGCGCGGAAGCCGGCCTGCCGCTCTATGAGCGGGTCAACGGCACCCGCCTCGGCGCGAGCTGGAGCGCCCGTCTCGGCGTGACCTACATGTTCTAGGCCTCTGGCCTCGAACGCCGCCCCTTCAGGAACAACGGGAGGGGCGGTCCGCCGCTATCTAGTCCTTCGCTTCCAGCAAATCGTACATCGCCGCGAGCGCCGTCACGTAGCCGCGCGCGCCGAGGCCGCAGATCACGCCGGTCACCGCCGAGGACATGATCGAGTGCCGGTGCAACTCGTCGCGGGCATGGATGTTGGAGATATGCAGCTCGATCTTCGGCCCCGCGAAGATCTTCAGCGCATCGAACAACGGCACCGACTGGAAGCTGAGGCCCGCCGGATTGATGATCAGCCCGTCCGCCTCGTCCTCGGCCTGTTGGATCATGTCGACCAGCGTGCCCTCGTGATTGCTCTGCTTGAACTCCAGCGGCCCCTTCGCGGCCTCCCGGCACCAGCCCTCGATGGTCTCCAGCGTGATCGAGCCGTAGATCGCCGGCTCCCGCTTCCCGAGCTTGTTCAGGTTCGGGCCGTTCAGGATGTGGATTGTATGGGCCATGCTGTTTCCTCGCGGGTACAGAGCTTTATCGCCGGAGCTCGACACTAATTGCATTTGGGATCAGTGCAATTGTTGATAGAGACACAGAAATCATATTGACGCACAACACGAACAAAACTAGAACACACTCAAGGTGATTCTATGGCTCAAGCATCAGAGATTGAATGGACAGACGCCACTTGGAATCCGGTAACCGGTTGCACGAAAATCGGTCCGGGTTGCGACAATTGTTATGCGTCACGGTTCGCTGAGCGATGGCGCGGAATTGACGGGCATCCATATGAACAGGGCTTCGATCTGCGCTTATGGCCAGATAGGTTAGAGCAGCCCCTGCGCTGGAAGAAGCCAAGGCTCATTTTTGTGAATTCAATGAGCGATCTATTTCATAAAGATGTACCGGTTTCATATATCAACTCCGTATTTGAGACTATGGAATCTGCCGATCAGCACGTATTCCAAGTTCTTACAAAACGCAGCTCACTACTTCGGAAATACATAAATCAGAGATATCAAGAATCAGTCGCACCGGATCACATATGGCTTGGGGTATCTGTTGAAGATCGAGAACACTCAAGTCGCATCGAGCATTTGAAACAAGCAAACGCATCTATTCGTTTCGTATCTTTCGAACCATTGCTTGGGCCTATCGGCAAAGTCAATTTAGGCGGGATTGCTTGGGCAATTGTAGGAGGTGAAAGCGGCCCCAAAGCACGCCCGATGGATCCGAAATGGGCTAGAGAACTGCGAGATCAATGCTTAAGGCAAGACGTCTCCTTCTTCTTCAAGCAGTGGGGCGGTCCACGCCCTAAATCTGGCGGCAGAACCCTTGATGGAGAGATCTGGGACGGCTTTCCGGTTCACCGAATGAAAAAACCCATGTCCGAAATGTTCGCACGATCCTGACTTGATCTGAGCTGTCATATTCGCTATGGCAGAAGAATGAAAGAGATTGACAACTTTGAGTGGGTCGTCGGCAACAAGCCACCACCTCTACAGTCACATAGTGCGGCCAAGCTAAATCTTCTAAGTCATTATCTAGCTGAATATTTTAGAGCGGTGGTCAGAGATCCCCGCACCGAACGGCTCCAAATCTCCTTGGTCGACGGATTTTGTGGCGGAGGAGCCTTCCAATCACCTGACGGATCTCAGGTGCCAGGCACTCCGATGATTATGCTTGGTTCTATCTCTGCGGCTGAAAAGGAAATAAACCGCAACCGTATAAAAAAGCTTCATATCGACGCAAATTTTTATTTCATCGACAAATCGGAAAACGCAATCGCCTATCTCAAAAATGAGATCAACAACTCTGATCAAATACATCAATTAAACAAAAAAATTCATTTGATAAATGGCGATTTTTCCCAGCACTACGAACAAATATTATCAGATATATCAAGTCGATCTAGAGCCGGAAGAACTATCTTTCTACTAGACCAATACGGATACAAGGACGTACCGCTCACTATTTGCAGAAAAATACTAGATCAATTACCGCGCTCAGAGATCATTCTTACTTTCGCCATAGACTGGTTGATCGACTACATGTCGAATAACGCATCCTTCCTAAAGGCCGTTGCACCGATTGAACTCACAGAATTTCAAATAATAAAATTCTTAAAAACAAAAGGCATTCGCGAACATAGGTACTTAGTACAGAGATTAATGATACAGCATATTCGAGCAGTTACACGCGCACCATTTTTCACACCATTCTTCATTCGATCTGCGCAGGCAGGCAGAGATCTCTGGCTTATTCATCTTTCAAAACACCCAACAGCTAGAAATGTCATGACTTCAAGCCATTGGGCTCTGCAGAACGCCTCTCTCCATCAAGGCAAAGCAGGGCTGCGAATGCTCGGTTTTGACCCGCACTGGGAAGACAGCCTGCCTTTTGATTTCGAATTTGATCACAATGCAGAAATGAGCATGGAGACAGCTCTGATAAATGAAATACCTGAAAAAGTGGAGTCACAGGACAGCCACGGACCCATAACATTTGAGACTTTTCAGACTCTTATCGCGAACGACACCGCAGCTCGCCTCGATCAAATTGCCGAATCCCTGATGTTTCTCCACCGCGAGAACGCGATTGAGATCATAACGCCATCAGGAAAACTAAAAAGGAATGCTGCCAAATTAAAACCAACGGATAGAATTCAACTTTCCCGCCAATTAATATTTCCAGGATTTCAAATAAAAACAGAAAATTAAAGAATTGGCATGGACGTCTCCAGCAGCCAGATGGGTGCAAGAGCCCACCCTTTCCAGTGTGCCGCCGCACGCTATTTCCCTCCAACAAGCACAACCGGCCGGAGGGAGGCAGGGAAATGGACGAGCAGAAAATCGATCCGAAGATCTACGCGCTTTACGACGAGTATTGCCATTCCGGGATGGAGCGGCGCGAGTTCCTGAGGCGGGCGGCGGCCATGGCTGTGGTCGGGGGCTCCGGCCTTGCGATGGCGCAGGCCCTGCTGCCGGACTATGCGGCGGCCCAGACCGTCTCCTTCACCGACCCGCGCATCAAGGCGACCTACGAGCTTTACGACTCTCCGGGCGGCAACGGCGAGGAGGAGATGCGCGGCTACCTTGTCCAGCCGGCCGGCTCGGGGCCGTTCCCTGCCGTGCTGGTGATCCATGAAAACCGCGGGCTGAACCCGCATATCGAGGACGTGGCGCGGCGCGCGGCCGTCGAGGGCTTCCTCGCCTTCGCGCCGGACGGGCTCTGGCCGCTCGGCGGCTATCCGGGCAACGACGATGACGGCAAGGTCATGCAGCGCAGTCTCGACCGGGACAAGCTGATGGTCGATCTGCTGAACGGCGCGAAGTTCCTGAAGGACCATCCGCTTTCGAATGGGAAGCTGGGCGCCACCGGGTTCTGTTTCGGCGGCGGCGTGACGAACTGGCTCGCGACCGAGATGGGGGCGGATCTCGCCGCCGGGGTGCCGTTCTACGGGCGCTCACCGGAGGCGGCGGATGTCCCCAACATCAAGGCGGCGATGATGGTCCAGTATGCCGAGGAGGACCCGCGCATCAATGCCGGCAAGGATGAATACGAAGCCGCGCTGAAGGCGAACGGTGTCGATTACCGGATGTTCGTCTATCCCGGCACCAAGCACGGCTTTCATAACAACTCGACGCCGCGCTACGACGAGACGCAGGCGAAAATCGCCTGGGAGCGCACGGTGGCGCATTTCAGAGAACATCTCGCGGGGTAATCCACGACCGGCGTCAATGCGCTCCCGGATAGCGTACCGCGACCTCGGTACCGGCCTCGACCAGAAGCTCGATCATGCGCTTTTGCGAGGCCGTCGGGCGCCACCCGCGGCGCAGCGACAGGCCGATCCGGCGCGGCGCGGACGGCACGCGGAAATTCAGCCGGGTAAGGATGTCGAGGGAGACCTCGTGCCGCACCTGATGCGCCGAGATGAGAGCGACGGCATCGCTTTCCGTCAGCACGCCGCGGATCAGGATCAGGGAACTCGCCTCGACGATATGGGTCGGCCGGAGATCGCCCCGGCCGTCGAACATCTCGTCGAACTTGTCCCGCGTCGGCGCACCCGGCCGCGGCACGATCCATGTATAGTCGGACAGGGCCTCAAGGGTGAGATCCCAGCGTCCGGCGAGAGGATGGTCCGGGCGGGCAACCAGTTCCAGCCTGTCCTCGAACAGGGCACGCTGCTCGACATCGGCGATCACGTCCGGCTCCCGCAAGGCGCCGATCAGCATATCGATCTCGCCGTGCCGGAGCGCTTGCAGCAATGACTCGTAAGGACCGTCGACAACGCTGATATAGGCGTCGGGCCGCTCCTCCAGAAAGGCGGTGATGGCACGCGGCAGGACATAGGTCCGGGCGAGCGGCAGCGTGCCGAGCGTGATCCGCGCCGTGTCCCTCCCGTTATAGGCGGCGACATCCTCGAGCCCCTGCGCCAGCTCTCCGAAGGCAAGTCCCGCATGGCGGGCAAGCCGGTCCGCCGCCCGGGTCAGCACCACGCCCTGGGAGACCACCTCGAAAAGCGGCACGCCGGCATCCTTCTCCAGGCTCCGCGCGGTCCGGTAGAGCGCCGATTGGGACATGCCGAGGGAGCGCGCCGCGATGGAGAAATTACCGGTCTTGGAGACCGCGAGAAGCGCGCGCAGCTGGGCCGCGGTGACGCGCCGCTCGAAATTCGCCGCCGGTCCGGCGCCACGCCGAGCGGTCGGCCGTGCCCCGTCCGCGATGTGACCGAGCGCCCGCTTGGCACGCAGCAGAAACAGTTTCCCGGTTTCCGTCAGATGCAGGCCGTCGGCCGTACGGTCGAACAACACCGTGTCGAGCAGCGTCTCGAGCTTGGCGATCGCCTGTGTGACGGCCGGCTGCGAGAGATGCACCTCTTCCGCCGCCCGGCTGATGCTGCCCAGCGCAGCCGCCTCGCAAAAAGCGCGCAAGTGACGAAGATTGAGACGATCCGGCTCCATGGCGGGCCTTCCCCGAGGGTTGGAAACAGCATTATGCAATTTTCTTATAAGGAATATCGACCTTTGAAATTGGTTCCTTTCCGCATCGCGGCGCATAGTCGCGGCAGACACCGAACCCAGAGGCGAAAATGTCCGAGAAAAAAACAGCGCTGGTGATCAGCGCGCACGCCGCCGACTTCGTCTGGCGCGCCGGAGGAGCCATCGCGAAACACCAGAGCCTCGGCTATGACGTGACCGTGGTCTGTCTTTCCTACGGCGAGCGCGGCGAGTCCGCCAAGCTCTGGAAGGAAAGCGGCATGACGCTCGACAGGGTGAAGGCCGCGCGCCGTACCGAGGCGGAGAATGCCGCCGCCGCGCTCGGAGTCTCCGATATCCGTTTCATGGATCTGGGGGACTATCCGCTGATCCTGGAGCGCGAGGACAAGTACAAGCTGGTCGACATCATCCGCGAAGTACAGCCGCGCTTCATGATGTCCCACTCGAACTACGATCCCTACAACACCGACCACATGTACACGACCTCGATCGCGCTCGAGGCACGGATGATCGCGCAGGCCTGGGGACACAATCCGGGCGAAAAAGTTCTGGGCGCGCCGCAGCTCTACCTCTTCGAGCCGCACCAGACCGAGCAGATGGGCTGGAAGCCGGATACCTTCCTCGACATCACCGACGTCTGGGACAAGAAGCGCGCCGCCATCGAGTGCATGGAAGGCCAGGAGCATCTCTGGGCCTATTACACCAACGTAGCGGAGAACCGCGGCAACCATTTCCGGCGCAATTCGGGCGGCCAGTCCGGCGGGCGGAACGCGCGTTACGCCGAGGGTTTCCAGTCCGTCTTCCCGCGCACCGTCGACGAGCTTTGAGCCATGACCGAACCCTGCTTTGACGTCGCCCATCTCGCCCATGTCGAACTGTTGACCGACAAGTTCGAGGAGAGCCTGAATTTCTTCGTGAATGTCTACGGCCTGACCGAAAGCGGACGGGACGAGACCTCCGCCTATCTCCGGGCCTTCGACGATTACGAATATCACAGCCTGAAACTGACCCGTTCCGACACCACCGGCGTCGGTCATGTCGCCTACCGCGCCAGCTCGCCCGAGGCGCTGGAGCGCCGGGTCAAGGTGATCGAGGAGATGGGCTGCGGCATCGGCTGGGTCGACGGCGATATGGGCCACGGCCGCGCCTACCGCTTCACAGATCCGGACGGGCATGTCTTCGAACTCTATTACGACACGAACAAATACATCGCTCCGCCGGAGGAAAAACCTGCGCTGAAGAACATCGCCCAGCGCTTCCACGGACGCGGCGTCGGCGTGCGGCGGCTGGACCATCTGAACCTGCTCGCCACCGACGTCGAGGCGATCCGCGACTTCATGCGACAAGCCCTCGGCTCCCGCGTGACCGAGCAGATCGTGCTCGACAGCGGAACACTGGCGGGCTGCTGGTTCACGGTGAACAACAAGACATACGACATCGCCTATACCAAGGACATGACCGGGGTGAAGGGCCGCTTCCACCACGTCACCTACGCGGTCGACCAGCGCGAGGAGATTCTGCGGGCGGCGGACATCTTCCTCGAGAACGGGGTGTTCATCGAGACCGGACCGCACAAGCACGCCGTCCAGGGCACCTTCTTCCTCTATGTCTGGGAGCCCGCCGGCAACCGGGTCGAGGTCGCCAATGCCGGCGCCCGCCTGATCCTCGCGCCGGACTGGGAGACCGTCACCTGGACAGAGACCGACCGCAAGAAGGGCCAGGCCTGGGGCCTCAAGACCATCGAGTCGTTCCACACCCACGGAACGCCGCCCGTCGAGGGAGGAGCACACTGATGTCCGTCGTCGTCCAGAATATCGAGCGGGCCGATCCCGCAATCATCAAAGCGCTCGGCGAATGCGGCGTCGCGGCGGTGCACGAGGCGCAGGGCCGCAAGGGACTGCTCGCCTCCTACATGCGGCCGATCTATTCCGGTGCCGCCATCGCCGGCTCGGCCGTCACCATCCTCGCCCCGCCCTGCGACAACTGGATGATCCATGTCGCGATCGAGCAGCTGAAGGCGGGCGACATCATGGTCATGGCGACCACCTCGCCGTCCGACGCCGGCTATTTCGGCGACCTGCTGGCAACCTCCGCCAAGGCGCGCGGCTGCGTCGGCATGGTTCTGGACGCGGGCTGCCGAGACGTGAAGGACCTGACCGAGATGGGTTTCCCCGTCTGGTCCAAGGCGATCTGCGCCCAGGGCACGGTGAAGGAGACTCTCGGCTCGGTGAACGTGCCCGTGGTCTGCGCCGGTGCCGCCGTCGACCCGGGCGACATCATCGTCGCCGACGATGACGGGGTCTGCGTGGTGCGCCGCGAAGAGGCCGCCGAGGTGCTGGAGAAGACCCGCGCCCGGATCGACAACGAGGGCGAGAAGCGGGCCAAGCTGGCAAGCGGCGTGCTCGGCCTCGACATGTACGACATGCGCGGCAAGCTGGCTGAAAAGGGCCTTAAATATGTCTGACGGCGTGCCCGCCATGTGGATGCGCGGCGGGACTTCGAAAGGCGGCTATTTCCTCGCCTCCGACCTGCCGGCAGACATCGCGGAGCGGGACGCCTTCCTGCTCCGCGTCATGGGCTCGCCCGACCCGCGCCAGATCGATGGGCTCGGCGGCGCCGATCCGCTGACATCGAAGATCGCGGTCGTAAAACGGTCGGAGCGCCACGGCATCGACGTCGATTATCTCTTCCTCCAGGTCTTCGTCGATCAGGCCATCGTCACCGATGCGCAGAATTGCGGCAACATCCTCGCCGGGGTCGGCCCCTTCGCCATCGAGCGCGGCCTGGTAGAAGCGCAGGACGGCGAGACCGAGGTCTCGATCTTCATGGAAAACACCGATCAGATTGCGACGGCAACGGTCCGCACGCCCGGCGGCAAGGTAAGCTACGATGGCGAGGCGCGCATCGACGGCGTGCCGGGCACCTCCGCTCCGGTCCCGATCGCCTTCCGCGATACCGCGGGAAGCACCTGCGGCGCGCTGCTCCCGAGCGGTAACGTGGTCGACCAGGTCGAGGGCGTCGAGGCGACTCTGATCGACAACGGCATGCCCTGTGTCATCCTGCGCGCCGCCGATCTCGGCATTGCCGGCACGGAGACCCGCGAGGAGCTGGAGGCGAACGAGACGCTGCGGGCGCGGCTCGAAGCCATACGCCTCAAAGCAGGTCCGCTGATGAATCTCGGCGACGTGGCGGAGAAGTCCGTGCCGAAGATGACCATGCTCTCGGCGCCCCGGAACGGCGGCGCGATCTCGACCCGGACCTTCATTCCGCACCGCTGCCACGCCTCCATCGGCGTGCTCGGCGCGGTGACGGTCGCCACCGCCTGCCTGATCGAAGGCGCAGTCGGGTCAGAGCTGGCGGTGATCCCGGACGGAGCCCACAAGACGCTGCCGATCGAGCATCCGATCGGCGAGACCACGATCATCGCGGAACTGGACGGCGCAGGCGCCGTCGAGAGTGCCGCCATTCTTCGGACCGCCCGCAAGCTGTTCGACGGAACGGTCTTCGGCTGACAGAATGCAGGCAAAATCCCGAGGGACGGAAACCATGGACCAGAGAATTGCCTTCATCGGCTTCGGCGAAGCCGGCAGCGCGGTCGTGAGCGGCTGGAAAGACGTACCGGATATCCGCGTCTTCGACATCAAGACCGACTATGAGGCGCAGCGGCCCGCCATGCTGTCGCGCTACCAGGAGTTCGGCGTCGCCGGACGCATGAGCGCGGCCGAAGCCGTGCAGAACGCGGATCTGGTTTTCTGCACCGTCACCGCGGACCAGGCGGCGATCGCAGCCGGAAACTGTGCGCCGCATATGAAACCAGGCGCGCTCTGGCTCGACCTCAATTCCTGTGCCCCGTCGACGAAGAAGAGCGCCGCCGAGACCGTCGAGGCGGCGGGCGCGCGCTATGTCGATGTCGCGGTCATGGCGCCGGTCTATCCGAAACGCAACATGGTGCCGTTGCTGCTCGCTGGTCCGCATGCCGAGACCGTAAAGCCGTTGCTGGAAGCCCTTCCCATGTCGCCGCGCGTCGTCGAAGGACCGGTCGGATCGGCCTCCTCGATCAAGATGATCCGTTCCATCATGATGAAGGGCATGGAGGCGCTGACGGCCGAATGCGTGCTTGCCGCCGTTCGCGCAGGGGTGGACGAAGAGGTGCTCGCCTCGCTGCAGGCAAGCAATCCCGAAATCGACTGGAAGGCCCGTTCCTCCTACAATTTCGAGCGCTCGCTCCAGCACGGCATCCGCCGCGCCGCCGAGATGCGCGAGGTCGTGAAGACGGTGTCCGACCTCGGTTTCGCACCGGACATGGCGAGCGCCACGGTGGAATGGCAGGACCGGATGGGCGGGCTCGGCCTCGGGGCCGAGGTCAGCGAGGAGCTCGATTACCGGGAGATCGCGGCGAAGATCACGCAGCGCATGATGGCCGGAAATTGAATGCGCCTTGCAGGCATATTCAATTTTTCAATAGGACCGTCGGCAAATCGATTTCAGCCCCGCGTGGGTGGCTGATATTCAGATCATGCGCCTGCATACCCGTGCGGGATGGCCGAATAGTGAAACAGTTTGGCCGAAATTTAGAAGAATTATAAAAACTTCGTCTTGGACCGGTCGGTTTACTTGACTTGGCTCAATTGAAGCGGGCCATATCGCCTAGCCAGTAGGGAGGTGACAATGAAACTCAATATCGTGAAATCCGTCATAATGGCGGGCGCAATGCTCTCAATCTCGACGGTCGCACAGGCTGCCGATGTGACCCTGACGATGGCGCATTTCCTCAGCCCGAAAGCGCCGCCGCACGCCAAATTCCTCGAGCCCTGGGCCAAGAAGATCGAGGCCGAATCCGGTGGCCGGATCAAGATCGAGATCTTCCCGTCCATGACCCTCGGCGGCAAGCCGCCGGAGCTGTATCGCCAGCTGCGTGATGGTGCGGCCGACATCGTCTGGACCCTGACCGGCTATACCCCGGGCGTGTTCCCGCGGACCGAAGTGTTCGAGCTTCCGGGCGTGCACCAGGGGTCCGCCGAGGCGACCAGCCTTGCGATCCAGGACGAATTCGCCCTAATCGCAGAGGACTTCAAGGACATCAAGCCGCTCCTCGTTCACGTCCATGCCGGCCAGGCTATTCATCTGGTAAATGGTTGCGTCGATGGCGTCGCGGGCCTGAAGGGCATGAAGCTCCGGACTCCGTCGCGGACCGGCGGCTGGATGATTTCCAGCTGGGGCGCCGAGCCCGTCGGCATGCCGGTTCCGGCGCTGCCGCAGGCGCTCTCCAAAGGTGTCGTCGACGGTGCCCTGATCCCGTTCGAGATCGTGCCGCCCTTCAAGGTGCATGAGCTGACCAAATGCTCGATCGTCGGTGCCAACGGCAGCCGTTTCGGCACGTCCGTGTTCCTTTTCGCGATGAACAAGGACCGTTACGAGAGCCTTCCGGCCGACCTGAAGGCGATCATCGACGCCAATTCCGGTACCGCGATCGCCGGCGAAGCCGGCAAGCTCTGGGACGCCATTGAAACGCCGGGCCAGAAATTGCAGGAAAAAACCGGGTCACCGGTCAAGATGCTGGACCAGGCGGCAACCGACGGCTTCTCCGCGCTGACCGACCAGGTCACCGCGAAGTGGGTCGAGGAAGCCACCGCGGCCGGTATCGATGCCAAGGCGCTCGTGACAGCCGCGAAAGCCGCGGTTGCCAAGCATACCAAATAAGCGACAAAACATACCGATAAGGCGGGACGCTTCGGCGTCCCGCCGCATTCTGGGAGGGATCAGCGGTGAAACTGGTCGAACGGCTCGCCTCGCAATGGGCCCTTCTCGGCGGCATCCTTCTGCTCGCGATCATGATCGTCACCTCGGTCAATATCGCGGCCTTCGGGATGGACCGGGTCGCCCGCCTTTTCGGCGCCAATGTGTCGGCCCTTCCGGGCTATGAGGATTTCGTCCGGCTCGCGATATCCTGCACCGCCTTGATGTTCTTCCCCTATTGCCAGGTGAAACGGGGCCATGTGGTTGTCGACCTCTTCGCCTCGTCCTTTCCGCTCTGGCTTGTCCGGCTGCTCGACCGCGTCTGGTTGCTCACGATCCTGTCGCTGGCCGTTTTCCTGCTTTACTGGATGGTCCTCGGAATGATCGAAACTTATGAGGACTCGGCGCTCTCGCCGGTCCTCGGCTGGGCCGAATGGCCGTTCTACGTACCGGGCATCCTCTCCCTTTTTCTGTGGGCGGCCGTCGCCGCCGGCCAGGCCGTGAGGGGAGATCATCATGTTTGATCGCGAGACGATCGGCCTCATCGGGTTCGCCATCCTTTTCGTGCTCCTGATCCTCCGGGTTCCGGTCGGCCTCGCCATGATCATGGTCGGGGTCGGCGGCAATTTCGCGCTTTCGATCATCGCACCCTATCTGCGCTTCGAGCCTTACCTCGCGCAGTTCAAAACCCTGCTTTGGGGCACGGTCGCCAATTACAGCCTGTCGGTCGTTCCGCTCTTTATCCTGATGGGCTTCCTCGCCAGCCATTCGCGGCTCAGCCGGGATCTGTTCCAGGGATTCAACGCGCTTGTCGGTCATTTTCGCGGCGGCGTGGCGATGGCCGCGATCGGTGCCTGCGCCGGTTTCGGCGCGGTCTGCGGCTCTTCGCTCGCCACCGCCTCGACCATGGGCAAGGTCGCCCTGCCCGAACTCGACCGGCTGCGCTACGCGCCGAAACTCGCCACCGGGACACTGGCGGCGGGCGGCACGCTCGGCATTCTGATCCCACCGTCGGTCGCTCTGGTGATCTACGCGATCATCGTCGAGGCTTCGATCATCCAGATGTTCCAGGCGGCAATCATCCCGGGGCTTCTGGCGGTCGCCTTCTTCATCGCCGTGATCGCGCTGCTGGTTCGCCTGAAGCCCGAACTCGCGCCGGAAACGGCCGTCATGACCGCTTCGGAAAAACGTCAGGCGTATCTACGTCTGATCCCGGTCGTGGTCATTTTCGGCGCCATCATTCTCGGTCTCGGCGTCGGTCTCTTCACACCGACCCCGGCCGCCGCGATCGGCGCCACCGCGATCCTGCTCTACGGTCTGTTCCTGCGCTTTCTGAACCCGGAAGCCGGACTCTCAGCCTCCGGCATCAAATCCTCCGTGCTCGACACGGCGGTGACCAGCGGCATGATCTATTTCATTCTCTTCGGCGCCGAAGTCCTGAAAGGCTTCTTTGCCCGCGCCGGGCTGCCAGCCGCGATGGCGACCTGGGCCTCGGAGAGCGGCGTCGATCCGTGGATACTGCTCATCCTTCTGCTGCTGATGCTGATCGTGCTCGGCTGCTTCATGGACTCGCTCGCGATGATCCTCGTCGTGGTGCCGTTCTTCTGGCCGGCACTGGTGGAAATCAATGGCGGCGACTACGCAACGGCGGCCACCGCCGCCTACGGCCTCGGTCTTGAGGACCTGAAGATCTGGTTCGGCATCGTCGCACTTGTCGTCGTCGAACTTGGACTGATCACGCCACCGGTGGGACTGAACGTCTTCATCATTTCCGCCATGTCGCGCGGGATACGGATGGGCGAGGTCTTCGCGGGCGTAATGCCGTTCTTCGGCATCGAGATCATCCGCATCGCGCTGCTTCTGCTGCTGCCCGGTCTCTGCCTCTTTCTGCCACATCTGCTGGCAGGCTGACGCAGCGGTCCTCAGCGGAGAACGACGAGCGTCCGGACGAGATCGGGGGAGAGCGCGTAAGCCCCCTCGATCTCGAGCCCTTGCGGCAGATCGTCCGACAGTTTTCGCCGCAGCCTGAGCCTCGCGCGGCCGCCTTCGAGATCGTCGATCTCGGCATCCTCAAAACCGGTGAATGCGCCGAGCAGGGGTGAGATCGCCTTGTAGAGGCTTTCCTTCAACGAAAACACGAGCGTCACGCTTTCAGCAAAAGAGAGGGCTGGCATCGAGCCCATGGTCTCGCGGTCGAGCGAACAGAGGACGAGATCGGAGATCTCTGCCGCCGCAGCCTCCGTCATCGGCGCCTCGAAATCGAGCCCAATGCCGCGGCACGCGGCGGATGCAACCGCGACGGCACCGGCCATCCGGCCCGCATGGGTGATGGAGCCCTTGCATCCCTTCGGCCAGAGCGGCGCACCCGACGGAGAGCGGCCGACGGGCATTTCCGCAGAACCGCATTGCCGGAGCGCCTCGCGCGCACAGATCCGGCCGGCCAGATGCGCGGCGCGGCGCATCGGCACCGCTTCCGCAAGATCGTCCGGCAAAGGCACGTCCATGGCGGCGAAGTCGGCGGGCGTCGAGACATCGCTTTCGAAGCGGCTTTCCACCATCGCCGCCGGGATGCCCATGTCCGGAAAAGGCCAGGAACTCTCGAACCTCTGCGTGCGGGTCACGGCCGGTGGAGCCTCTCTTGCATCGTCATAAATTTATTCTAACAACCTAACGCATCGCCTGCTAAACTTCTGCAATTCTTGGGTTTTGCGCCGGGTAACTTCAGGGATACGCGCGCATCCCGAAGGGGGCGGTTTGGCAGCGAAGATCATTTCCTTCGTCACCATGAAGGGCGGCAGCGGGAAGAGCACGTCCGCGATGTGCCTCGGCGCCTATTGGCACAAGGCCGGAAAGAAGGTCGCCCTGATCGACGCCGACCCGGCCGGTACCCTCGTGCGCTGGATCGAGGCGGGCGAGGATCTGGCACAATTGTCCGCAGCGACCGCCGGTCCCGGCACGGTCGAGAAGCAGATCGACGCATCCCGGAAAACCGGCGCAGATTTCATCATCATCGATACACCCGGCTTCCAGTCCGACGCGACGGATGCCGCGATCCGGCAGGCCGACCTGCTGCTCATCCCCATGCGCCCGTCTCCGATCGACTATCAAGTGGCGGCCGATACGGCCGAGCATGTCGCCCGTCTGAGCGACGCGCCGGTGCGCTTCGTCCTCAATCAGACGACCCGCGGCAGCGTCATCGCCCGCCATATGCGGGCTCAGATGGAAGCGGCCGGACTTCAACCCATGGCGGTGGAATTTCCGGCCCGGGTAGCTTATGGTGAAGCCGCATTGGCGGGAACGACACCGAGCTATTATCAACCGCGCGGCGCGGCCGCTGCGGAAATCGCGGAATTCGCAGCCGAGACGGTCAAACTGCTGTCCCGGCGACGCACGAAAGCGAGAAAAGCGGGCAAGGCGGTATGAGCAAGAAACTCCCGGAACTGCGCCGGACCCAACGACCTAGCACGGCGTCGAGATCCGCGTCCGGCACCACGGCCAAAACCACGACCGCCGCGAAAGCGACTGCCAAAACCGCATCCCGTTCAACTGCGGCAAAGAAACCGGCTCGCACGGCCGGCACCAAGGCCGCTGCCAGCAGCTCGGCCGCGAAGCGCAGCACGCGCGCTCCGAACAGGAAAACCGATAAGCAGCCGGAAAAGGCCGCAGCCACTTCGTCAACCACATCGCAAACAACCACAGCAGGTGTTGCCATGACTGCAGAAACTGAAGCCGTCGCGTCCGAACCGGCCGTTGCCAACGTCTCGCTTCGCCGCGAGCAGGCCAAGGACATCGTTGCCAAATACGCCGCCTGGTCCTCGGCCTTCGGCGTGCTTCCGATCCCGTTCGCCGATATTGCCGGCATCTCCGGAACCCAGGTCGCCATGGTGGTTGCGCTCTGCAAGCACTACGGCGTGCCTTTCTCAAAGAGCTGGGTTCGCACCATTCTCGGCGCCATCGTCGGCGGCGTCGCGCCGTGGGCGGTGACCAGCGGCGTCGTCACCACCTTCCTCAAGTCCGTTCCGGGCTGGGGTCTCGGTGTCGGCTTCGTCGGGATGGCCGGACTTTCCAACATTGCGACCCGGACCATCGGGAAACTCTTCATCGAGCATTTCGAAGCCGGCGGATCGCTGGAAGATGTCGACACGGATGCGATGAAAGAGTCGCTTTCCGAAGAGATGAAGAAAAAGAGCTGAGACTTCGCTCCAGCTCAAAGGAAAAGCCGCGGCTGAAATGCCGCGGCTTTTTCATATCCGGGATTAGCGGCCTCAGAAGGTCAGGCCGAGCGCCGCATTCTCCGCCCGTCCCTTGGAGCCCGCGAATGTGTGAAGCCCGGCATCGAGGCCGTGCCGCGTGCCCTCCATAACGAGCGACATCACCCGCCCCCGCTCCTCGAACAGGAGCCCCAGTTCCTGCAAATAACCGAGACTGTCCGCATTCGTCTCCCGCATTTTGGCGAGCGATTGCGGCGTTTCCAGCGCCCGCAGCAATTCAACGTCCGGATCGTCCAACTCGTGCTCGACCTTGTGTCCGGTGCGCTGGTCTTCGACCAGCCAGCCGTAATCGTCCTCGATCAGGCGCAGACGCGGCGCGCCAGCCTCCGACTCCCAGCGGGCACGCCACTTCGTCACCGCGTCTCGCAGATGCGCCAGATGCTCGGCGAGGTCGACCTGATAGGGCGCATCTATGTTCCGGTCGCGGAAATAGTAGGCCATGTTCCAGACCACCTCTTCCGGGAAGGGATAGTTCAGCTCATGGTAGTCCAGCGGCTCGAGATCGAGGCCGAACGAATCCGCCTGGGTGAAATAGGGGCTGAAACGGTCGAACCGCACCGGAAAGACTCCGGAGGGCGGCGGCAAGTGGGTCAGACGCGGCAGGTTCGCACGGTACATTTCGAAGGTTTCGGCAGATTCTCCGGGGAACCCGACTAGCAGGTTCCAGACCGGCTTCACGCCCTCCGCCGCGCAGTCCGACAGGAATCGGATATTGTTGAAGGCGGTCGTCCCCTTGCGCATCAGCTTCAAGGTTTCCGTCGCGATGGACTCGACGCCCGGCTGCACTTCGACCACCCGCGCTTTCGCCAAGGTCTTCAGCTGCTCACGCGACAGGTCCGCCTTCACCTCGTAGAACAGGGTCACGTGGCCCGGCACATCCAGTTCCGGCAACAGGTCGTCGGTGTAGGATTTCGGGATGATGTTGTCGACGCTGGCGAAGCGGGTCACCCGGTCGGCGTATTTATCGACCATCTCCTGAATCGTCTTGCGCGCGAGATCGACCCCCATCTCTCGGAACTTCATGGTCGCACCGTTGAGCCCGCAGAAGGTGCAATGCGCCTTCTCGCCCCACCAGCAGCCGCGCGAGGTCTCGAACAGGAGCTCCACCTCGTCCGCCCGATGGTCGCCGAAATGACGCTGGTAGGACTCGAGATAGACCTCGTAATCGAGCGGCACGTCACTGTTGAGCGAGCGCTCCGGCCCGTCCACCTTGATGCCGTCGACTTGCAGCTCCGCCTTGGCGTCGCTCGGGCGACTGGCTTTCACCGCCGGGGCGAGCGCCGTGATGGAACGGCTATTGGCGCGGCTGAAGATGCCGTCGATCTTCGACATCGCCTCGGTCTCTCCGGTGCGGAAAGCGGTCAGGAACTTCGGAAAGTTCACCAGCGCGTGGCCGGAGAAGACATAGTCGAGCCAGGGCACGTTATTGACGATCTCGATGCCCATGTTGCCTTCGCAATTGGCGCCGCCCATCAAGACCAACGCCTTTGAGCCTGTTTCTTTCAGCTGCCGCGCCAAGGCGAAGCTCGGCATGTTCTGGAAGAACATCGAGGTCAGGCCGACGATGTCCGCATCCGCCAGGCCGTGGGTCTCGATCATCTCGTCCAGGATGCGCGGAAGGTCGGCCCTCACCGGCGCCAGCTCGCGGTGGTAGCGCTCGACCTGCGCCTCGCCGAAATGATGCAGGTAGCGGGCGAAATAGGCCTCGGTATTGTCGCCGTGCTCGGGGAAGGCGGCATGGCGGAACAGCCACTCGCCGAAACCGCAGGTATGGCCGGCGAGGCTCTCCGAGATCCAGGCATAGAGGTCCGGACCGACCAGCGCGCCGAAATCGTGGTTCAGGTAATGCACACTGGTTTCGGCGTCGGCGAATTTCTCCCGGACCACGGTTTCGAGCTGATGCAGCGCGATCGACGGGATCTGCAGCGACGAGAACGGCATGTTGACGAGCGCGATGCGCATGGATGACCTCCCCGGCTTCTCTAGTCGGATTACTCGGCCGCGCCGGCGACCTGCTCCAGCTCGGAATGCATCCGCCCCATGCTGACCAGTACCCGGCGCGAGCCAGTGAAGGGCCGGCGCGCATGAGAGGCGAGCATATTGTCGACCAGCATGACGTCGCCCGCCTGCCAGTCGAATTGCCGGGCCTCGTTCTGAAAGGCCGCGCGGACCTTCTCCAGTACCTCCGGCTCGATCGGCGTGCCGTCGCCGTACCGGGCGTCGCGCGGCAGGCCGTCCTCGCCGAAGATATCCGTCAGGTCCTCCAGCACGTCCTCGCCGAGCGCGGAGGCATGGAAGAGATGCGCCTGGTTGAACCAGAGCCGCTCGCCGGTCACCGGATGGCGCGCCGTTCCCTGGCAGGTCTGCGCGGTTTTCAAATGCCCGTCCGGGGTCCATTCAAACGCAATATCGTTCTCCCGGCAGAAGCGCTCGACCTCGCCCTTGTCCTCGGTCTGGAACACGGTCCTCCAGTCGAGATCGAAGCCCTCGTGATAGTTCCGAATGTAGCGGATACCGCGCTGCTCGACCTTGTCGAGGATCTCCTCGCCGAGCGTCCGAGTCACCTTACGCACGTCCGCCACCGGTGTCTGCCCGCCGGTCTCGGCCGGCTTGGTGCAGCAGAAAATAAGCCTCAGCGGCCAATCACGCTGATAGGCATTCTCGCAATGCATCAGGATTTCTTCGCTCGCCGGATACTCGGTCGCGGTCAGCACGCCTTCCAGCACCTCGGTACGCGGTGTCGAGCGGTAGACGTAATTCGCCGGCCGGCCGACCAGCAGGTCGCGGACCGGTGGGAAGCCGGTTTCGTCGGAGAGACCGATATTGCGCAGCACGACCACCGGGTGTTGATGCGCGAGCTCCTCGATCCCGGCGAGATTGGCCGAGACCCACGCGGCCGCGCTGTTACTGCTTCCGTCCGCTTCGACGATGACGGCGAAATCCTCGCCCTCGAACAATTTCCTGACAGTTCCGTCCAGCGTTGCCATCCCTAGTGCTCCCCTTGCTCGTGCCAAAGCAATTCGATCAAATGCGCCAGCGCCGCGAGGTCTCCTTCGCGCAGCAAATTCTGGTGTGTCCCCTCAATCTCTCTAACGGTGAGGCGTTCGAAAACCGTCGCCCAACCGAGCCCCGCATCTTTCCCGGGACGTTCCGTACCGGTCGCCCTGACAAGTGCCGCAGGTCCCGCGATCCGCTCGAACCGGTGCGTTCCGGCGATGCGAACATTGTCCCGGGCGCGGCGGACAATCTCCGCATCGGCACCGGCTTCCGCCGCGGCCGCTTCGATTTCCACGGCGTCGATCCCGGCACTTTCCCCCTCGGGTACGGCGGCATCCAAGAGCACCAGCCTCACATCCCTCCCGGCCGCACGCAACCTTTCCGCAATTCCGGCCGCGATCAGCGCTCCGAGGGACCAGCCCGCGAGACGGATCACCGCATCCGCTTCGGCAGTTCTCGATATCGCTTCCGCATAGGCGTCGATCTGGACCTCGAATGTCTCGAACCCGGATCCCTGTTCGACTGCGGCGATACGGCGTCCCGGCTCCCAACCGTCGGCGAGGCTCTGATAGACAGCGCCTGAACCGTCGACCGGATGGACAAGGAAAGCAGCGGGTTCCGTACCGTCCCGAAGCGTCCTCAACAGGCAAGGCTGCATGTGCCCTGACCGGTCGGTAACAAGCCAGGCGAGGCCTGCCGCCGTCGGGTTGGCGAAGACCAGCGGCAGAGGCAGCTTGCAATCAAGCTTCTCTCCAAGCCGCGCCGCGAGACGCACTGCCAGCAGCGAATGTCCGCCAAGGGTGAAGAAGTTCCGCGTCCGGCCCGGCCGCTCGGACAGCGACAGAACTTCCCGGAAAATATCGAGGATCTCGGCTTCCAGTTCCGAGCGCGGCGCCTCGCTCTCCTCGGCCCCGGCGATCTCCGGCAGGGCGAGCGCCTTGCGGTCGATCTTGCCGGTGACGGTCATCGGCATGCTCTCGAGAACTGTGAGGAAGGCCGGTAGCATGGTCTCCGGAAGCCGTTCGCCGAGCGCCTTGCGAACCGCGCCCGCAGCACCCGGAAGCGGGCCGGTGATCCAGGCGGCGAGGGCCATGCGTCCGTCCGCATCCGCCACTGTACGCACCGCAACCTGCTCCACACCGGGAACGGCACGTAGCGCCTGCTCGACCTCATCCATCTCTATCCTGACGCCGCGGATTTTTACCTGCCGGTCTTCGCGTCCGACAAATTGGATCCGGCCGGCGGCGGTCACCCGCGCCATATCGCCCGTGCGGTAGCAGCGGGCCCCGTCGGGGCCGGTGACAAAGCGCTCCGCCGAGGCCTCAGCATCGCCGATATATCCACTCCCGACACCGATTCCGCCGATGACGATCTCGCCCACAGCGCCGGAGATGGAAGGATGACCGTATCGGTCCGCTACGGTCACCGACATACCGTCGATCGGCGTGCCGATATCCGGTGCGCTTCCGGGCAGGCAGAGTCCATGCGTCGCGCAGACCGTTGTCTCACATGGCCCGTAGGCATTGAACAGGCGCCGCCCGGGCGCCCAGCGATCCGCAAGGTCAGCCGTCAGAGGCTCGCCCGCTGCAACCACCGTCACGAGATCCGGAAAAGCTTTGGTTCCGAGCGCTGCAAGGGCCGAAGGCGTGATGGTGACATGGCTGATGCGGGACGTTTTCAGGGTGGCGACGAGCGGCGCGCCGGCCTGCAGGTCCTCGCGCTCTGCCAACACCAGCGTTCCACCGGAACCGAGCGTCGTGAAAACCTCCCAGACCCACGCATCGAAAGCAGGCGCCGCGAGCTGCAGAACGCGGCTGCCGGGTTCGATTCCGAGATCCCGGCCGATCGTCCGGACGAGATTGGCGAGCCCCGGACGGGTCAAAAGCGCCGCTTTCGGCACCCCGGTCGAGCCGCTTGTGAACTGGGCGTAAGCACCACCGCTGTCCGAGTGCACCTCCACCAGAGTCCGGCACATCTGTTCCTTTCGCGCATCGGGAAGCGCCGGATCGACGAGCGCCAGAACCTTGCCCGAGAGCAAGGCCGCGAGCGCCTGAACGACCCGTTCGACGGGATCGTCCGTTTCCACGAGCGCGATGCCGTCCGGCCCCGGCGTCACGGACCGGGCGCGTTCGGCAAGTGCGCCATAACTCACCGTTTCGCCATTCAGCTCCAGCGCCGGACGCTCCGCATGATCGGCAAGGCTTCGCGCCAGCAGATCGCCGAGTTCAGGAACCGCGCCCGGTTCCGCCCCACGCAGGACCGCGCGCGGAAGATCATCGTCAGCCACCGCGGAGAGCGATCCGGTTGCCTCTCCGAGGCAATGCACAAGACCTTGGAAGAGACACACGAAAGACCGGGTCCAGGCCTCGACAGTCGCCTCGTCGAGCAATGTCTCGTCATAGATGAAGCCGCCGGTAATTCCGCCCCCGGCATCCCGCGCGAGACTGGCGGCGAGGTCGAACGGCGCCGTCGCCACCGGCAGCGCGACTGCCTCCGCCGCGAGCCCGTCGCCGGTCGCGGCCTCCCGCCAGTCGAGCACGGTCTGCAGCAACGGCGTGCGCCCGGCCTCGCGCGCCGGATTGACCGCCTCGACGATCCGGGCGAGCGGAAGGCCCGAATGGCTGAGAAGTTCGGTCATGCCCTCGCGGACCTGTCCGAGCAAGGCATCGCCGGTCTCCGCGCCATCCACGCTCAGCCGGAGCGGAAGCGTGTTGAGGAAGAGGCCGGCAACCTCCTCGAACCCCTCCGGCCGGTCGCTGACCGGGATGCCGACAACGAGGTCGTCCGCACCTGTCAGGCGATGCAAGAACAGGGCGTAGGCGGAAACAATCAGTCCCTGGAGCGTACCGCCCTGCTCCCGCGCGAGTATCTCGGCGCGACGGGTCAGGGCCGGGTCGATCCGCAGCACCGCCGACGCACCACGCGGGCGGTGGCCCGGGCCTCTCGGCCAGTCCGCCGGTAAGGCCAGCGCACCCGGCAAGTTCACGAGTTTGCGGCGCCAGTAATCGGTCTCGGTCTGCTCCGTCTCCCGGACCCGGCCGGCGCGCCATTTTGCGTAGGCGCGATAATCGGCGATCGCGTCGCCCGGAAGCGCCTCGCCATTCAGCAGCGACGTCAGGTCCCGTAGCAGCAAGCCCAGCGTGGTCCCGTCGGAGACGATGTGATGTAACGAAAATATGAGGACGCCATCCGTCCCGGTTCCGGGGACAAAGGTCAGGCGCGCCGTCTCGCCCTTCTCGATCGCAAAGGCGCGCTCGGCATCCACGCGGGCCGCCGACCGAACGGCCAGCTCGAGATCGTCTCCACTCGCATCGACGAGACGGATTGTGGCATTGGCGCCCTCCGCGACCGTCACCGCCGCGCCATCGGCGGATCCACGGTACCGCGTGCGCAGCACGGGATGCCGCGCCGCGAGATGATCGAAGGCCGCGGCAAGCTCTGCCTCGGGCGCGTCGCCGAGTGCGACACGGAAAGCCGCCTGCATGACATAGGCGCTCGCCTCACCGCCGAGCGTATGCTCGAGCCAGAGCTGTGCCTCGCCGGGAGAGGCGACCGGCATCTCGCCCGCTGGCAAGACTTTCTCGGGACCGCGATCTTCGACGGGCATTTCCGTTCCGTCCAGCAGCGCGGCGATGCCACGCGGGGTCAGGCCGCGATGCACCACGTCGTTCGCCACCTCGCAGCCGAGCGAGCGTCTCAGCCGCGCGACGATCCGGATCGCGGCGAGGGAGGTTCCACCAGCGGCGAAAAAATCCGTATCCGGCGCAAGATCCGGCTGCTTCAAAACGGTGCGGACGACGTCCAGCACATCCGCGAGCCGCGCGGGTTCCGACGCGCCGGCAATCCCGAACAGTCTCGCCGCAAGCGTGCGCGGGGTCGGCGCGGCGGCGAGATCGGCGAAGACCGGCTCCACGCCGAAATTCCGCTTCAGCCGGGCGATCAGCCGGATCGCCGCCAGCGAGGTGCCGCCGCTCTGGAAGAAATCGGTATCCGCATCCGCGTCCTGGTTCTTCAGCAAGGTCCGCCAGAGCTCGACCAACGCCGCGCATTGCTCGGGTTCCGGTCCCTCTTGCGGGTTGGCGCCGGCGGCAACCGGCGCCTCCGCCGCCAGCGCGGCGAGGCGCTTGCGGTCGATCTTGCCGCTTCCGGTCAGCGGCAGGGCGAGATGCTTCTGGATCTGCTCCGGCACCATATGCGCCGGCAGCAGCGCGGCGAGCCGGGAGCGGCAGTTCTCCGGATCGGCCTCGCCGGCGATGAACGCCACCAGCCGCTTTTCGCTGCCCGCGCCGGCCGTGACCACCGCCGCGCTCTGCACGCCCGGGAGCGACCTGAGGCCGGCCTCGATCTCGCCCGGCTCGATACGGAAGCCGCGCACCTTTACCTGATCGTCCGCACGGCCGAGATAATCGAGCGCGCCGTCTTCACGCCAGCGTACGAGATCGCCGGTGCGATACATCCGGGCGCCGGGCTCTTCCGCGAAGGGATCGGCGAGGAAACGCTCCGCGGTCAGCCCCGGCCGCCGCCAGTACCCCCAGGAGACACCGGCGCCGCCGACACAAAGTTCCCCCGCCATGCCGGCAGGGAGCGGGTCGAGATTACGGTCGAGGACATAGAGCTTCGTGTTCCAGATCGCCCGGCCGATCGGCTCGGCCGTTCCGTCTTTGGCGTCTGCCTCATGGAACGTGCAGCCGACCACGGTCTCGGTCGGGCCGTACTCGTTCATCAGCCGGATGCCCGGTGCGTCCCGCCGCCATGGTTCCGTCGAGGCGGCCGCCAGTGCCTCGCCACCGATAACGAACATACGGGCACCGTCCTTCTGGGCCGCGACCGGCTTCAGCTCCGCCAGAAGGTCGAGATGGGCCGGCGTCATCTTGACGAAGCCGTAATCCGCCCCGGCGGCCATCCGCTCCGCCAGCTCCTCGACCGCGCCTTCCTCGGGCAGCAAATGCACAGGCTTACCCGCGACCAGCGGCAACCAGAAGGAGAGGACCGTCGCGTCGAAGGCGGTGGCGGTCAGCACCGCCGTGCCGTCGCCCTCGTCGATCGTATAGGCATCGCGCGTCCAGGCGAGGTAGTTCATCACGCCCCGGTGCGGCACCATCACGCCCTTCGGCTTTCCGGTGGAGCCGGAGGTGTAGATCATATAGGCGAGATCGTCCGGGCCATGAGGCGCCGGCTCAACAGCCGGGCTGCTTCCGCGCAGCTTGCGAAAGTCTGCGCCCACCGCCTCAAAAAGGGCCGCTGCTTCCGGCAGGACCCTGTCGGCCATCTCCCGCGTCGCTGGCGCGGAAATCAGCGCGGCCGGCTTCGCATCCTCGACGATGTCCTTCAGCCGCTGTTCCGGGACACCGGGATCGACCGGCACGTAGGCCGCCCCCGCCCGGAGGGCGCCGAGCATCGCCACAGGCAGGGCCAGCGAGCGCGGCAGCAGAACCAGGACTCGGTCGCCGCGCTCAATGCCGCTATCCGCCAACCGTTCCGCGAGGATCTCCGCCGCCGCGGCGAAAGCGCCGAAACTGAGCGATCCGTCCGGTGCCGTTATGGCGATGTCGTCCGGCTCCCACTCGGCATTCGCGAAGACGGCCGCATCCAGCGTCGTCCGCTCCACCTTTTGCCTTTCCCCGCTACCGAGCTCGATGACACGCCCGCGCTCGTCCGCCGTTACAGGCGAATATGCGGCCAGCGGACGGGACTCCGGCGCGCAGAGCCAGTCGAGCGCCTTGCGGAACCTGTCCGGGACCGAACGGGCGACTTCCGGCGGCAACACACCGAGCGCGTAATCGAACCCGGCGCGGATACCGTCCCCGGTACGCACCATGGACATCATCAGGTCGAACTTCGCTGTCCCCCGATCGCAATCGAGGATCTCCAGCGTCAGGCCCGGAAGTTCCGGCGGCGCGATCCCGGCATCGTCGAAATTGAAGAAACAGCGGACAGCCGGAGCCGTGTCCCCGCGCGTCTCGGCGAGGCCGCGCATGATCTGCTCGAAGGGAATCTCCCGGGCATCCAGCGCATCGACCACCGCGTCGCGGAGACGCATGAGGTAACCGTCGCGCTCCAGATCGGATCTGGGTTCGGCGGCGAAGGCGACTGTGTTGACGAAACAGCCCGCCGTTCCGTGCACCTCGCTCCGGTCGCGTAGCGCCACCGGCATGCCGAGCGCGAGCCGGTCCCGATCGCAGAACCGCCCGACGACAAGCGCGTACGCTCCCGCAAGCATTGTGTAGAGGCTGACCCCGAGCCGCCGCGCAGTTTCCTCGGCCCGGGCCACGCTCGGACCGTCCAGCTCGAACGGCAGCATCTCGGCACCGTTGTCCGGCGATGCCTTCGCCTCGGGACGGTGCGGCAGTCCGAGATCGTCTTCAATGGCCGCGAGACGCGCGACAGCGGCCTTTCGAAGGTCGTCGGCCGCGGGCTTTGCAAGCTCCTCCTGCTGCCAGGCACCCCAATCGGCGTATTGCAGTTCGGGCTCCGGCAGGTCCGGCGCCCCGCCGGCGGCTAACGCGCGGTAGGCAGCGGCAAGCTCATCCAGCAGCAGGCGCAGGCTCCACCCGTCGACGGCGATATGGTGAAAGACCAGAATCAGCGCGCCGTCTTCCTGCCCGGCCGAGACATAGACCGCGTGCAGCGGCAGATCGGTCTTGAGATTGAAAACATGTCCCGCCTCTATCCGCGCCACTTCCTGAAGCCGGTCCGCGCTGTCGACGGAGCTCACGGTCAGGAGTTCCGGCACCGTTTCGGCGATCGCCTGCACCGGGCCGTCGGGACCGTCGCGATAGACCGTGCGCAATACCTCATGTCGATCGGCAAGCCAGGCGAGCGCGGTCCTCAAGACCGCAAGATCGATGCTTCTCCGGACCCGGAAAGCGACCGGCACGTTGTACCGGGTGCTCTCCGGCGCCATCCATTGCTCGGCGAGAATGCCGAGCTGCATTGTCGAAAGCGGCAGGTCCGGTTCGAGAACGAATTCCAGTCTGTCTCCGAGGCCGTCGGGGCTCATGTCAGCTCCACACCTCTGCTCTTGCCGGACCGTCGCGCCCGGCGGGTGATCGGCCCGCTCTCCGCGGATTCAGCGGCGGTATCGTCGGTCGAAAGGCGCAGCGCATCCACCGCCCGCGCCATCGCCCGGAGCCCCGGCTGCTCGAACACCGTCCGCAGCGACAGGGCGACACCGAAGCGCTCGCGGATGCCCGCGACAAGCCTGACGCCAAGCAGCGAGTGGCCGCCCACATTGAAGAAACCGTCATCGGGCCGGAAGCTCCCCCCTCCCAGAAGTGCCGCCCAAAGTGCGGCAAGCTCCCGCTCGGTGTCGGTGGCATATACCACCGGCCCACTCTCGGTCTCGGCATCCGTCGCTTCGGGATTGGTAAGCGCCCGCATGTCGATCTTGCCATTCGGGGTAAGCGGCAACGCCTCCAGTAACGCGATCCGGCGCGGGACCATCCAGCCGGGCAGTTTTTCGGCCAACGCCTCGCGCCAATGCCGTTGCGCCGTGCTGTCCGGAAACGCGCCGTCCGGCGACGCCACCCAGCCAAAAAGCGCCCGGTCGCCGTCCGTCTCGCGCACATCGACCACCGCATGCTCGGCGCCGGAAACCTCACGCAGTGCAGCCTCGATCTCGCCCGGTTCGATCCGGAAGCCGCGCAGCTTGATCTGCCGGTCGATGCGCCCGAGATACTCGATTGCGCCGTCCGGGCGCCGCCGGACGAGATCGCCCGTGCGGTACATCCGCGCGCCCGGCTCATCCGCGTAAGGGTCGGCGAGGAAAACCTCCGCCGTCTGCCCCGGGTGTCCGACATAGCCGTCCGCAAGACCCGTCCCGCCGATATAGAGTTCGCCCGCGACCCCGCGCGGCACCGGCTCCAGATTTCTGTCGAGCACGTAGAGCGCCGTGTCCCGGATCGGTCCGCCGATCGGCACGTTCCCGGCCCCCTCCTGCACCTCTTTCAGCGGGTGATGGCTGGCGAAGGTCGTGGTCTCGGTCGGACCGTAGACATGGGAGATCCGAAGTTGCGGCCAGCGTTTCAGCGCGGTGCGCACCGCAGCCGGATCCACCCGTTCGCCGCCAAAGAACAATTCTTCCACCCCGGCGAAGACATCCGCGTCGGACGCGGCCGCCCGATTGAAGACCGCCGTCGTCAAAAACATCGAGTGCGGTTTTGCCTGTTTGAGGGCACGCGCCAGCGCATCTGCGTCGTAGGTCGCCTCCCGTCCGACCACGGCGCAGGTGCCGCCGTTCAGCAGCGCGCCCCAGATCTCGTATGTCGCGGCATCGAAAGCCGTGGTCGCGATCTGCGCCACCCGCTTACCCGGAGCGAAGGCCGCGTAGCCCGGCTCGACGGCGAGCCGCAGCACGGCGCGATGCGGCACGCGGATGCCTTTCGGCCGACCGGTCGAGCCGCTGGTAAACATGATATAGGCGGAATCCGCACCCAGCGTCGCCGGACAGTCAACCCGACCGCCTTCAACAGCGAGCGTGTCGCAATCGACCTCCTGCACGCCGTCCGGAAGCCAGTCCGCCTTGCCGAGCGCGTCGGTTACCACGAGGCTGACCCCGGCATCGCGCGCCATCTCGGTAATGCGCGGACCCGGCTGGTCGGGATCGAGCGGCACGTAAGCCCCGCCCGCCTTCAATACCGCGAGGAAGAGCGCGATCTGTACCGGTCCGCGCGGCATGCTGATACCGACCGGCGTGCCCCGCCCGACGCCCCGTGCCGCGAGACCGGCGGCGAGTTCGTCCGTCCGGCGGTCGAGCTCCGTGTATGTGAGCGCAACCCCGTCCGGGCCCTCCAGCGCCGCAAGACCGCCATGCGCCCCCACCATCGCGGCGAAATGCGAGGTGATCGTGCCTTCAGGCGCCCCCCGGGCATCGACGATCTCCGCGCCGGAAATCTCCGCCCGCCGTTCGGACGAACCGCCGGCAAAAAGTGAAACCGCGGCGAGATCTGTCTCCGGCTCCCCGATCAGGTCGGCGAGCACTTTCTCGTAATAGCGGGCAAAGCGCCGCGCCGTCGCTTCGCTGAAGAGATCGGCCGCGTAATGCACGACGAGACCGAGCCCGTCGCCGAGATCGTCGAAGGCGAAGGTCAGATCGTAGCGCGCGCTCACCGCGTCGACATGAACCGGCGTCACCGTCGCGCCGTCGAGGGCAAGCGCCATGCGGTCGGCCGGCTGCAGCACCAGCATCACCCGGAAGAGCGGGGTCCGTCCCGCCGCCCGGTCGGGGCCGAGCGCCTGCACCACCCGGTCCATCGGCAGATCCTGATAGGTGAACCCTTCCAGAACCTCGCGCCGGGCGATCTCGATGGCCGCATCGAGCGTGCCCGCATCCTCGAGGCGGAGGCGCAGCGGCACCGTATTGACGAAATAGCCGACCAGATCCTGCACCTCGCCCCGGTCGCGGCCCGAGGCCGGCGCACCGACCACGATGTCGCTCTCGCCAGAGAGCCGCTGCAGGGTAACGCCGAGCCCGGCGAGCAGCAGCATGAAAAGCGTCGCCTGCTTGTCGCGTGCCTTGTCGCGCAGCCCCTTGGCAAGCTTCTGCGGCACCGGCAGATGAAGCATCGAGCCTTCGAAAGCCTGCGGATCCGCGCGCTGGAAATCTTCCGGCAGATCAAGCGTCTCCGGCGCACCGGCGAGGCGCTCGGCAACCGTCTCCACGTTCGCCGCCGTCTCCGGTGTCGACATCCGCTCGCGCTGCCAGGCCGCCCAGTCGTAATACTCGATGGCGAGCGGCGGCAGGGCGAGCGCCCGTCCGCGGCAACGGGCGTGATAGGCCATGGTGAGATCGCGATAGACCACCGGGGCGGAGCCGCCATCGGTCGCACTGTGATGCATGACGAGCGCCAGCAGGTGCCTCCCGTCCGGCAGGGCGCCGACCGCGGCGCGGACCGGAATGTCGCAGTCGAGATCGAAACTCTGCAATCCCTTCGCCTCGAACCAGGCGCGGATCGCGACCTCGTCTCCACTCTCCAGCTTTTCCAGCGGGACGGCGACCGGAGCCGGGGGCAGGACCTTGGCGACCAGCCTGCCTTCTTCCTCGACCAAGAGGGTCCGGAGCGCCTCGTGCCGGGCGACGATATCGCTCACCGCGCCGGAAAGCGCTGCCAGATCGAGCGGCCCGTCGATGACGAAACCATCCGGCACGTTGTAGGCGTTGCTGCCCTCAAGGCTGGAAAGGAACCAGAGCTGCTCCTGACCGAGCGACGGCAGCACGCTCTCGCGATCTGTCTTAGCGATCGGCTGCGCGTCAGCGCCCTTTTTCTCGCGCACATGTTTAGCGAGTAGTCTTGCGGTTGGGTGAGCGAAGACGGCGTTTGCGGGGAGGTCGACGCCGAGCGCCTTGCGGAGACGTCCGACCACCTGCACCGCCAGCAGCGAGTGACCGCCGAGCGCGAAGAAGTTGTCCTCCGCACCCACCTCCTCGCGCCCCAGCACGCCTGCAAGCACCGCGCAGCACACTTCCTCCTCCGGCCCCCGCGGACGTCCCCCGAGACCCGCCGCCGTCAGCTCCGGCGCAGGCAATGCCTTACGGTCCAGCTTCCCGTTCGCCGTGATCGGCAAAGCCTCAAGCGTGACCCAGTCGGAGGGGACCATGTGCTCCGGAAGACGTGCACGGAGGCTCGGACCCAGATCCGCCGGGATGGTGTTGCCTTCCGCAACAAGATACCCAACCAGACGCGGATCCCCCTGACGGTCCTCTCTTAGGAGGACGGCCGCCTCCCTGATCGAGCCGTGGCTCATTAAGGCCGACTCGATCTCCCCGAGCTCGATCCGGAAGCCCCTGAGCTTCACCTGGAAGTCGCTACGCCCGAGATAAATGAGAGCCCCGTCCGCACGGCGTCTTGCAATGTCCCCCGTGCGGTACATCCGCGCGCCGGGGGTCTTCGAGTACGGGTCCGCGATGAAGGTCTCTGCGGTGAGGCCCTGCCGGCCGAGATAGCCCCGCGAGACCTGCACCCCGCCGATCCAGAGATCCCCCGCGACACCCACCGGTACCGGCTCCAGCGCGCTGTCCAGCACATAGAGACTGGTATTGGCGATCGCATGGCCGATCGGCAGCGGGTCGTTTGCAGGCGCGCCGCACTGCCAGTGCGTCACATCGATCGCCGCTTCCGTCGGACCGTAGAGATTATGCAGTTCCGCCTTTTGTGGCTTCAGCGCCTCGAACCGTTCCACCAGTCCCGGCGACAGCGCCTCCCCGCTGCACATCACATAGCGAAGGGCATCGCACTGGTTCAGTCTCGCGGCCGAGCCGCCATGACCGAGGAAGGCCTGCAGCATCGAGGGCACGAAGTGCAGGACCGAGATCCCCTCCTCCGCCATCACCCGCGCCAGATAGTCCGGGTCCTTGTGACCGCCCGGCTTCGCCACAACGAGGCAGGCGCCGCACATCAGCGGCCAGAAGAACTCCCAGACCGAGACGTCGAAGGTATAGGGCGTCTTCTGGAGGATCTTGTCCCCCTCCCCGATATCGAAGCGCTCCTGCATCCAGAGGATGCGGTTCGCAAGCCCCCCGTGTTCGTTCATCACCCCCTTGGGCAGGCCCGTCGAGCCCGAGGTGTAGATCACGTAGGCGAGATCGTTCGGCCCGAGCTCCACATCCGGGTTCCCGGCCTCGGCGCCGCGCCTGCTGCTTCTGCCTGCGTCATCCACGCAGAGTGTCCGTCCCTCATGCACCGGCAGGCTGTCGAGCAGCCCCGTGCGCGTGACCACCACCGGAGCCGCCGCATCGCCGATCATGAAGGCGAGACGGTCCGCCGGCAGTTCCGGGTCCAGCGGCACATAGGCTCCGCCCGCCTTCATCACCGCAAGCAACGCCACCACCAGGTCGACCGAGCGCTCCAGCGCCACCCCGACCCTGACATCCTTACCGACACCCGCCCGCAACAGGCGCCGCGCCAGCGCATTCGCGCGGGCATTCAGCTCGCCATAGCCGAGCTCCACGCCCTCGAAGCGTAAGGCCGCCCGCTCCGGCGCCTCCGCCGCGACACGCTCGAAGCCACGGATCACAGGCTCGAAGCCCCCGTAATCACGACCCGTCGCGTTCACACCCTCAAGAAGCCAAACTCGCTCCGCATCATCCACCAACGGAACCGACGACAACCGGCCCAAGCCGCCACAAGCCAACCAAGACAAAACACGCGAATAACGCAACGAGAGGGCTTCAGCCGTTTCGTCGGTAAAAAGATCGCTTGCGTATTCGAGCGCCCCGGTGAGCCCGTCTTCCTCGCGGAGGATCTGGAGCTGCAGGTCGAACTTGGCTGTGCCGGGATGGACCGCAAGCGGCCTGGCATCGAGTCCGCCAATGGAGAGGCGCGGCTGCGCCTCCTCGTTATAGGCGATCATCGCCTGGAAGAGCGGCGTCCGGCTGGTATCGCGCTTCAGGTCCATCGCCTCGATCAGCCGGTCGAGCGGGGCGGGCTCGGAAAGCGCGCGGGCGAGTTCCGCCTGGACGCGCGCGATGAGGGTCGCCGGGTCCGGGTCGTCATCAAGCGTCACACGGATCGCCGCCGTGTCGGCGAAGAACCCGACAAGAGCGTCCGCCTCCGATATCTCGCGGCCGTCGAACGGAACGCCGAGCACGAGATCGTCCGTTCCCGCGGTGCGCGCGAGCAGCACGGCATAGGCGGCAACCATCAGCGCGAACGGCGTCGTGGACAGCGTCTTTGCCTTTTCCCGCACCGCATTTTCAAGCGCCGGGGCGATCGCGAAGGACGAAACACCCCCCATATGGCTACGTTCGGCGGGACGCTGATAATCCGTCGGCAGGTCGAGCAGCGGCGGTGCGCCCGCAAGCATCTCCTTCGCCCGGGCCAGAGCTGCCTCGTCGCGCTTTGCCCGATCCCCGCCCTCGCGCCACGTGACCCAATCGCCGTAGCGGAAGGGGAGCGGCGGAAGCGCGTCGGTGTCCCCGTCGTAAAGCGCCGCCAGATCGCGCAGCAGGGCCGGCACGGAATGACCGTCGACCGCATTGTGATGGGCGACCAGAACCAGTGCCGATCGCTCACCGCCGAAATCGAGCAGGCTGGCCCTCAGCGGCAGGTCGGTCGCGAGCGCGAACGGCTCCTGCGCAAGCCCGCGCGTCATCTGTTCCGCGAACTCCCGGGCCTCAACAGTATCGAGGGCCGCCAGCTTTTCATGCCTCAGCACCAGACCGCCCGCCGGAAGCAGCACACCGTCGATACTCTCACCGATACGGACGGCCGTGCGCAGCGGCTCGTGCCGCTCGAGGAGTTTCCGAAGCGCCGTCTCCAGCCGCGCGATATCCGGCACGCCTTCGAAGAGCGTGACGATCGGCACCGTATAGGCGATGCCGGAACCGTCGATGCTGTCCATCAGGGCTAGGCGCCGCTGCATGGCGGAGGCGGGGCGAACCTCGTCCGTCCAGTCCCGCGCCACCGGCAGATCGCCTGACTGACCTGCAAGCGCCTCGATCTCGGCCGCCATGTCGGCAAGACGCGGTTTCGCGAAGACGGTCTTCAGCGGCAGGTCGGCGCCGAAGCGGGCGCGGATCCGTGCCGTCAGCCTGACACCGAGCAGGGAATGGCCGCCGACGGAGAAGAACCCGTCCTGCGGGCGGAACGCGCCGCCGCCGAGCAGGTCGGCCCAGAGTCCGGCAAGCGCCTCTTCTGTTTCCGTCGCGTAGGAAACCGGTCTCGCCTCCTCCGCATCGCCGCCTTCTGGAAGCGGGAGCGCACCGCGATCGAGCTTGCCGTTCGGGGTGAGCGGCAGCGCCTCCAGCACGGCGATCCGGCGCGGCACCATCCAGCCCGGCAGTCTTTCCGCCAGAGCCTCGCGCCAGCGCCGGGCCTCTTCGCCATCCGGACCGACCACCCAGCCATAAAGCGCCCGGTCTCCATCCGTCTCACGCACATCGGCCACCGCCTGCTCCGAGCCGGATACCTCGCGGAGCGCCGCCTCGATCTCGCCCGGCTCGATCCGGAAACCGCGCAGCTTGATCTGCCGGTCGACGCGGCCGAGATACTCGACCGCACCATCGGCACGCCGCCGGACGAGATCGCCCGTGCGGTACATCCTCGCGCCCCGCTCTGCCGAGAACGGATCGGCGAGGAAGACCTCTGCCGTCTGTCCCGGGCGCGCGACATAACCGTCAGCGAGACCGATGCCGCCGATATAGAGTTCGCCTGCGACGCCGCGCGGCACCGGCTCCAAATGCGCATCGAGGATGTAGAGCGCGGTGCCCCGGATGGGGCTGCCGATCGGGATAATCTTCGCGCCGTCGGACTCGTCGTTCGAGAAGTGGGTCGCGGCGAAGGTCGTGGTTTCCGTCGGCCCGTAGCCGTTGACGAAGCGCACGCCCGGCCAGCGCTTCGCCGCCGCGCACACCGCGTCCGGGTCCGCCGCTTCGCCGCCGAACATCACCTCCTCAAACCCCGAGAAGGCATCGGCCTCCGCAAAGGCCGCACGGTTGAAGACCGACGCCGTGAGGAAGGTCGAGTGTGTCCGTGCCGTGGCGAAAGCGTCGGCCAGAGCCTCGGCCTCGTAGGTCGCCTCGCGGCCGACGACCACCGTGGTGGCGCCGTTCAGCAGCGCGCACCAGATCTCGTAGGTCGCGGCGTCGAAGGCCGTGGTCGCGATCTGCGCCACCCGCTTGCCGGGGCCGAATGCTGCGAAACCTGGCTCGATGGCGAGCCGTAACACGGCGCGGTGCGGCACGCGGATGCCTTTCGGCCGTCCGGTCGAGCCGCTGGTGAACATGATATAGGCCGCATCCGCGCCGAGCGTCGCGGGGCAGCCGGCACGGCCGCCCTCGATCGCAAGCGCGCCAGAAGCGACAGCTTCGATTCCTGCCGGCAGCCAATCCGCCTCGGTTCCACCGGTCACCACAAGCGCGATGCCGGCATCCGCAGCCATATCGGCAAGGCGCGGGCCCGGCTGCTCCGGGTCGAGCGGCACGTAAGCTCCGCCCGCTTTCAGCACGGCGAGGAATAGCGCGATCTGCTCCGTGCCGCGCGCCATGCTGACACCGACGGGGGTTCCCCGCCCAACACCGTGCGCCGCGAGGCCGGCGGCGAGTTCGTCCGTCCGGCGGTCGAGCTCCGCGTAGGTAAGCGCAATCCCGTCCGGACCTTCCAGGGCCGGCAGGCTGCCGTGAACCGCAGCCATTTCCGCGAAGCGGGAAACCACCGTTCCATCCGGCGCCCCCCGTGCATCGACGATCTCCGCGCCCGTGACCTCGCGCGCCCGTTCGGACGACCCGGGCGCGAAAAGCGCAACCTGGCCAACCGGCGTTTCAGGCCGGTCCGCTAGCGTTTCCAGAATCCGTTCCAGCGCCTCGGCGAAACGTGCCGCGCCGCCTCTGGGGAAAAGACCGGCCGCATGCTCGATGCTCAATTCCATCGCGGCGCCGTCATCGGCGGCCAGCACCACCAAATCCATCTTCGCCCGCGCCTGCGGCAACACCCGAACCCCGACTTCCGCGGCGCCAAGCTGCAGCGTGTCCAGATGCGGCGGGTGCGTGGTCAGCAGAACCTGGAAGAGATCCTCGCCGTTCTCTCCCGTACATTCCGCGGCGATCCGGTCCAGCGGCACGCCCCCGTCCGCCAGCGCCGCGATCAGCACGTCCCGGGCCGCGGCGGCAAGCGCGGCGAGCGTCTCTTCCCCCTCAAGGGAAAGCCGGAGCGGGGCGGAATTCAGCATCATGCCGATCGTGCGGGCGAATTCCCCGTCCGCCCGCTGGCTGACCGGGGTGCCGATCACAACGTCCTCGCCGCCGCCGAAGCGGTGGAGCGCCACCGCGAGCGCAGTGTGCAGCAGCATGAAAGGCGTGAGCCCCGCATCACGGGCCCGGGCGGCGATGCGCCGCTGGAGCGACGGCTCAAGGAAAAGTTTTTCGACCAGCACCGGTTCGTCCGACGCCGCCGCCGCGGCGCGTGGCAGGGCCGGACCGCCGGAGAGTCCCGAGAGGCGCTCTTTCCAGCGGCCCAGTGCTGCCGAGCCCTCTCCGTCCGGGCCGAATTCGAGACCTTCCTCGGCAGCCAGCGGATCGAGCCCCGGCGCCGGCAGACGCTCCGCAAGCGCGGCGGCGTCAAGGGCGGGGGCCGCCTTGGCTTCGCGATAGGCTGTCTCCAGATCCTGCCCGAAGAGCGCGATGGATTCCGCGTCGGCCGCGATGTGATGGAAAGCGATCAGCACGCGCCAGCGGTCGCCACCGAGATCGAGAATCCGCGCGCGGAACGGCAGCTCCGCACCGAGATGGAAAGGTGTCCCGGTTTCGGCCTTTTCGATCTGTGACGCGGCCGCGTCACCGGCCACCGCTTCAACGGCCGGTCTCTCGACCATCTCCGAATGCGGAACCACTTCCAGCCGTCCATCCGTCTCCCGGAACAGGCTGTGCAATAGCGGATGGCGGTGCTGCACGGCGGCGAGCCCCCGCGCCATGGCATCCGGATCGAGTTCGCCATGGATGTCGATCGCGCCGGTCATGTTGTAGGCGGTATCGTCCGGGTCGCGCTGCTGCAGTACCCAGAGCCGCGCCTCGGCCGAGCTCGCCGGGCGCGCCGCCAACGGGTCGCGGCGGATGCGTGTCACCTTCGCGGTCTGTTTCGCGTCTCTGACATGTTTGGCGAGGTCTCTTGCGGTTGGGTGAGCGAAGACGGCGTTTGCGGGGAGGTCGACGCCGAGCGCCTTGCGGAGACGTCCGACCACCTGCACCGCCAGCAGCGAGTGACCGCCGAGCGCGAAGAAGTTGTCCTCCGCACCCACCTCCTCGCGCCCCAGCACCCCCGCAAGCACCGCGCAGCACACTTCCTCCTCCGGACCCCGCGGACGTCCGCCAAGACCCGCCGCCGTCAGCTCCGGCGCAGGCAACGCCTTGCGGTCCAGCTTCCCGTTCGCCGTGATCGGCAAAGCCTCAAGCGTGACCCAGTCGGAGGGGACCATGTGCTCCGGAAGACGTGCACGGAGGCTCGGACCCAGATCCGCCGGGATGGTGTTGCCTTCCGCAACAAGATACCCAACCAGACGCGGATCCCCCTGACGGTCCTCTCTTAGGAGGACGGCCGCCTCCCTGATCGAGCCGTGGCTCATTAAGGCCGACTCGATCTCCCCGAGCTCGATCCGGAAGCCCCTGAGCTTCACCTGGAAGTCGCTACGCCCGAGATAAATGAGAGCCCCGTCCGCACGGCGTCTTGCAATGTCCCCCGTGCGGTACATCCGCGCGCCGGGGGTCTTCGAGTACGGGTCCGCGATGAAGGTCTCTGCGGTGAGGCCCTGCCGGCCGAGATAGCCCCGCGAGACCTGCACCCCGCCGATCCAGAGATCCCCCGCGACACCCACCGGTACCGGCTCCAGCGCGCTGTCCAGCACATAGAGACTGGTATTGGCGATCGCATGGCCGATCGGCAGCGGGTCGTTTGCAGGCGCGCCGCACTGCCAGTGCGTCACATCGATCGCCGCTTCCGTCGGACCGTAGAGATTATGCAGTTCCGCCTTTTGTGGCTTCAGCGCCTCGAACCGTTCCACCAGTCCCGGCGACAGCGCCTCCCCGCTGCACATCACATAGCGAAGGGCATCGCACTGGTTCAGTCTCGCGGCCGAGCCGCCATGACCGAGGAAGGCCTGCAGCATCGAGGGCACGAAGTGCAGGACCGAGATCCCCTCCTCCGCCATCACCCGCGCCAGATAGTCCGGGTCCTTGTGACCGCCCGGCTTCGCCACAACGAGGCAGGCGCCGCACATCAGCGGCCAGAAGAACTCCCAGACCGAGACGTCGAAGGTATAGGGCGTCTTCTGGAGGATCTTGTCCCCCTCACCGATATCGAAGCGCTCCTGCATCCAGAGGATGCGGTTCGCAAGCCCCCCGTGTTCGTTCATCACCCCCTTGGGCAGGCCCGTCGAGCCCGAGGTGTAGATCACGTAGGCGAGATCGTTCGGCCCGAGCTCCACATCCGGGTTCCCGGCCTCGGCGCCGCGCCTGCTGCTTCTGCCTGCGTCATCCACGCAGAGTGTCCGTCCCTCATGCACCGGCAGGCTGTCGAGCAGCCCCGTGCGCGTGACCACCACCGGAGCCGCCGCATCGCCGATCATGAAGGCGAGACGGTCCGCCGGCAGTTCCGGGTCCAGCGGCACATAGGCTCCGCCCGCCTTCATCACCGCAAGCAACGCCACCACCAGGTCGACCGAGCGCTCCAGCGCCACCCCGACCCTGACATCCTTACCGACACCCGCCCGCAACAGGCGCCGCGCCAGCGCATTCGCGCGGGCATTCAGCTCGCCATAGCCGAGCTCCACGCCCTCGAAGCGTAAGGCCGCCCGCTCCGGCGCCTCCGCCGCGACACGCTCGAAGCCACGGATCACAGGCTCGAAGCCCCCGTAATCACGACCCGTCGCGTTCACACCCTCAAGAAGCCAAACTCGCTCCGCATCATCCACCAACGGAACCGACGACAACCGGCCCAAGCCGCCACAAGCCAACCAAGACAAAACACGCGAATAACGCAACGAGAGGGCCGCTGCTTCCTCCGGATCGAAAGCGCCGAGGGAAAGGTCGAGATCCACCTCGACCCGCTCGCCGTCGCCATATTCCCGCACGAATATCTCGACCGGCGTGCGCTCGACCCCGTTCAGCAGCACCCGCGGCACACCTGCGACGGCATCGCCGAAAGGCAATTCGCCGAACTCGACACGCTCATAGGAGATATTGAGATCGAAGAGCTGCAGCACCCGCTGCGCCGCCAGCCCCAGTGTACGGTTGACGCCGGAAAGCGGGAAACGGTGGTGGCGCATGGCGCCACGCATCGCGCGACTGAGCTCGCCGAGAAACGCATCTAGACCGTCCTCCGGATCGAGCTGAACCCGAGGCGCCGTCGTCAGCGAGAAGAGCCCGAACGTCTCCTTGTCGCGCGCCGTCGGCCGGTTCAGCACCGGCATGCCGAAGACCATGTCCGTCGCACCGGATTCCTTGTGGAAAAGGATCAGCGCGGCGGCAATGAAAAGCTGCGCTGTGCTCGCGCCTTTCTCCGCCGCGAGCGCACGCAGCTTTTCCATCGTCGGCCCGTCGACACCGATCCGGCAGAGCGTGGTGCCTTGCGGCGGCTTGCCTTCCAGCACGCTCGGCACCGCATCGACCAGACGGTCGGGCAAAGTCCGGTAGAGCTCGCGCCAATACTCGCCGGCCTTGGCGTAGCGGCTGCTCTCCAGAAAGTCGGCATCGTTCGCCACCGCGTCCTCGAAGAGCGGCGCTTCCGGCAGGTCCGAGTCCTCACCTTTCACATGGGCGCTGTAGGCGGCGGCCACGTCGCGCACCAGAATGCCGTTCGCCCAGGCATCCATGTTGATGTGGTGATAGCTCATCACCCAGATGTGCCGGTCGGGCGCGAAGCGGATCAGGTCGAAGCGGAAGGTCGGCCCGCCATCGAGCGGGATTGCCCGGCGGCCGAGCTCCGCCGCGAGCGCTTCCGCAGCCCCTTCTGGGTCCGGATCCGTGCTGACGTCATGCAAATTTAATATCTGATCGGGTGCCGGCACCTCGATCAGGACCGGATCCATCCCGTCGGAAACGACCCACGGGGTCAGCCGAAGAGCCTGGTGGCGTTCCCAAACCCAGACCAGCGACTCTTCGAAGAGTTGCAGATCGAGCGGGCCTGAAATGATGCTCCGCGCGGAAACAGTGTGAACGGCAGCGCCTGGAAACAAAGCATGTTCACGCCAGATTTCCTGCTGCGCCAAAGAAAGCGGAAAAGTGTGTGTTTCGGATCGAGGCAACTCAACCATCATTCACTCACACGTCATCTTCCTACCGGCCGCCCGATACTAAACCGATTTGCGAATTTCTGTCGGCTTATACTATTCAGTCGCGCCGCCCTGTTTCGGCGTCGACGTCCGGAAGCCATTGTGAACAAATAATTTATCCATTGCAAACGCCTTACCGGCGCCTCATAGTTAGGCCGCCTACGAAAAGAGAACGCCCACATGTTCGGGCGCCGGTTTCGGGCGGGCACCATGCTCTTGTGACGTATCGAAATACGTATTCATGGTTACGGTATTGTGATGCCTCTCGCCACCGCACTTTTGAAGTTGCTTCTCTTCGTTCTGTGGGCGCGCCCGACCTACAAGTTGACGGTCGATATGTATGAAAAGCGGGAGCGCCGTCTGGGCATACTGCCTGACAACGAAGAGTCCGGAGACGAGACAAAAGACCGCATCACCGAGCGCACGGACACCTCCACACCGACGGCCCGGGAATCCGGTGCTGGTGCCAGGGCCAAACAGCAGACTACGAAGACAGGATGACGACCATGTCCGAGACCTCGCCGGGGCAGACTGACACTCCAGCCGCAACGCATCAGGTGCTGGTGAACGAAGAGGAGCAGTATTGCGTCTGGCCGGCAGGGAAGCCCGTCCCCGCCGGCTGGGAGAGCGTGTTCAGCGGAACCCACGAGGCCTGCACCGCACATGTCGAGGAAGTATGGACCGACATGCGGCCGAAGAGCGTGCGCGGCTGATGCAGATCCGTGTGCGGACACCTGAGGCGCCGACGCCGTGGCTACCGGTGCAGCGACGCGCCGGCCCGGGAGCGGACACGGCGCCGGTGCTTGTCTGCTTTGCACCCGCCGGTGCCGGCGCCGGATTTTTTCGCGGCTGGGCGGACTCGCTCCCGGATTTGCGGATCGTCCCCGTGCAGTTGCCGGGACGCGAAGAGCGTTTCGGCGAAGCGCTGCAGGAGAATGCGATCGAAATGGCGCGCCAGATCGCACTGGCGATCGCCGGGGAGGGCTGGAGCCGGCCTCATTTGCTCGGCTACAGTTTCGGCGCCCTGCTCGCCTTCGAGACAGCGCTTCAGCTTGAGCGGTCGGGCCATGCGGTGGCCGGCGTGATCGCAATGGCGCGGGCCGCCCCTCAGAGCGCCCCGCAGCCCTCCGTCGCCGATTTGCCCGACGGCGATTTCCTGGACTATGTCCGTGGCCTCGGGGGACTCCCGCCCGAATTTGAAGAGATGCCGGAACTGGCAGAACTCATGCTGCCGGCGATACGAGCCGATTTTCGCGCCAATGACGGATACGCCCGGCCCGAGGAGGAGCGCCTCGCATGTCCCGTCGTCACCATAGCCGGCGCCTCCGACCCAGCCACTTCGGAAGGACGGGACGCGGACTGGGCGACGAGATCGATGGCGAAACACCAGCTTATCCGGGTCGAGGGCGGACATTTCTTCATCAACGAAGGGGCGGAAAGCGTCTTCGAGCGCATACGCGATGTGGTACTATCTGCGCAGAACGCGGGCAGGAGCGACAAACCATGACCACCTTCAGAGCATGCGCCGCGCTGGCGGTGTTGCTGACGCTTGCGGCAGGCCAGGTCTCCGCGCAATCCAGGAGCAACCCGCCCGCGAAATCCCGCACCACCGAGGTCTTCAAGGACGAGGCTTTCCCCTCGTCCGGCCTGGGCGCGACGACGCTCGGCGAACGTGTGCTGCTGCTGCCTGACGGCACATGGAAAGTCGACGACTATTATGCCGCCGACGAGGTGACCGCTGTCACGGATCATGGCCGAACCGTCGTTCTGACGCGCAAGACGGATCCGGCCAGCAAGGATTCGGTCCTGCAGTGGGAGTATACCCGCGGGCATGGCGGCCCCATCCAGATCGTCGTTTCCCGGGCCATCACCACAGATCGCAGCCAGCACAGCAAGAACGACAATTGCATTCCGGTGCTGACCGTCCGGAATCTCACCAGCCTCGGTCTATTCCGGATCGTTGCGGAGCTGCAATTCACCGGTCCAAACAATGTCAAAGCGGCGACCAGCATCATGGCCGGACCGCTGGATGACGGCGAACAGGGGGACTTCCTTTCCGGCCCCCTCTTCCTCGACTCCTGCGACAGTCTTACGGCCGAACTTCACATTCCGTTTTGCCAGTTTGAAAACGGCCTCGACTGCAGCAGTGTCGTGGCCGCGTCGGCCTATGGCACCATCCCGACCGTGGTCGGAAAGGAACAGGCCGCAGTCAGCAAGGTGAAGTCGAACTGACGGGAACGGGGGATACCGCTTGCTGCGCCACTGGGGAGCGGCGTGCAGGCGACTGGGGGAGAATAAAATGACTTACGGGAACGCGACGCAGACCGGACGCCGGCTTTTCGCATTGACCGGGCGCACGTCAATCCTCGCGGGTGCCGCCGTGGCGGGATGCCTTTGGAATGCCGCTTCGGCATCGGCGCAGACAGCCCCCCTGCCGCCGGTCCAGGGATTCGAGCAACCCTCCGGCCTTAAACTCGGCGGTTTCGATTTCTTCACCCGGGCGCAGGCCGGCATTCAGGCGACGGACAATATCCGCCTCGATCCAACCGAAGAAGCCGACCTGAAGCGCGTGCTGGCGCTCAACGCCGTTGCCCGCTCCAGCTGGGAGAAGCATGCGCTCGCCGCAACCGTCGGCTACGTGTCTCAGCAGGCGCTTGATATCCGTGACCAGAAGAGCGACGCGCTCTCGGGCACGCTCAGCGGCCGCTACGACTTCACCGACGAGGTCAATCTCCGCGTCGGTCTGCTCAGCGAAGAGAGCATCATCGGCAAGAACGACCCCTTGCAGTTCAACGGCAATCTCAACGGCACGACCCAGACCAACACACTGGAAGCGGCGCTCGGCTGGGACGACAAGACCTATTTCGTGAACGTGCTGAGCCGGTATCAGGACATCTCGAACGACACCGACATCGACGTCACCGTGGTCAGCCGCGTGCAGTCCCAGGACCGCGAGGAATACAACCTCACTGTCGAGGCCGGGAAACACTATGGCTGGGGCAAGGCTTCCGTATTCGGCGGGCCGATCCGGATCAGATATTCAGGTTCCGAGATCATCCTTCCGGAAGACCGGGATTCCGAGGGCGGCCGTGCGGGTATCAGCATCCAGTATCAGGAAGGCAACCTGACCGGCTTGTTCCGGGCGATCGGCTTTGCACAGTATTTCAACGCACCGACCATCGGCGACGTGATTTCCGGCGTCGGCACCGCACAGCTTTCCTACAAGATCGACGATGAGTGGGGCGTCGGCGGCGTCATCGAGCGGACCTTCGACGAGACCAATATCGAGACATCGGGCGGTCTCTTCACGAATCTCGCCGGCATTGCAGCGCTCTACAAGCCACGCAGCGACGTCTATATCAAGGCCGGCCCCACCTATCGGTTCTATGAAATCGAGGGCACGCCCTACGAGGCCGAAAGCTTCACCCTCGATATGGCCGCCGCCTGGCAGGTGCATGAGCGCGTCGAGCTGGTATTCAATTCCTCGATCTCCAACCAGATCGTGAACGACGCCTTCCTCGCCGACCTTCAATACAGCGAAGCCAACGCGACGATTTCAGTCGTCGTCACTTTCTGATCGGGAGGGCACACATCATGCAGCCGACAGTTCGTGCATTCTGCGCCGCAACCATATGTGGCGGATTTATCGCTCTTTCCACCGCAGCCGTGGCCGACGAGCGGTTCATCTTTCTCGGCGACAGTCTGGTCGATAACCAGAACAGCTTCATCGCGACAACGCTGATCACCCCGTCGAACGTGGTGCCGCAGAGCCCTCCCTATTTCAACGGGCGCTTCTCGAACGGTCTGAACTGGACCGACAGGCTGGCGCCGACCCAGCTCTATTACATGGACTATTATTTCAGCGAGCCGAACTGTGCGACGGAGAACGCCTCGAAAGGCCTCTCCAGTCTCTGCGGCTCGACGACCGACCCGGGGGCCCAGCAGGGGGTCAGCCTCAGCTTCGCGTTCGGCGGAGCAAAGGCCGGAACCGAGGACCTGCCGAGCAACGCTCCGGGCCTGATCACGGTTCTCGACGATCTCGAGGCCTACAACTCGGCCGGCACCATCGCCAATGTTTCCGGCGCGACCTTCGCAATCCTGACCGGCGGCAATGACTATACGAATTATGCCAACGGCACCACCGACGGGCTTACCGAGCAGGGCATCGTCGACCAGACGCTCGGCTTCATCCAGACCGGGCTTGAGCGGGCCGCAAGTCTCGGCGCACGCCGGGCCGTCGTGATCAACCTGTTCGATCTCGACCGGGTGCCGACCCTGATCTCGGCCTTCACGTCCGACCAGCTCGCACAGTCGGGGCGCCTGTCGGCACTGCATAATGCCGGGCTGCCGACCTATCTCGCCAATGCCCGCGCCAGCACCGGGCTGGAGATCGTCCTGGTCGACCTGGACGCGCTCTACGACGATATCGACGCGCGGCCGAGCCTCTACGGTTTCACAAACCTGACCGGGCAATGCATCAGCTCGAACGTCGCTACCGGCCAGTGCCCGGACACGGCAAGCGAGAACGCGACGCTCTATTGGGACGGCCAGCACCCGACCACCGCAGCACACGGCTATATCTACGAGCTGGTGGCCGCCACCCTGCAGGCTGTCGACGAGGATGCGGGACGGCTTGTGGGTCTCGCGGATTCCGGACTTGTCCAGCAGCGCTCTATCCTCGCGGCCCTGCGCGGCCAGTTCAACGACTGGCGCGACACGCCCGGTTTTTCCGACAAGGCGGCGAAGCCGATGACCCAAGAGATCGGCAACAGCACTGTCTTCCTGATCGCCGAGAACGGGACCGGTACCCGCGGCTCGGACGGCGACTTCTCCGGCTACGACTATGACAACCGGATGGCCATCGTCGGCATTGCGTACCGTCCGCCGGAATGGGCGGAAGATTTCGTCTTCGGCGCCCATATCGGCTATGCCAATCTCGATTCCGATATCAAAGGCGGTGGGTCCTTCGAGAACGATGCCGTGACGCTCGGCGGTTTCGGCGACTGGCGAGACGGTCCGTTCAGCGTCGGCGTACAGGCCAATCTCTCCTATCACACGCTCGACGACGTGAAACGGGACACCGGCTTCTCGGTCATGCCGACGGCCCGAAGCGACACCGAAGGCTGGGGCGCGTCGGCCGAAGTCGAGGCGCGCTGGGATCGCCATACCGATTTCTCCGGCCACCGCTTCGGCTACGCAGCTGCGGGCCGGCTCGGCGCGGGCTGGTCGTCTGTAGACGGCTTCACCGAGAGCGGCGCTGAATTTCTCAATCTCACGGTCGACGACAGCGACGTCGCTGAGCTCAAGGCAGGTGTGGACATCACGGCCTGGACGGACATTTCGACCGAAAACGGGCTCCTGCAGCCCTATCTCGGTATCGGCTACGAGCACGATCTGCTGGACGACAAGCGGGAACTCGACGGACGTCTCTCCTCAGGGCAGACCATCGAGGCGGATTCACGCGCCGCCGCCAAGAGCGTCTTCAATCTCTTCGGCGGTCTGCGCTTCCTTGCGGATGACGGTCTTCGGGCCGAAATCAATCTTTCCGCATCCATAGGTGCAGGAGGCGAGGAAAGTTTCATCCTACCGCAACTCAAAATTGCTAAAACCTTCTGAGCTGTTGTACTCGCAGGGCCTGTCGGATATGGTTGAAATGATTGAAAAAGGCCTGCGATGGACTGAGCGCACTCCAAAGCGGAACGGTCGCTCAGCCGACTATTTTAGTGCGAAACAGGACTTCATCACGTCTGGAGAGAAATCATGACTGAAGATGTTTTGGCGGCTCGCCGCGCCGAGGCCTCAAGCATTGTGAGCACTTATATGGGCTGGACCGCCGGTGCGAGCTTCATCCCGGTCCCGTGGGTCGATCTGGCCGCGGTCACCGTCATTCAGATCAAAATGGTGGGCGACCTCGCCAGCCTTTATCAGGTTCCGTTCTCCCGAAATGTCGTGAAGACAATCATTGCCGGCCTGCTCGGCAGCCTGGTACCAGCCGGTCTCGCGCGCGGCGCCTCCAGCCTGCTGAAGGCCGTCCCCGGCATCGGCACCTGGCTTGGCGTCCTGACCGCACCGGTCTTCACCAGCGCCTCGACCTACGCGATCGGCAAGGTCTTCGTGCAGCATTTCGAAGCCGGCGGGACCGTGCTGGATTTCGATCCCGACGCGATGCGCGATCACTTCAAGGCCGAGTTCGAGGAAGGCGTCAAGAAATCCACCGGCAAGAGCAACGCGAAAGCGGCTGCGTAAGGCAAGCTCTGCGCCTGACAGAACAGCCGGCCCGGCCGGACGGTGTATCCGTCCGGCCGGATGCTGCGCTGAACCGACGCCCTGACGGACAGGTCTCATGCAATTACTCCCTATCGGCATCTATCTGCTGCTCTGCCTGATCCTGGCTTATGCCGGACGGAAAAGCCGGATTGGGGCGTTCGGAATCTTCCTGTGCTGCGTAATCTTCACGCCGCTGCTTGTCGGGCTCATTCTCGCGCTGGTCAGACCTTTCCCGAAGAAGGCGTCTTCCGGTTCCTCGGCGGACAGCTAAGCCGCTTCGGGAAGGAGTTCCGCAATGGACACCGGTTCCGCCGCCGCCGATCTGGTCGCGTCCAACGGCCTGATCAAGTTCCTGCGCCGGGAAGCGACGCTGTCGCCGCGACGGGCGTTGACGGTCGCGGCCGTTGCCGGCCTGAGCAACGCGATGATCCTCGCGATCATCAATACCGCCGCCGAACATGCGGAACAGTCCGAGTCACGCCCCCTGTATGCGGTTTTTTTCGCCGCGGCGATGCTGCTCTATGTCGTCGCTCAGCGCTGGATCCTGACCCAGGCAGCCGAACAGGTGGAGGCGATGATCCACCGGGTCCGGATGCGGATCGTCAGCCAGCTCCAGTATTGTGAACTGCTGGATGTCGAGCAACTCGGCCGGGCCGTCATATATAGCGGCATCGCCCGCCATATGCAGACCCTGTCGCAATCGGCCTCGACGGTAACCATCGCCGTGCAGATGGCGATCCTGATACTTTTCACCACGCTCTACATCGCGTGGATCTCGCTGACCTCCTTCATCGCACTGGTCGCCTTCATGGCCGTGGCGCTCACGGTCTATTGGAAGAAATCCTACTCCGTCCGCACCGACCTCCGGGGCACCCTCGAGATGGACAACGACGTCTATACGACGATCGACGACCTGCTCGACGGATTCAAGGAGGCCAAGCTCAGCCGTTCGAAGGCCCGCGCCATCATTCAGCGGATCGAGGAGATCAGTGAGCGCGCCTCCGAGATGCGCGGCAACACACAGATCCTTCTGGCGAAGAATTTCGTCTTCTCGCAGACCGCGTTCTATCTGCTGCTTGGCACAATGGTCTTCGTCGTGCCGATCCTGACATCCGGTTATTCCGACGTGGTGCAGAAATCGACGACGGCCGTACTCTTCATCATCGGCCCGATCTCGGGGCTGATCGGCTCGATCCCGATCTTCGAAAACGCCTCCGCCGCGGCCGAGGCGATCATGGATCTGGAAAAGCATCTGAAGAAGCTCTCGGGCATCGAGATCGAGACAGACGAGGAAGGCCGGCCGATAACCGAAACCGGCGAGCGGTTCAGCTCACGCTACGCCGGCTTCAAGACCATCGAACTGCGCAAAGCCGTATTCCGCTACGATCCTCCCAACGGCGACCCGACCGACAGCTTCTCCATCGGCCCGATCGACCTCTCGATCACCCGCGGCGAGGTGCTCTTCATCACCGGCGGCAACGGATCGGGAAAATCCACCCTGCTGCGGGTACTCACCGGGCTCTATCCGCTGCACGAGGGCCAGCTTCTGATCGACGGCAAGCAACTGCCCGAAGCCAACCTGCAGGATTACCGCGAGATCTTCTCGGCGGTGTTCGGCGACTTCCATCTGTTCTCGGAACTTTACGGAATTCCCGACGAAGCGCGGGAGGAAGTCCATGACTGGATCCACACGCTGGAAATTCTCGGCAAGGTGAAGTTCGACGGCCGGAAATTCTCGACCGTCGATCTCTCGACCGGACAGCGCAAGCGCCTCGCCCTGCTGGCCGCGGCGCTGGAGAAACGTCCGATCCTGGTGCTCGACGAATGGGCGGCCGACCAGGATCCGATGTTCCGCCGCAAGTTCTACCGGGAGATTTTGGGTATGCTCCGCTCAGGCGGTACCACTATAATCGCCGTCACCCACGACAACCGGTTCTTCGACGCGGCCGACAGGCAGATGCACATGGAAGACGGAATGATGGCGGCCTACGATCCGGAGTTCTTCCATGATTAGGCGCTTCTTCAGCTGGCTGTCTAACTGGACGCACCGGCACTGGGTCGAGTTTTTCGCCGCCGGTGCGGTCTTCCTTCTGCTGCTCCTCGTGCTCTGGCCGCTGATCGTCTACACCGTGCCGCCGGGATCGGTCGGGGTGATGTGGTACCGCTTCTTCGGCGGGACCGTGACGAAGCCCAATACGGAGCTTCGCGAAGGCATCCACTTCATCTTCCCGTGGGACAAGATCTACATGTACGATGCGCGTCTCCAGCGCATCAACGAAAGCGTCAAGGGCCTCAGCGTCGACGGGCTGGAGATCACGGTGGACGTATCCAGCCGGTTCGTGATCAATCGGCAATATGCGGGCTATCTGCACAAGAGCCTCGGCCCCCAATACAAAGAGACCCTGATGCGTCCTCAGCTCCGGACGCTGATCCTGACCTACATTTCGGAAAATGAGGCATCGGACCTCTATTCGACGCGGCGCGAACGGGTACAGACCATCGTGCAGACCCGCTTCCAGAGCAAGCTCGCCAACATCTCCTCGAACGTGCCGTTCGAGGAGGCCTATGTCGACCTGGAAGACGTGCTGATCGAGGAAATCACCCTGCCGAGCTTCGTGCGCAGTGCCATCGAACAGAAAGAGCGCGTGCGGCATATGAGCGAAGCCTACGATTTCCGTCTCCGCCTCGAGGAGAAGGAACGCCAGCGCAAGCGTATCGAAGCCGAGGGCATCCGCAGTTTCCAGGAAATCGTGGCGCCCGGCATCACGCCGAGCTATCTGCGCTGGCGCGGTATCGAGGCGACCCTGCAGCTCGCGCAGTCGAACAATGCGAAGGTCGTCATCATCGGCGGCGAAAACGGCCTCCCGATCATCCTCAATACCGAAAGCGGCCTGGAGACGATCGGCGAGGATCAGAAAAAACGGGCTGCTCAGAGGCCGCCAGGGGGCGAAACCTCCGGATACTCCGATCCGACACAATTCGGCCCCCGCAGCGATCTGCTCAAGATGCCGTCCCTCGCCGGTCCGCCGCCTCTTACGGCTTCGGGGGCGCCACTGCGCCAAAACTCGGCGGCACCGCCCGACATCCCCCAAGAGGAGCATGGCCCGAGCGGAACCGATGCCGGGACGGTGCCGACGGTGGGCGGCATCCCGGTCGCGGACCCGAATGCGCAGAACACGCTTCGCGAATGGCTCGGCAAACTGACCGGAAGCGGAACGCCCGCTCCGGCAAGCTCGCCTCCGCCTCAATCCAATTAAGCCAATTCGATCCGGCGTTACCCTGCCGGTATGACGACTTGTCGCTGTCTCTGCGCTTCCAAAACCGGATAGCGCTCTGCTAGCATTGGTTTAGCGGAAGGGATCGTTCACGGCTAAATGCGGCCGTTTTCCGCAACGTTTCATCACTGCTGCAAGGAGTGGCTCCGATGAGGAAGCATACCCTGATACTGGCTGGCATTCTGCTGGCGGCGCTTGCCGCAATCTCCGGCAAGGCGGAAGCCGTCGAGGCTGTTGCGAAGGAACTGGTGGCCTATAAAGAGTCGAAAATCGTCTTCGACTCGAAAACGAAGAAAACCTGCAACCTTGAGAAGAGCCTCAAGGACTTCCAGGACCACTTGGATGCTGCACTGATTTCCCTCGGGATCAACGACAGCGAGGAGTCCGGCCTCGTTGCCGTCCTTCTGATCAGCAACGAAGCCTTCGCGATCAGGAAGAGCCACTGCGCGATCTATGTGTCGCTTTCCTTCCAGACCCGGATTCCCGCAGAGATGTTCACCCGCCTGACCGACGGCCAGAAAGCCGCCCTCGAGCGGATCGGGTCTCTTCCGGTCTCGATCTGGAGCGCATCGGCCATGGCGGTCGCGCCATTGATCGAACCGTCCGAAGGCGGCGAGAGCGACATGGCTCAAAAAGCCGTCATCCGCCTGACCGATGCAATCGTCGATCTGCTCCGGAATCAGAGGGTCTGAGATTTCAGCTTTGAACACCGGCCCGGCCGAAGGCGCGGGTCGGTTCCCGTACGTTCAGTTTCCGCTACGTTCAGCGCTCCGGGATCAGCCCCTTCGGTGCGAAGCGCATGACCAGTAGCAGGATCGCGCCCATCAGCAGATAGCGCATATAGACCGATCCGGCCATCAGGTGCTGCGCGAGGCCGGACTCTTCCGGCAGCGGCATCGTGATCACCGTCATGAACCATGCGCCGAGCGGCTCCGCCTGGATCCAGAGAAACCAGATCACAAAACCGCCGAGCACGGCGCCCCAGTTGTTGCCGGACCCGCCGAGGATCACCATCACCCATATCAGGAAGGTGTAGCGCAGCGGGATGTAGCTGGTCGGGGTGAGCTGACCGTCGAGTGTCGCAAGCATCGCACCCGCGACACCGCAGACCGCACAGCCGAGCACGAAGACCTGGAGATGGCGCGCCTTCACGTCCTTGCCCATGGCGGCCGCCGCATCCCGGTTGTCCCGGATCGCCCGCATCATGCGTCCCCACGGCGACTGCAGGGCCCGTTCGGCCAGCCACATGATAACCGCCAGGACCGCGATGAAGAGCAGCGCGTAGCAGATCTTCACGAACACGCCCGCCGCAGCGGACGGGTCTGAAAGACCCAACGAGGAGACCGCGGAGAGGAACCAGTCCGTTTCCACGAGATCGACCTCGTAGGGCACCGGGCGTGGAATCCCCGTCACGTTCTTCACCCCGCGGGAAAGCCATTCCTCGTATTTAATCACCGCGATGATGATCTCGGAGATGCCGAGCGTGGCGATGGCCAGATAGTCGGCGCGCAGCCCGAGGGAGATCTTGCCGATGAGCCAGCCCGCGCCCGCGGCGACGAGGCCGCCGATCGGCCAGGCCAGAATCACCGGCAGGCCGAGACCGCCGAGATAACCGCTGAGCGCCGGGTCGATCGCCTCGATCCGCTCGGTCGCCGGAATAAAGAAATGCGAGATCAGGAAATAGCCGGCGACCAGCAACGCGAGTGTCACATACCGCTTGAGGGCGGGCGATACCGTACGGCGGGCATAAAGGATCGCCGCTATCGTCCCGGCAAGACAGAGCAGGGAGAGAAACAGGTCGCCGCCGGCGGCCGACCAGGCCTCCTGCACCGGCGCCATGGAAACCAGCACGGCGGCAAGCCCGCCGAGCGCGGTAAAGCCCATGATCCCGACATTGAAGAGGCCGGCATAGCCCCATTGCATGTTCACGCCGAGCGCCATGATGGCGGAGATCAGGCAGAGATTGAGAATGCCGAACGCCACGGTCCAGCTCTGGAAAATGCCGACGGCGATGAGGATCAGCCCCATCGCCCCGTAATAGAGGGGGACCTTCTTCGTCATATGACCTTACCTCGAATGATGCCCGTCGGCCGCACCAGCAGCACCGCGACCAGGATGACGAAGGACACCGCGAACTTGTAATCGGTGGAGAGCAGCTGGACGAGCCCTTCCGGAGCCCAGTCCTGCGGGCCGAGATAGGCGAGGAAGCGCTTGAAGGCGTAGGTTACCGTCACCTCCGAGAAGGCGACGATGAAGCCGCCCAGCACGGCGCCGACCGGCTGCCCGATGCCACCGAGGATCGTCGCGGCGAAGATCGGCAGCAGGATCTGCAGGAAGATGAACGGCTTGTAGGTCTTGTCGAGGCCGTAGAGCGTGCCCGCGATGGCGGCGAGCGCGGCCGAGATCACCCAGGCGATCGTCACGATCTTCTCCGGATTGATGCCGGAGAGCAGCGCCAGGTCCTCATCGTCGGAATAGGCCCGCATCGCCTTGCCCCAGCGCGTCTTCTGCAGGAACCAGAACAATGCCGCGACGACGACGAGCGCGACCACGACGGTGATCAGCTGGGTCTGCTTCACGCCGATCCCCTGCTCGAGGCCGGTCGCCTTCTTGAAGTCGCGCACGGTGAAAAGGAAGCGCGCGCCGTCGGAGAAACTCTGGTCGTCCGGACCGATGATAATCCGTATCAGGCCTGCCAGCAGGAACATCACGCCGACCGAAACGATGGCGAACACGATCGGGTTGGACCGTTTACGGCGATAGAAGCGGAAGACGAAACGGTCTGTCAGCAGCGCCATGGCAATGGCGGCGAGAATGCCGACCGGCAGGGCCAGCAGCGCCGTCGGCAGCGGATCGATGCTGACGCCGCTCGCCTGCAGAAACCAGGTGGCGAGGATCGCCGCCATGGCGCCGAAGGACATCAGCTCTCCATGCGCGAAATTGGCGAAGCGCAGGATGCCGAAAATGATCGTGACTCCGAGTGCGCCGAGCGCGAGCTGCGCGCCGTAGGCGATGGCCGGGACGATGACGAAATTGCTGAGGAGCGCGAATGCGTTGGCGATATCCATGGCTCAGCCCCCGAGGAAGGAACGGCGAACTTCCTCGTTCGCCAGAAGGGCCTCGCCGGTATCGGTGAAGCGGTTGGAGCCCTGGACGAGGACGAAACCGTGATCGGCGATCTCCAGCGCCTGCCGCGCATTCTGCTCGACCATCAGGATGGCGATGCCGGTGCGCGCGACCTCGACGATCTTGTCGAACAGCTCGTCCATCACGATCGGCGAGACCCCGGCCGTCGGCTCGTCCAGCATCAGCAGTTTGGGCTTCGTCATCAGCGCCCGCCCGACCGCGACCTGCTGGCGCTGGCCGCCGGAGAGCTCGCCCGCCGGCTGGTTGCGCTTCTCGGCCAGGATCGGGAAGAGCGAGAAGACCTGCTCTTTCGACTCCGTGATGTCGTCGTCGCGGATGAAGGCGCCCATCTCGAGATTTTCCTCGACGGTGAGCGAGACGAAGACGTTGCGGGTCTGCGGCACGAAGCCCATGCCGTGGCGCACCCGCTCCTGCGGGGCCATGCGCGTGATGTCGTCGCCATCGAAAACAACGCTGCCCTCGCGCAGGTTCAGCAGTCCGAAGACGGCTTTCATCGCCGTCGACTTGCCGGCCCCGTTCGGGCCGACGACGACGGCGACTTCGCCGCGCTCCACACTGAGATTGCAGTCGGTCAGGATATCGGCCCCGCCATAGCCGCCGGTCATGCCGGTCGCGGAAAGAAAGCTCATTGCTCCGACACCCGCTTGTGTTTGCGGCCGGTCCCGAGATAGGCCTCGATGACCTCCTCGTTGTTCATCACCTCGTCGACGGTGCCCTCTGTCAGCAGCTTGCCCTCGGCCATGACGATCACCGGGTCGCAGAGCCGGGCGATGAAATCCATGTCGTGCTCGATCAGGCAGAAGGTGTAGCCGCGCTCCTTGTTCAGACGCTGGATCGAGGTCGCGATGGTCTGCAGCAGGGTGCGGTTGACCCCGGCCCCGACCTCGTCGAGGAAGACGATCTTGGCATCCACCATCATGGTCCGGCCGAGTTCGAGCAGCTTCTTCTGACCGCCGGAGAGATTGCCCGCGAGTTCGTTCTCGAGATGCGGGATTTCCAGGAATTCGATGACGTCGCGGGCGCGTTCGCGGACCTTTTCCTCGTGCGCGCGCACTGCGGCGAAATTGAACCAGGCATGCCGCAAATCCTCGCCCGGCTGCCCGCCCGGGACCGTCATCAGGTTCTCGAGAACCGTCAGGGAGGAAAATTCGTGCGCGATCTGGAAAGTGCGCAGCAGTCCCTTGTGAAAGAGCTGATGCGGCTCAAGTTCGGTCACGTCATCGCCGTCGAGATAGATCTTCCCCGACGTCGGCGGAAAGGCGCCGGCGATGATGTTAAAGAGCGTTGTCTTCCCCGCTCCGTTCGGGCCGATCAGCCCGGTGATGGAGCCTTGCTGGATTTCCAGCGACACGCCGTTGACGGCGTGGATGCCACCAAAGCGCTTGGTGACGTTTTCTACTTTGATCATCAACTAGCCCATATAGGCAAAACGGTCAGGCTCGCGCCCGACCGTTTCCCTGTAAATGTCTCAGCTCGACCGATCAGTGGTAAGCAACGGTCTTCCACTTACCGCCTTCGACGGTGGTCTCGCGGAAGCTGCCCGCGGACTCGCCCGGCGCGATCAGCTCGAGCGCGGTGCCGCCGACATAATCGATGTCGCCGCCATCGGCAAGAATCTTGAGCGCCTTGGCGAGTTCGCCCGGGAAAATCTTCTCGCCAGGGGCATTGGCGACCTTCTCGACCATGCCCTTGTACTTGGCCGGGTCGGTGCTGTTCGCGGCCTGCATGGCGAGCAGCAGGATCGCGGAAGCGTCGTAGGCTTCCGGGACATACGGATCGTCGCCCTTGAAGCCCTTGCCTTCGGCCAGCTTGGCGAGCATCGCCGCGCCCGGGCTGTCGGTGCCGGGGTTGGTGCCGATGGAACCGTCCAGATCGGCGCCGAAATTATCCGTCAGCGCCTCACCGACCATGCCGTCCGGCAGGACGAACTTCTCGAACGCTCCGGTATCGAGCGCGGCCTGAATCATGCCCTTGCCGCCCTGGTCGAGATAGCCGGCGACGATCAGGATATCGCCACCAGCCGCCGCAAGAGTCGCGACTTCGGCGGAGTAGTCGGCCTTGCCGTCTTCATGCGCGGCGACGGCGGTGATCTTGCCGCCCTTGCCTTCGAAGGCGGACTGGATCGAGTCCGCGAGGCCCTTGCCGTAGTCGTTATTGGTATAGGTCAGCGCGGCGGTCTTGATGCCCTTGGCAACGAGGATATCGCCAATGATCTGTCCCTGGCGCGCATCGGACGGCGCGGTGCGGAAGAACAGGCCGTCATCCTCGATCGTGCTCAGCGCCGGCGAGGTGGCCGACGGAGAAATCATGAGCATGCCGTTCGGCCGGGCCACATTGTTGAGGACCGCAGTGGTCGCGCCGGAACAGGTCGCGCCGACGATGCCGTTGACCCCCTCGGACGTGATCAGACGGTCGGCAGCGGCGGTGGCCGCGGCGGCATCGACGCAGGTGCTGTCGCCGCGCACGGAAACGACCTTTTTGCCGCCAAGGAACAGGCCGCTGTCGGAGACTTCCTGGATGGCCAGTTCGCCGCCGAGCGCCATTGGCTTGACGAGAGATTCGGTCGGACCGGTGAAGCCCTGCAACATGCCGATCTTGACGGTATCCTGAGCCTGGGCGGCGGTTGTGGTCAGAACCGCGGCGCACAGCAACGGTAGCAAGCGTTTCATCGTCGCTTCCCCTGTTTGTTTAGGTTTTATGATTCCGCACACTATACAGAGACGCCGGTTGTCATCAATGGGTTCAGATGTCTGAACGATCGTTTCTCAGATTTGCCGGCATCTATTTTTGAGAACGTTTTCCAGACATGCAAAAGGCCCTAGCGGTTTGTGCGCTAAGGCCTTGATATTCTTGGTTGCGGGGGCAGGATTTGAACCTGCGACCTTCAGGTTATGAGCCTGACGAGCTACCGGGCTGCTCCACCCCGCGTTATGGGTGTGTTGATTGTGAGAGGTTAAGCTTTTTTATTTTTCGCATAGATGACCTGGCGGCGACCTACTCTCCCGCGGCTTAAGCCGAAGTACCATTGGCGCGGAGGGTTTTCACGGCCGAGTTCGGAATGGGATCGGGTGCGGGCCCCTCGCCATGACCACCAGGTCATCGATGCGAAGAATGGAACGGGGTTCGTGTTGGATGTCTGCTTTCGGCGAAGGGCAGTGCCCTTCGGTCCGGTATTTGGTTCTGTATGAGTTATGTATCAAGCCGATCGAACGATTAGTACCGGTTAGCTTCACATGTTGCCACGCTTCCACACCCGGCCTATCGACGTGGTGGTCTTCCACGGTTCTCGGCGAGACCTGGTTTCGAGGGGGGCTTCCCGCTTAGATGCCTTCAGCGGTTATCCTTTCCGCACTTAGCTACCCTGCTGTGCCGCTGGCGCGACAACAGGTCCACCAGAGGTGCGTCCATCCCGGTCCTCTCGTACTAGGGACAGCTCCTCTCAAGTCTCGAACACCCACGGCAGATAGGGACCGAACTGTCTCACGACGTTCTAAACCCAGCTCACGTACCACTTTAATCGGCGAACAGCCGAACCCTTGGGACCTGCTCCAGCCCCAGGATGTGATGAGCCGACATCGAGGTGCCAAACACTCCCGTCGATGTGGACTCTTGGGGAGTATCAGCCTGTTATCCCCGGCGTACCTTTTATCCGTTGAGCGATGGCCCTTCCACGCGGGACCACCGGATCACTATGACCGACTTTCGTCTCTGCTCGGCCTGTCGGCCTCGCAGTCAGGCAGGCTTATGCCATTGCACTCGTCAGCTGATTTCCGTCCAGCTTGAGCCTACCTTCGCGCGCCTCCGTTACTCTTTGGGAGGCGACCGCCCCAGTCAAACTACCCGCCATGCAGGGTCCCGGACCCGGATCACGGGCCGCGGTTAGATATCAAAAAACAAAAGGGCGGTATTTCAAGGGTAGCTCCACCCTGGCTGGCGCCAGTGCTTCAAAGCCTCCCGCCTATCCTACACATTCATTTCCTGATACCACTGCAAAGCTGTAGTAAAGGTGCACGGGGTCTTTCCGTCTGACCGCGGGTACTCCGCATCTTCACGGAGAATTCAATTTCGCTGAGCCAACGTTGGAGACAGCGGGGAAGTCGTTACGCCATTCGTGCAGGTCGGAACTTACCCGACAAGGAATTTCGCTACCTTAGGACCGTTATAGTTACGGCCGCCGTTTACCGGGGCTTCGATTCAAAGCTCTCACCTCTCCTCTTAACCTTCCGGCACCGGGCAGGCGTCAGACCCTATACCGCGCCTTGCGGCTTCGCAGAGCCCTGTGTTTTTAGTAAACAGTCGCCACCCCCTACTCTGTGCCACCCCCCACTGGTTGCCCAATGAGAGGTCCCCCTTCTCCCGAAGTTACGGGGGCATTTTGCCGAGTTCCTTCAACGTTGTTCTCTCAAGCGCCTTGGTATGCTCTACCAGCCCACCTGTGTCGGTTTGGGGTACGGTCTATATGGCAGGGCTATTTCCCGGAACATCCAGGCCGCACGCACAATCCAGTAAGCGCGCACGACTTCCGATATTCGTCACATCCTGCCAGGTTCAGGAATATTAACCTGATTCCCATCGACTACGGCTTTCGCCCTCGTCTTAGGGGCCGACTCACCCTGCGCGGATTAGCCTTGCGCAGGAACCCTTGGGCTTTCGGCGAGAGTGTTTCTCACACTCTTTGTCGCTACTCATGTCAGCATTCGCACTTCCGATACCTCCAGGAGACCTCACAGTCTCCCTTCGCAGGCCTACGGAACGCTCCGCTACCGCGTGGATAAATCCACGCCCTCAGCTTCGGTGTACGGCTTGAGCCCCGGTACATCTTCGGCGCAAGGTGGCTTAACTAGACCAGTGAGCTATTACGCTTTCTTTAAAGGATGGCTGCTTCTAAGCCAACCTCCTGGCTGTCTTGGCCTCCTCACATCCTTTCCCACTTAGCCGCAACTTGGGGACCTTAGCTGGAGGTCTGGGCTGTTTCCCTCTCGACCACGGACCTTAGCACCCATGGTCTGTCTGCCGTGCTGTACTCACCGGTATTCGGAGTTTGGTTAGGTTTGGTAAGGCTCGCGCCCCCCTAGCCCATCCAGTGCTCTACCCCCGGCGGTAATCACACGACGCACTACCTAAATAGTTTTCGCGGAGAACCAGCTATATCCGAGTTTGATTGGCCTTTCACCCCTAACCACAGATCATCCCCGTCTTTTTCAACAGACGTGGGTTCGGC